>NZ_JAPSET010000046.1:0-48297 GCF_026847585.1 Phreatobacter sp. AB_2022a
GCCGCCGCGCCGCCGGTCGTTCCGGCTCCGTCCGTGCCGCCGCCGTCCCAGCCCGCGGTGCCGCCGACACCAGACGAATTCGTTCGCGCTCATGACGGCGGTGCGTGCCTGTTCCTCGCCGTTCGCGCGGCCAGCGGGCGGCGGATCGAGGTGGAAGCCTTCGGCGCCTCGCGCCCGGCGGTGGAGGCTTTTCATGGCGCCTTCAGCCGGGCCTACGGTTTCGAGCCGACGGTGCTGTTCCGGCCGCTCGCCGAGGCGCAATGCCCGGCGGTCGCCTTCCTGAAGGCCGCGGCCGAAACACGCGATGCCGCCATGCGCTTCGAACTCGCCAGCTTCTCGGTCGCCCCGGGCGGCCGCATCGACGGCACGGTGCTGGGCAGCGGTACGCGCAGCGTCAGCGTGCTGGTCGTGTCCGATGACGGCATGGTGCGCCAGGTTCCGATGCGCGGACAGGCCGGCGGCGGCGGCCTGGTCAGCATCACCGCCGAGCCGGGCCCGCCGGGACAGCGCCGGCCGGAACTGGCGCTCGCCATCATCGCGCTGCGCCGGCCGGCCGCCCTCGACTTCCGCGGCCAGGTGGCCGCCAGCGTCCTGTTCCCGGCCCTGCAGCGCGATATCGGCGCGGCGACGCAGCCGGTCGCCGTGCTCAGGCAGTATTTCCGGGTCGACTAGCGGCGGCCGGACTCAGCCCGGCCTCGCGCCGACGATGGCCGCCGGCGTGATCGGCAGGCTTCTGAACCGGCGCCCGGTCGCATGGAACGCCGCATTGGCGATCGCCGCGGCCATGCCGGGCACGCCGATCTCGCCCAGCCCGCGCGCGCCGAACTCGTTGAAGGCGTCGTCGGGTGTGTCGAGGAAGATCACGTCGATGTCAGGCACATCGGCATTCACCGGTACCGCGTAATCGGCAAGATTGTCGCCGACGATGCGATGGTGGGTCGGGTGGAATTCGGCCGCCTCCATCAGTGCCATGCCGAGACCGAAGATGATGCCGCCCTTGATCTGGCTGGCCGCGGTCTTCGGATTGATGATCCGGCCGCAGTCGAGAGCGCTGACGATGCGTGAAACGCGGATCCGCCCGATCGCCTCGTCGACGCGAACCTCGACGAAATGGGCGCCGAACGAATAGTAGCTCCGGTCCTTCACGCCGGTCATGCCGGCGGAGCTGCCTTCGACGACGAGCTCGTCGAGGCCGGCGGCCTCCAGGGTCGCGCCGGGGGACCGATTCGACGCCGGCGAAGCGGCGTGCCGGCACGCGAGTTCCTCCAATCGCGCCCTCAGCTCCTTGCAGGCGCGGGCCGCGGCCGGAAGGATGCTGGCCGTCGACTTCGAACGGCCGGCCGTCGGGGCGAGCGGCAGGGTCGTGTCACCGAGGCGCACGGCGATATCGTCGAAGGGATGGTCCAGCGCGTCGGCGACGGTCTGGGCCAGGATCGTATACATTCCCGTTCCGATGTCGGTCGCCGAAGTCTCGATGGTGAGGGACCCGGCAACGGTCAGCCTCAGCCTCACGGTCGCGGGCAGGGCCGGCGCGGGATAGGCGGTCGTCGCCATGCCGTAGCCGACCAGTGCCTCGCCGTCGCGCATGGTCCGTGGCGGCACGAACCCGCCGGGCCAGCCGAAGGCCTCGCCGCCGCGGCGATAGCATTCGAGCAGCTGGTTCGAGGACCATTGGCGCCGATGGTAGGGATCTTCGGCCGCAAAGTTCCGCCGCCTCAGCTCGAGCGGGTTCATGCGCAGCCGGAAGGCCAGCTCATCCATTGCGCATTCCAGGGCGAAGGAGCCGGGCGTCTCGCCAGGCGCGCGGAACGGTGTCGGGCTGGGAATGTTCTTGCGCGCCACGTGGTGCCGCACTTCGAGCGCCGGCGTGTCATAGAGGATCAGGGTGTTGAGGCCGCAGGGCTCGAAGAAGTTGCCGCGCATGGAGGTCGGCACATAGGAGACGTGCCGCAGGGCGGAGAGCGCGCCGTCGCGGTCGCTCCGCAGCGCGATCCGCTGCTCGGTCCCGGAGCGATGGCCGGAGGCGACGGCCATGTCCGCCCGGGTCAGCTGGAGGCGGACCGGCTGCTTCAGCGCGCGGGCGATATGGGCCGCGAGCGCCTGGTGCGGCCACATCTGGTTCTTGCCGCCGAAGCCGCCGCCGACATAGGCCGCGACGACCCTGACCTTCTCCGCGGGTACCTTCAGCGATCGCGCGATATAGTCGCGCGCGGCCATCGTGCCTTGGGTGGAATCATGGACGGTCACGGCATCGCCGTCCCAGTGGGCGACCGTCGCCGAGGGCTCCATCGGGTGATGCAACTGCATCGGCGTGCGGTAGGTCTCGCAAATGGCGGTCTCGGTCGCGCCGGACGGCCAGGTGCCGCGCTCGACCTGCATGTCCGCCGCGAAGAAGAAGCCGGGATCGAGGAACCGGTCGTCGTCCGGGCGGGGATCCACGGAGGCGGGCGCCGCGTCGATCGCAGGCCGAACGCAGAGCGTGGCCTGCCTTGCCGCCTCGAGCGTCTCGGCGACGACCACGGCGATCCACTGTCCGGCGAAGACGATGTCCGGTCCGGCGAGGGGAAGATAGGCGGGAGGGGCCTCGGGCTCCGCCGCGGCGAGGGCGGTGCGTCCCAGCGCCTCGCCGCTGAGGGCGAAGACGTCCGGGTCCGGCGTCCAGTCGAGCAGGGCGGCGGCGTTCTCGTGGCTGTAGACGGCGACGACGCCGGGCACCGCGCGCGCGGCGGCCGTGTCGATCCCGGTCATGATCCCCGCGGCGACAGGACTGCGCACGGCGAGGGCGTAGAGCTGGCCCGCGGGCCTGCGGTCGGCCGCATAGGCCGCGCGGCCGTCGCCTTCGCCTTGCCGTCGATCCTGCTGCGCGGCGAGCCGATCTGCTTCAGCATGACGCGCTCCGCATCAGGGCCCGGCGGACGGCGCCGCGCGCCAGATCCAGCTTGTAGGCATTGGCTTCGGTCGGCCGGGCCGGCGCGAGCAGCGCGGTGCAGAACCGGTCGATGGCCGCGTCGGTGAGGCTCTCGCCGATCAGCAGCGCCTCCGCCGACCGGTCGCGCCAGGGCACGGTCCCGAGCCCGCCGAGGGCAACGGCAATCTCCGCCACGCGGCCGTCCTCGCAGCGCACGGCGGCGGCGACCGAAGCGCTGGCGAATTCGTACGATGCACGGCCACGCAGCTTCAGATAGCCCGATCGCGCCGCCAATTCCGTCTGGGGCACGTCGATATGGGTGATGAGCTCGCCGGCGGCCACGACCGTCTCGATGTCCGGCGTCGAGCCGGGCAGGCGGTAGAGGCTGGCAAGGGGAATGCGCCGCATGCCCGCGTTCGACTGCAGGGCGACGACCGCGTCGAGCGCCAGAAGCGCCACCGCCAGGTCGGATGGATGGACCGCCAGGCAGTGATCGCTTGTGCCGAGAACGGCATGGTGCGCATTGGCGCCGTCGCGCGCGGGGCAGCCCGTGCCGGGCGCGCGCTTGTTGCAGGGCCAGTCGTGGGACCGGAAGAACGCGCAGCGGGTCCGCTGCAGCAGGTTGCCGCCCATCGACGCCGCATTGCGGATCTGGCCCGAGGCGCCGGCCAGGATCGCTTCGGAAATGACGGGGAACTGCGCGCGCACGATGGCATCCCTCGCCACCTTGCTGTTGCTGGCCAGCCCGCCCAGTCGCAGCCGGCCATCGGCGAGTGTGACCTCGTCGAGAGGCAGCCCGCCGATGTCGATCACGGTGGCGGGAGCTTCGACCCCCAGTTTCATCAGGTCGATGAGCGTGGTCCCGCCGGCGAGCGCGCGGGCGTTCGGCCGTGCGAGCAGATCGAGCGCCTCGGCGAGCGACGAGGCGCGCTGGAACTCAAAGGGCCGCATGGGCTTTGACATCCATGATGGCGTCGACGATGCCGTTATAGGCGCCGCAGCGGCACAGATTGCCGCTCATCTGTTCGCGCACCTGGTCGCGGGTCGTGATGGCCGTGTCGGCGATGACCTCCAGGGCCGACATGATCTGGCCGGCCGTGCAATAGCCGCACTGGAGCGCGTCATGACGTATGAAGGCCTCCTGAAGCGCGTGGAGCTGGTCCGGACGGCCGACGCCTTCGATGGTGGCGACCGCCTTGCCGTGCACGGAAGCGGCGAGCGTGAGGCAGGACAGAACCCGCTGGCCGTTCACATGCACCGTGCAGGCGCCGCACTGGCCGTGGTCGCAGCCCTTCTTCGTGCCGGTCAGCCGCAGGTCCTCGCGCAGCAGGTCCAGCAATGTCCGCCTGACATCGGCGGTGACGGCGACGGTCTCGCCGTTCACGAGGAAGGCGATCCGGGCGGTGGGGCAGGAACTCTCCATCATCGGCACTCGTCGGCAGGATCGGGACAGGGCTCTGCAAAACGGGCGAAAGGGCACGGGAGGCCCGCGAAGGCGAGCCTCCCTGGCCGCCTCAGTCGATCAGCATGCCGGCGCCGCGCAGGCGCGACTTGATGTCTTCGAGACTGCCCTCGTATTCCCAGGTCTGAACCGTCTCGTGCGGGCATTCGATGAAAATGTAGGACTCGGTGAAGGAGAGGATGCGGTCGATCCGGATCACCTTCTCGACGAACTCGGTGTTCGGCATCGGGCGGGTGACGATCTGATCATTCTCGTCATAGCCCAAATAGACCTTTTCCGGCCTGACGCGTGCGGTGATGTACTTCATCGTCGTTCCTTTCAGGAAATGTCGAGCGAGGGGAGAGGACGGGCGGTGCCGGCGCGTCCGGACAGGGCCGGCCGGCGGCCGCGAATGGCATGGGCGGCGCGGGGCTAGGCGGGGTCTGCATAGAGGTGGCAGGCGACCTTCCGGCCGTCCCCCGCTTCCGAGGCGACCTCCTTCAAGGCCGGTACGGCCTCGCGGCACCGCGGCATCGCCATCGGACAGCGCGTATGGAAGCGGCAGCCGGAGGGCGGCTTCATGGGGCTCGGCATGTCGCCGGTCATCTCGACCCGCTTGCGCCGCGGCACGCTCGGCGGCAGCGGTTCGGCGATGGCCGAGAACAGCGCCTGGGTATAGGGATGGAGCGGCTGCTTCCAGAGGTCGCGCTTCGGCGCGAGCTCGACGATCTCGCCGAGATACATGACCGCGATCCGATCGGCGAGATAGCCGATGACGGAGAGGTCGTGCGAAATGAACAGGTAGGCCGCGTGGCTGTCGGCCTGCAGGCGGCGCAGCAGGTTGATGATCTGCGCCTGGATCGAGACATCGAGGGCGGAGACCGGCTCGTCGCAGACGACGAGGCTCGGCTCGAGGGCGATGGCCCGGGCAATGGCGATGCGCTGGCGCTGGCCACCCGAGAGCTCGTGCGGATACCGGTTCGCGTGGTCGGCGTGCAGGCCGACCTTCTGGATCAGCGCGGCGACCCTTTCGACCCGTTCGGGCCGGCTTCCGATGCCGTGGACGGAATAGGGCTCGTCGAGGATCTGTCGGATGGTGCGGCGCGGATTGAGCGAGGCGTAGGGATCCTGGAACACCATCTGCAACCGGCGGCGCACCGGCCTCAGCGCGCGTCGCGACAGATGGCTGATATCCTGCGACTGGAACAGGATCGCGCCTTCATCGGGCTCGTGCAGGCGCACGATGGTGCGGCCGAGAGTCGATTTCCCGCAGCCGGATTCACCGACAAGGCCAAGGGTTTCGCCGGGCTTCACGTCGAAGCTGACGCGGTCCACGGCACGCACCGTGCCAGCGCCGGTCGCGTGGTATTTGACGAGGCCGTCGACGGCGAGAAGCGGGGACTGAGGCTGGGACATGGTCACTGTCCTGCGTGAATGCAGGCAACCGCCCCGGCCGCCGCGGTGGGACGAAATGCGGGTGTGCCCGACAGGCACGCGCCGGTGCTGAGATCGCACCGCTCGGCGAACGCGCAGCCGGGCCCCAGCCGATCGAGCGGCGGAACCGCGCCGCGGATTTCGGCGAGCGGCGTCACGACCCCGTCGATGACGTCGTCCGGACGCGGCACGCTGGCCAGCAGGGCACGGCTGTAGGGATGCATGGGCGAGGCGAAGAAGGTCTCGGCATCGGCCTCCTCCACCTTGCGGCCGGCATACATGACCATGACGCGCTGCGCCCATTCGGCGACGACGCCGAGATCGTGGGTGATCAGCACGACGGCCATGCCGAGCTCGCGCTTCAGCCGGTCGATCAGCGCCAGGACCTGGGCCTGGATGGTGACATCGAGCGCGGTGGTCGGCTCGTCCGCGATCAGCACCTTCGGCCGGCAGGCCAAAGCGATGGCGATGACGATGCGCTGGCGCATGCCGCCCGACAGGTGGTGCGGGTACTGATGAAAGCGGGCGGCGGGCTCGGGAATTCCGACCAGCTCCATGAGATCGAGCCCGCGCCTGTTGGCCTCCCGCAGGCTGACGCTTTCATGCTCGACGATGCTCTCGACGATCTGCGGACCGACCGGCATCAGCGGATTGAGGCTGGTCATCGGCTCCTGGAAGATCATGGAGACGTCCTTGCCGCGGACGCCGCGCATCGCGTCCTCGGTCAGGGCGAGGAGGTCGCGCCCGTCGACCCGGACCTTGCCCCCGGCATTGCGGGCGATGCGCTTCGGCAGCAGCCGCATGATCGAATGCGCCAGCATGCTCTTGCCGCAGCCGGATTCGCCCACCACGGCCAGGGTTTCGCCGCCGGCGACCTGCAGGCTGACGTCGTTGACGACCGGAAACCAGGCGCCGCGCGAGGAGACAAATTCCGTGCGCAGTCCCTCGACGGTGAGGAGGGCGGAAGACCCGGTCATCGCTTGAGCCTTGGATTGAGGGCCTCGTTCAGCGCATCGCCGAGCAGATTGATCGCAAGCACGGTCAACAGAACGGCAAGGCCCGGCAGCGTCACCATCCACCAGGCGGTGCGGATGGCGGACCGGCCGGCACCGATCATGAACCCCCAGGTCATGATGTTGGGATCGCCAAGCCCGAGGAAGGACAGGCCGGACTCGAACAGGATGGCGGTCGCGACCATGAGCGAGCCGGCGACGACGATGGTCGACAGGATGTTCGGCAGGATCTGGACGATCATGATCCTGACGTCGCCCATGCCGAGCGCGAGGCAGGCCGACGTGAATTCGCGGTTCTTGACGCTGATCACCTCGGCGCGGACGAGGCGGGCGAGCGGCGCCCATGACACGATGGCGATGGCGCCGATGACATGGGGCAATGTCGGACCGAGGATCGCGACGATGACGATGGCGCCGATGAAGGTCGGGATCGTCTGGAAGAATTCGGTCACGCGCATCACCGCCGAGTCGATGCGGCCGCCATAGTAGCCGGCGAGGCCGCCGACGACCGTGCCGAGCACGACGATGCAGAGCGTCGCGACGGCGCCGACGACGAGGGAGATGCGGGCGCCATAGGCGATGCCGGCGGCGATGTCCCGGCCGAGCATGTCCGTGCCGAGCAGGAACTCGTCGAAAGGCCGGCCATAGGGCATGCCGACCATTTCGAACGGGCCGTCGGGATAAAGCCAGGGCGCGGCAATGGCCAGAACCACGACACAGCTGATGAGGAACAGTCCGACCGCGCCGGCGGGATTGGTCAGAACCCGCCACAGCACGCCGGGCTGGCGAATGTGGTCGTCAGCCATGGGCACGTCCCGATGTGAGCTCGATCCTGGGATCGACGATCGTGTAGATCACGTCGACGACGGCGTTGGTGACGACGACGAGGATCGAGGAGAGGAAGAAGATTCCGAGCAGGAGATTGAGGTCGCGGGCAAAGAGCGATTCGAAGGCGAGGAGCCCGAGGCCCGGCCAGCCGAAGACGGACTCGACGATGACGGAGCCGCCCAGCATCGCCGAAACCTGCACGCCGGCCATGGTCAGGACCGGCAGGACGGCGTTGCGCAGGGCGTGCTTCAGCACGATCTTGCGGTCGCCCAGCCCCTTGGCGCGGGCGGTCTTGATGAAGTCGAGACCGAGGGTCTCGAGCATCGAGGCACGCATCAGGCGGGTGTAGAGCGCCATGTAGAAGCAGGAGAGCGCGGCGGCCGGCAGGACGAGATGGTGCAGGACGTCGAGCACGGCGCGCAGGCCCGTATAGTCCGCGCCGACAGTGATGATGCCGCTGGTCGGAAACCAGCCGAGATTGATGGCGAAGACGATGATCAGCATCAGCCCCACCCAGAACAGCGGCGTGGCGTAGGAAACGACGGCGAAGACGACGATGACATGGCTGACCAGCGTCCGGTCGCGGATGGCCGCGATGGCGCCGAGCAGCATGCCGAGCGTGACCGAGACGGTCATGGCGGCGACCATCAGCAGGGCCGTCGCGCCGAGCCGATCGAAGATAAGGGAGGCGACGTCGCGGCCGTGGCGGAACGAATAGCCGAGGTCGAAGAGAACGATGTTCTTCATGTAGCTGAAGAACTGGACATAGAGCGGCTGGTCGAGCCCGAACTGGCGGCGCACCTGCTCGAGATACTGCTCGCTCGCGGCCCCCGCCTCTCCGGCGAGGACCTGCGCGGCATCGCCCGGCGCGAGGCGGATCAGGAAGAAATTGACCACCACGATGGCAAAGATGATGGGCAGGCCGCGGATCAACCGATCCACGATGTACCTGCCGCGGGCGATCCACATCGCACACCTCGCTTGGGGAAGGGCGGCGCCGGCGCAGGCCGGCGCCCTGCGCAAAGCGCGTCAGCGCTTGATCCAGGTGTCGTAGAGGCCGCCGCGCAGCCCGAGCGGCGAAGTGATCAGATCCTGGACGCGCTTGTTCTGGACCGCGACCAGATCCATTTCCATCAGCCAGATGATCGGGCTGTCGGCGACCAGCAGCTCCTGGAGCTTGTGGAAGATCCGGTTCCGCTTCGCCGGATCGTTTTCGGTCTGCGCGGCCTCCCAGAGCGCATCGACCTCCGGGTTGGCATATTGCGAGACGTTGCCGAACGGCACGTTGCGGTTGATCGTCTTGGACCAGGTCTGCCGCTGCACGCCGAGCGTCGGGTCGGCCATGCCGATCGACCAGGTCGACGTCATGTCGAAATCATATTCGTTGTGAACCTGGCGCACGAAGGACGGATAGTCCCGGTTGCGCAATTCGACTTCGATGCCGACCCGGCCGAGCGCCTGCTTGATATATTCGCCCATGCGGCGCCAGTCCTCGCCGAACGGGGCGGGGTCGTGGACGATCTTGACGCGCATGCCATTGGCGCCGCGCTTCAGCCCCGCCTCGTCCAGCAGGCGGTTGGCGATGTCCAGGCGGTCCTTCACGTCGAAGCGCAGAATGTTCTGGTCGGTGAAGGCGCCGCTGCCTTTCATGAACGAGGAGATCGGGCCGACGGCCGGCCGGCCGAAGCCGTGCCAGATGGCGCGCGTGATGAAATTCCGGTCGAGCGCATAGGCCACCGCAAGGCGGACACGCTTGTCGTCGAAGGGCGGCCTGCGGGTGTTGAGCTCCAGCATCATCACCGGCGCGATCGCCTCGTAGCCGCCCTTGGCGATCGCGAGGTGCGGCAGGGTTTCGAGCCGGCGCATTTCGACCGGGTTGATCGTGCCGAAGGTGGCGACGTCGATCTCGCTGCGCTCGACGGCGGCGGCGCGCGTCGCCGAGTCGGCGATGAAGCGGACGATCAGGCGGTCGAGATAGGGGCGGCCCGGGCGCCAGTAGCGCTCGTTCTTGTCGAGCTGGATGAAGTTGCCCTTCTCCCAGCGCGTGAACTTGAACGGGCCGGTGCCGATCGGATTGTTGACGGCCGGATTGTTCCGGAAGTCCGTGCCTTCGTAGATGTGGCGCGGAACGATCGGGGATTCCAGGCTCGACAGGCCCATCATCAAGGGCGGGTAGGGGTGAGCGAGATTGAACACCGCGGTATGGGCGTCCGGCGTATCGATCGAGGCGACCGGGCCGAGATTGCCCTGTCCGCGCGGGTGATATTTCTTGACCACCTCCATCAGGGCGAACTGCACGTCGGCGCTGGTGAACGGCTTGCCGTCGTGCCAGACGACGTCCTGCCGCAGCCTGAAGGTGATGGTCTTGCCGTCGGGCGTGATCGTCCAGCTCTCGGCCAGCGAGGGCTGGGGCTTCAGGTTCATGTCGTATTCGAGCAGGCCGTCGAAGATTTTCGTCGCGAGCTCGGCCGTCGTCGGCGCCGAGCTCAGCGCATTGGTGATGATCGCGGGCTCGGGCGTGGTGGTGATCGTCAGGGTGCCGCCGGACTGCGGGGCCGCGTGCGACAGCCGGGCCGGAAGGAAGGCCCCGAGGGCGGTCCCGAGAAGCAGGGCATTGGCCCCCCGTCTGGTGGTCGAGAGCTTTGACATGGGCAATCCCCGATCCTGGATCCGGCTTCAGCCTGGACGTGGCGCAGTATTTTCAACTCCATTGAAATCGCCTGAGCGTGATTTCAATGGCGATTGTTCTAGCTTGCGAAGCCGATGGGGGCAGCCAGGTCGGATTATGGCACAATCTGCCGCGATTGCGGGCGCGAATTGGGACGAAATTCTCTCCGGCGAAACCCTCATTGAAGGTCGCGGGAGAAATTTGTATCAGCAGAATATAATTTGACAAGCCACAAGCGGCGATGCTCGTCAGAATTTTTCAACTGGCGTATAAAGTGCATCATGCAGCCGCACGCATGCCCAGGAAATGGTCCCTCGATGTCCGACGACAACGACCTCGACACGAACACGCTGCTCGGGCTTGGCGAGCGCATCCGCAATCTGCGTGTCGAGCGGGATCTGACGCTCGCCGCGCTCTCCGCCAAGAGCCAGATCTCGGTCGGCATGCTCAGCCATATCGAGCGTGGCAAGACGTCGCCGTCGCTGAAGCTCCTCGACCGGCTGCGGGTTGCCCTGGGCGTGCCGCTGGCGAGCTTCTTCGAGGCCCATGGCGACCGCAGCGCCGAGGAGGGGACGATCACCCGCATCGGCCATCGCTCGACCTTGGCGTTCAGCAAGACGGGCCTGACCAAGGAGCTTCTCTCGCCTCCCGGCCATTCGGAGATGGAAATGCTGATGCTCTCCATCGCGGTCGGCGGCGGCTCCGGCTCCGACCCCTGGCGCCGCAACGGCGAGAAGGCCGGCTATGTCATGCAGGGGCGCTTCGAACTGCAGATCGGCGAGCAGATCCATGTCCTGGAGCAGGGCGACGCCTTCCAGTTCGACAGCCGCCAGCCGCACTGGTTCCGCAACCTGGCGGACAGCGAGACCAGGGTCATCTGGATCATCCGGTCCAGCGAGGCCGGCTAGCGGGCTCGCCCGGCGTGGCGAGGCGTGGCGGGGCATGCGCCTCCGCATCGCCTTCATTCATTCCACGACGACATTGCCCGTGAATGTGTAGCCGACGCCATAGACGACCTTGATCGGCGCAGGCACGTGCAGCGTCTGCTCGATCTTGCGACGGAGCCGGCTGACCACAGCGTCGAGATGACGATTGTCGAAATGGGATCGAGGCCGCATCAGGATCTCGATCAGATCCTTGCGCCGGCAGACTTCGCCGCAGCGCCGGCACAGCGCGCTCACGAAGGCGAATTCGGTGGCGGTGAGCTTGAGCGCCTGCTGGTTCGGGGCATGGAGGTGCCAGGTCGCATTGTTCAGAATCCAGCGGTCCTCGGCCGAGGCGGCGGCGTCGGGCAGGATCCCGGTCCGGCGCAGCAGGCTGCGGATGGCGGCTTCGACCTCCCGCAGCGTGCTGTCCTTGACGAGATAGATGTCGGCGCCGCTGTCGAAGCCGCGAATGCGGTTGTCGCTATGGCTGAGTGCGGTCAGCATGATGATGCCGCAGGCGTGGGACCGGCGGATCTCGGCGGCCAGCTCGAATCCGTCGCCATCAGGCAGTCCGACGTCGAGGATGACGATGGCGGGCGTGCAGCCGGCGGCGAGCACGCGGCGCATGTCACGGGCCGTCTCCACGCCGGTGGTGGTGAAGCCGCGCAATTCGAGGAAATCGCCGAGGTCCTGCCGGAGCCGCGGTTCGTCCTCGACGATCAGGATATGCGTCATGCCGCTGCTTCCCTCGGCATGAACGCACCGGAGGATTTGCGCGACAGGGGCAGGCGGACAACCGCTGTCGTGCCGCCATCGGCATTCCCGTCCAGTTGCAGCGTTCCATTGTGGTAGGCCAGAAGCCGCCGGGCCGCATAGAGCCCAAGACCGGTGCCGGCAATCGCCTTGACGTTGGACGCGCGGAAGAAGCGGCGCCCGATCTTGCCGCGTTCCGCGCTGGGAATGCCGATGCCGCGGTCGCGCACTTCGATCACGATCACATCCTGTCCATTCCTGGCGGCTATGTCGACGTTCTGCCCGTTCGGCGAGTATTTGAGAGCATTGTCGATCAGGTTGATGATGACCGTCCCGAGCATGTCCGGATCGACGCAGAAGGACAGCGTGTCGTCGTCGAGGAAAAAGTTCAGGCGGTCGCCGCGTCCAATCATGTCGAAATGCAGGCGCACATCGCCGAGAAGCGACCCGACCGCCATTGGCTCGGGCTGAAAGCCGCTCTCCCGGTCGTCGGCCATGAAGCGGTCGATCAGGGAAAACAGGCGGTTGAGCGCCTCGCCGATGCCGGCGAGCCGCGCGCCGGTCGCCGGCTCGGACGGGCCGCCGGTGAGACCGATCATCTCGGTCGCATTGCGGATGACCGCGAGCGGCGTGCGGAACTCATGGCTGACCACGCGCATGAAGTCCGCCTGCTCTTCGCGCAATGTCCGCTCCATTTCGAGGCTCGCATTCAGCCTGGCTTCCAGCGTTCTCCTCTCCTCCACCTCGCGCGAGAGCGCGGCGTTCTTCTCGCGCAGGTCGGCCGACAGCCGCCAGCTGACCATGAAGAGCAGGCAGGCAAAGAACGCGATGAGGAACAGGGTGCCCTGCAGCAGATACCAGGCGTTGCGGTCGGCCAGGATCGGCGCGCTTTCGAAATTCTCCGGCAACCGGTATTCGAGAACGCTCTGGAGGATGCTGGCAGCCATGTATTCGACGAGCATGGCGATCGTGATCCAGCGCAGCAGCGGCGGCTGCGTCCGGTCGCGCAGGAGCGCCAGGCACATCATCGACATCATGATGACGGTGAACAGGGTCGATGCGTAGATGCGGAACTCGATCGCGTCCGGATCGATGCCGACGGCGGCGCTCCAGACCACGATCTGCACGACCAGCAGCGCGATGCCGATCCAGCTGTAGCGAGGTTGTCCGAGAAACCGGGCGAGCCCTTCGGCGAGCAGGACGAGCCCCAGCTTGATGATCGTGTTGTGCACCACGATCGCCCACGGTGCCGGACCGTCGCCCCGCAGCAGCATGAGCAGGACGCCCGCGGCGATGGCGATGAAGCCGACGGCAAGGTATTTCAGCTCGTAGAGATGACGCCAGGCCCTCCAGACGAAAATCCAGACCACGGCCTGCAGCGCTGCAACTGCCATGGTGACGACCAGGAGGGTCTTGAGATCAAGCATCGCCTCGCGGCTGCATAAGGGCTCCCCCCACGGCATTTTTCCTTTGCAACCACTTCGCAAAAGTTGCGGAGGCATGCAAGCGCAAAGGCGCTTTGCAAGAATTGGCAAGAATTGATCAGAATTGATCGGTGGAATCATATACCGGCATGAATCTACTCTGCCTCTGGGTTGATGCGGCTCGTCTTCTGCCGCGGCCGGCCAGTTCGGCTGCGGCGCAAAAAGCCTTGGGGGATCCCAGTGGGCGATCGACGACGAAGCGTCGCATCGCCGATCGAAAGCGTCTCCACCGCATCGACGTCCGGCTGCTTCCGGCGGCCGAACACATTGCGGGGGGACTATGCCGGCCAATTCTGCTCACGATCGCCCTGCGACCGCGCGCATGCTTGCGCTGCTCTGTTCCACCGCGCTCACCTCGGTGACGCTGGCCGCCATGCCGGCGCCCGCTCGGGCGCAGCTTCTCTTCGGCGCGACGGGCGGCCAGGGGGACGCGAATGGCGGTGCCGGCGGCAATGCCGGGCAGGCCGGCAGCCCCGGCACGGGCGCCACGGCGGGGGGCGGTGGCAGCGCCGGGACGGTGGTCAGCCCCGATGGCGGCGCCGGCGGCGACGACTTCTCGACCGTTCAGAGCGCTGGCGGCGGCGGTGGCGGTGGCTACAGCCACGTCACCACCGGCAACATCCCGGCAAGCAGTACGGGCGGGAATGGTGGCGCCGGCGGCCTGAGCCTCAGCGGCGGCGGGGGCGGCGGCGGTGCGGGCGGCGATGGCGCGCGCAATGCCGAGGCCGTCCCGAATATCCGTGTCGGCGCAAGCGTCCGCGGCGGTCACGGTGGCGCGGGATACGGGCTCGGCGGCGGCGGTGGCGGCGGGGCGGGGATCGTGCTGGACAATGCCGGTACGCTCACCTTCGACCCGGGCGGCCAGGCCGTTGGCGGTAGTGGCGGCGGCGGGACCGTTGCGGGCGGCGGTGGTGGAGCAGGCGT
Source organism: Phreatobacter sp. AB_2022a (assembly GCF_026847585.1). Classification (NCBI taxonomy): domain Bacteria; kingdom Pseudomonadati; phylum Pseudomonadota; class Alphaproteobacteria; order Hyphomicrobiales; family Phreatobacteraceae; genus Phreatobacter; species Phreatobacter sp. AB_2022a. The sequence goes on from NZ_JAPSET010000046.1 coordinate 14,380, forward strand.
CATCCTGAACGCCGGCGGGACCCTGAACACCAGCGCCGGCACCAGCATTGCCGGCGGCGCCGGCGGATATCATTCCACCGGTGGCGCCGGGGTGATATCGGGCGGCGCGACCAGCGTCGCCAATATGGGCGAGATCACCGGTGGTGCGGGCGGCGATGCCGGACCGGCTGGAGCGGCGCTCGATCTGCGCTATGGCGGCACCGTGCTCAACATGGGAACCATCCGTGGTGGCGCCGGCAACCCCGGCGCCGGCGGTCCGCAGAACGCCCCGGCCGGCGGAACCGGAAGCGGCGGCGCGCCTGGCTTCGTCCCCTTCACGGCCTCGCGGGGGTCCGGCGGTGTCGGCATCGTCGGCACCAGCCTGAGCGTGATGAATGCGGGAACGATCGCCGGCGGTGTCGGCGTGGACGGCCAGGCCAACGCCATCACCTTCACCGGCGGCACCAATACGCTGTCGCTGCGCAACGGCTCGATCATCAGCGGCAATGTGGTGGTGGCGAGCGGCGCCACCGGCACGCTGATGCTGGGGGACTACGACACGCTGCCGTCCACACCGGCCTTCGATGTTTCGAAGATCGTGACGACGGCCACCGCCGGCGCGACCGATCAGTTCGTCGGCTTCGGCATCTTCCTGAAGAGCGGCTCGAACACGGTGCGGCTGACCGGGACGGGCGCGCAGAACTGGACCATCGAGCAGGGGGCGCTGGCCGGCGACACCAACAGCCTTGGCGGCAATCTCACCTTTACCGGCGCGAGCGGGATTGCGCGCAGCGTCGTCTTCGACCAGGCGAGCGATGGCACCTATGCCGGGACCGTTTCGGGGCCCGGGGATTTCGTCAAGACGGGCGCAGCGAGCCTCACCCTGATGAGCGCACAGAGCTTCACCGGGGAGACCAATATTCTCGGCGGTACGCTGCGCATGGGCGCGGCCAATGTGCTGGGAGCCTCGGCCGGGATCCACATCAGCGATGGCAGTTGGGATCTCGACGGCTACAGCCAGGCCGTGAAGGGGTTGAGCGGGAACGTCGGCACGAGCATCGCGCTCGGCGCCGCGACGCTGACCGTCGACAATACGTCCTTCGCGGGTTTTTCGGGTGACATTTCCGGCTCGGGCGGCCTGACCAAGACGGGCGCGGGCGATTTCAACCTGTTTGGGACCCACACCTATTCCGGCCCGACCAATGTCACCGGCGGGGTGATGCGACTTGGCGGCCTTCTCGCCTCGGCGACGATCAATATTTCCAATGGCGCGGAGTTCGGCGTCTACAGGGAAAACGCGCTGTCGCCCATCGTCGCCGTCAGCCTGACGGGGACCGCTTCGATCTTCCGTCTTCAGCTCAACCAGCAGATCGGCTCGCTCTCCGGCGGGGCGGGAACCGAAGTGCGATTCGACACCGGCGCCGTGCTGACGACGGGAACGAACAATACGAACGACGTCTTCGGCGGCAATATCGGTGGCACCATCAGTGTGGACGGCGCCCTGACCAAGATCGGCACGGGCAGCCTCACGCTGAACGGCGACAGCGCGTATGGCGGAGCGACGACTGTCCGCGGCGGCGCGCTGATCGTCAACGGTTCGCTGTCCCCTCTGTCGGCGGTCACGGTCGAGGCCGGCGCAACGCTTGGCGGGTCGGGCACGGTGGGCCGCACGATCATCGCGGATGGCGGTCACATCGCGCCCGGCCATTCGATCGGCACGTTGCACTTCTCCCGCAATCTCACGCTGTCACCCGGTTCGATCCTCGATTTCGAGCTCGGCAGTCCGGGACTGTCGGCCGGCGCCCCGGGAACCAGCGACCGCATCATTGTCGCCGTCGATCTGACGCTGGATGGCACGCTGAACCTGTCCCAGAGCAGCCATCCCGCCGATGGCATGGCGGCTTTCGGCTATTACCGGCTGATGACCTATGGCGGTGTCCTCACCGATCGCGGCCTCGCGATCGGCGCGACCCCGGTTGCCGGCATCTACGAAATCCAGGCCGGTGGCGGCAATGTGGACCTGTTCATCGCCGCCAACGGCGACAATACCCTGCAGCACTGGCAGGGCGGCAACGGCACGTGGAACGCCGCCGGCGTGCAATGGCTGAATCAGGGCGGCGTGGCGCCCGTCCCCTGGGCCGGCCATCACGCCGTGTTCAAGAACGAGCCTGGCGGCTTCAGCGGCGGCACGATCGCGGTCGCGGGCGTGCAGAGCTTCAAGGGGCTGCAGTTCGTCGACAACGGCTACCGCCTCGAAGGCTCGGGGACGCTGATGATCGACGGTTCGGGCCGGAGCGACGGCAATGCCGAGATTCGGGTGCTGACGAATACGACCGCTCATATCGCAACGACGATTGCCGGCACCGGCGGCCTCAGCAAGACCGAGGGCGGCACGCTCGTTCTCGAAGGCAACAACACCTATCGTGGCGGCACCAGCCTTCTCGATGGCACCGTGTCGGTATCGAGCGACGCCAATCTCGGCGATGCGGCGGGTGGGCTTCGCTTCAATGGCGGCACGCTCGCAACCACGGCCGGCATGCACAGCGCGCGCGCGATCACGCTCGACGGCTCGGCTGTCTTCAACGTGGCAACCAATACCGAGCTCGGTCTCACCGGAAGCGTCTCGGGCGCGGGCGATCTCATCAAGATCGGCGCGGGCACGCTGCGCCTGACGGGCGTCAACAGCTATGGCAATACCGCCGTCCTGGGCGGCACGCTGATCGGCAGCACGGGCTCGATCTCGGGCGACATCATCAATGCCGGCACGGTGGTGTTCGATCAGCCGGCGGATGGCCGTTTGGCCGGCAATATCGGCCGCCTGAGCAGCTCCGCCGGCCTCATGATCAAGCAGGGCGCCGGCACCCTGACCTTGACCGGAAACTCCGGTCTCGACTGGTCGATCCAGGCCGGTGGACTGTCCGCCGCCGCCGAGCGCTTTGCCGGCAATGCCGCGATCGGCGCCGGCGCATCGCTCACGTTCGACCAGGCCGCGGACGCCGCTTATGGCGGAGTGCTCACCGGCACGGGCCGGTTCGTCAAGGCCGGCACGGGCGTGCTGGTCTATGACGGCAACAGTTCGGCTTTTGCCGGCATGACCGACATTGCCGCCGGGGCGTTGATCGTCGGTTCCGACACCGCCCACGCCCAGGCCATGCTCGGAGGCTCGCTCCATGTGGCCGGTGGCGGCACGCTCGGCGGCCACGGCACGGTCGGCTCGGGTGCCGGATCGGTCGTGACGGTCGCCTCAGGCGGCACGATCGCGCCGGGCAACTCGATCGGCACCCTCACCGTCAACGGCAATCTCGTCTTCGCCGCGGGCTCGATCTATCAGGCCGAGATCAATCCCGCGCTTCAGACCGACCTGATCAGGGTCAGCGGCACAGCCGTGATCGACGGTGGCACGGTCCATGCCCTCAAGGCCGGCGGCCTCTATACGCCCGGCAGCCGCTGGACGATCCTCGATGCCCATGGCGGCGTAACCGGCAGGTTCGACGCATTCGACCAGAACATGCCCTTCGTCGACCTGACGCTGAGCTACGATGCCCACCGTGTCTATATCGACGCCAAGCGCAACAGCGTGCCGTTCTGCGCCGTCGCTCAGACCTCCAACCAGTGCGCGGTGGGCAACGGCCTCGAAAGCACCGGACCCGGCAATCCCGCCAACGATGCGGTGGCGGCCCTTCCGGATGCAACCGCAGCCCGCGCGGCGCTTGATCAGCTTTCCGGCGAGATCCATGCGAGCGCGAAGACGGCGCTGATCGCCGACAGCCGTTTCATCCGCGAGGCCGCGACCGATCGCATCCGCGCCGCCTTCGGCGCCGTCGCGGCCTCCGCCATGCCCGTCACGGCCTATGGCGACAGCGGCCTGCAGACCGCTCCCGCCAACGCCGACCGCGCAGCCGTCTGGGCCCAGGGCTTCGGCGCCTGGGGCCGCGTCAACGGCAACGGCAACGCCGCCGGGCTTGCGACGGCCACCGGCGGCATCCTGATCGGCGCCGACGGGCCGGCGTTCGGCGCAGGACCGTTCGGGACCTGGCGCTTCGGCACGCTCGCCGGCTACAGCCGCAGCACCTTCAATGCGCGCGGCCGCCTCTCCTCCGGCGAAAGCGACAACTATCATCTCGGCCTCTACGGCGGGACGCAATGGGGTCGTCTGGGGTTCCGCGCCGGCCTGGCCTATACGTGGCATCAGCTCGTCACCAGCCGCACCGTCGCCTTTGCGGGGTTCGGTGACAGCCCGGGGGGCAGGTACAGGGCCGGCACCTTCCAGGCCTTCGGCGATATAGGCTATCGGATCGATACGCCGGTCGCGGCCTTCGAACCTTTCGCCAATCTCGCTTATGTGAGCCTCGATTCCGACAGCTTCGGCGAGCGCGGCGGGGCGGCGGCGCTTCACGCGAACGGCCAGGTGACGGCCGCCACCTTCACCACGATCGGGCTCAGAGCCTCGGCCGGCTTCGAGCTGGGCGGCATCGGCACGACGGTGCGCGGCTCGATCGGTTGGCGACATGCCTTCGGGGCCATCGTTCCGCTGTCGACCCATGCCTTTGTGGGGGGCGATGCCTTCACCGTCGCGGGCGTGCCCCTCGCACGGGACGCCGCCGTCATCAACGCCGGTCTCGACATGGCGGTCTCGCGAAACGCCGTTCTCGGCCTCTCCTATGACGCCCAGCTCGGCTCATCCGCTCGGCAACACGGCTTCAAGGCCAATTTCAGCATGAGGTTCTGAAACCGCCCCCGCGCCTGCAAGGGGGCGCGGGCCCTTTGGCTCATTCAGCGACCGGTTGTGCGCCGGTCGTAGGCGCTGGCGAAAAAGCTCATGAAGGCGCCGCGCAGTCCGCCGTCATGCGCGGCGGCGAGGGCTTGCCAGCGGGCGAGGTTGAGGTCCCACAGCCGCGCCTTGCGCGAGGCGAACAACTGGCCGAGCGCCCGGTCGGGGGCGGCGTCGCGGTCGACCGTTTCCGGGTCGAGCTGCGTGAGGAGCGCGTCCACCGCCGCCTGCATGGCGATGAACGTGTCGAGCTGATGGGTCTTCAGCGCCTCGAAGCTGCGGGCGACCGCGGCGCTCGCGCCGAGATAGCCGGGCCCGCTGCCGGCGAGCATCAGCCGCAAGGCATCCTCGGCGGTGGGGGCGAAGGGGATGGGATTGTTGTCCAGCGCCTGGACCGAGGTCTGGTTGGCGCTGCGCATGGCGCCCTTCGCTTCCGCGCGTGCCTGCATGAGGACCTTGAGCTCGGTGGTGACGAGCAGCATCAGCCGGCCGAGTTCCTCGGCGAGGGCCGTCGCATCGCGGCCGCCGAAGAGATCCGGCGGCAGGCCGGCGCCACGGGCGAAGGCCGCGATGAAGGCGTCCGAGGTCGCGGATGGGCGCGCGGGCGGTTCGGGGCGGGGCGTCGGCGCGGCCGGTTCCGCGCGAGCTGCTTCCGGCGCCGGCGGCACGGGGGCCGCGTCGGCCGGTTCCGGCGGTTTCGGCGGCGGCAACTCTTCCGGCAAGGCCCAGTCCATCGAAGCCGCGTCCCCGATCCCGTCCTGCGGGGACGCTTGCCGGCGGCGCGGGGCGGGCAGAACCGGCTCGGGCTGCGGCCGGCCGAGCGGGCCGGGCAGATCGACGGCCCAGTCCATCAGGTCGCCCGACATCACCGGCCGGCCGTTGCGCCGCGCGCGGATTTCGCCTGCCGCGGCCGGCGCCGCCTCGCCGTCGGCGGCCCAGATGTCGCTGGCCGCGGCCGGTGGCACGGCCTCTCCTTCGAGGCTTCCGGCGGAGCCGTCGCCCTCGACCTCGACCTTGATGATGTAGCGCCCGATCTCCAGCCGGTCGCCGGCGCGCAGCCGTCGCGGCTCGGTCAGGCGGAACGCCGCGCCATTGACGAAGGTGCCGTTGCTTGAGACATCGTGCAGCCAGTAGCCGCCATCGCGGAAGCGGATCTCGCAGTGCTTGCTCGAAATGTAGCGGGTCGGGTCCGGCAGCACCCAGTCGAGGTGCTTGTCGCGGCCGATGTCGATGCCGCGCCGGCCGGTCAGCGTATAGCTCAGCGGTCCGCCATCCGGAAGGGCGGCCTCGTTTTCAATGGTCAGGCGCAGCGCGAGCACGGGCGGCCTCCGCATCTTGGCCCGGATACAGGCCTGATCTCGACAGAGCTGGTTCCGGCATCGGTCTCCCCCGGAGCGGTTGCGTCAGGCATCCACCGCTGCGAGGCGAATGCCGCCTTCGATGCAGGCACGCAGTCTATCACGGCGCTCGGTCGCCGAAATGCGGGCAAGCGCGATCAGCAGGCAGGCGCGCACGGCCTTGGCGGTGAGATGGGCCGGGGCGGGTGCCCCGGCATGCTCGCCGACCGAAAGGTTGCCGCCCGACCAGGCGGCGGCGAAGGCAGCCCAGGTCGTGGCCTGGGCAGAGCTTGCTGCCTGGCCGGCCTGCATCGCCTCGATCCGGCTTGCCTCCGATGGCGCGCGCACCCAGGCTTCCGCTGCGGTGAGGGCGACATCCTCGACCGCGGCGCCGGGCGAAGCCAGGGCGCGCACCGACCGGCAGGCCCACCAGACCGCGTCGCGGCGCGGCAGGACATAGGCACAGAAACTGATCGCGTCTTCCGGCGTCTCGCCGTCGGCGAGCGCGCGCAGGAAGGCGAGCGGTTCGTGCTCGCCCGGCTCGGCCAGCATGTCTTCGGCCAGCGTCGGGAAGGCTTCGGCGACGTCGCGGGCAGTGGCAAAGCGCAAGGTTGCCATGGCGGCCCCGTTCAGTTGATCAGCACGAGGCCGCCGCGCAGCGCCAGGTTCGCGGCGCCGCTGACGTTGGTCAGCGTGCCCTGCGCATTGAGGACGGCCGCCGCCTTGATATTGATCAGCGGCGAGGAAATGTCGATCGATGCCGGCGTCATCGTGATCTTGCTGGCCCCACAGACGAGCTCGATCATCAGGCCGGCTTTCAGCGTCATCGTCTGGGCGACCTTGACCGTCTGGTTGCCGGTATCGACGCTGAGCTCGTCGTCGCCGGATTTCAGCTGGGTCTTGCGCGAGGGCTGGCCCATCGGCACGGGAAATTCGGCGCCGATCTCGCGGGTTTCGGAGTTCTTGACGGTGATATCGAGGTCCTTCTCCGCGTGCATGCGGATCTTCTCCGACGACGCCTTGTCCTCGAAGACGAGCTCGTTGTAGCCGTTGTCGTTCTTGGACGAGCGCGACTTGACGCCGGCCATGGTCTTGTTGGCGGGGAGCTCGTAGGGGGGCCGGTTGTCGCCGTTGTAGACGGTGCCGGTGACGAGCGGGTAGTCGGGGTCGCCCTCGATGAATTCGACCACCACCTCCATGCCGATGCGCGGGATGACGACGCCACCCCAGGACTTGCCCGACCAGGTCTGGGCGACGCGCACACGGCGCGAGGGCTTGCGGTCGCGGTCCCAGTGGAACTGGACGAGGATGCGGCCGTGCTCGTCGACGTCGATCTCCTCGCCGGCCTTGCCGACCACCTTGGCCGTCTGCGGACCGGAAATGACCGGGCGCGGCGTGACGGCCGGTGCGCGGAACGGCCGGCCGGCGGGCTGGAGCCGATAGCTGCCCTCATAGCTCGTGCCGCCGCCCTCGCCCGAGAGATAGCCCTGGGCGTGGATGCGATGGGTGCAGGCGACGACGAGATAGGGGATGTTCTCGGAGGCCTCCTGGTGGTCCTTGAGCGTGGTCAGGCCGCCCGGTGCGAGCGAGGCGGCATCGCCGGTGCATTCGCGCCGGAAATCGAGAGCCTGGCGGGCTTCCAGCCGGACCCGGGCGAGCTTCTCGCCCTTGCCGCGGTCCTGATAGCTCGCGTGGTAGTCGTAGACCTCGAGCCCGCTCTTGGCGTAGCCGCCGGGCTGGCTCTTCTCGGCCAGCAGCGAGGCATTGGGCTTGAGATAGTCGAAGTCGTTGAGGCTCACCTTGCCGCTTTGGAACCGGCGCACCGGCTTCCATTCGGTGATGTGCTGCTCGTCCCGGACATTGGTGCCGGCGAGGTGGCGAAAGGGCAGGGTGGCAAGGCCCGGCACCGGCTGATGCGACGAGCGGCCATCGGCCAGGATCATCTCGTGCTTGTCGGCCGTGTGCTCGAAAAAATAGTAGATGCCGTAGTGCTCCATCAGGCGACTGACGAAGGCGAGATCGCTCTCCCGATACTGCACGCAATATTCGATCTTTTCGTAGCTCTCGCTGGTCTTGAACAGAAAATCGGAGAAGCCCGCCTCGGTGAACACCTTCCGGATGATGTCGGTGACCGACATGTCCTGGAAGAAGCGGCAATTGGCGGTGAAGCCGAGCAGCGAGAACCAGGGTTGCAGCTTCAGCCGGTAGTGATGCAGCCCGCCGCGCTTGCCGAGCCATTCGCTTTCGGTCAGCACGCCGTTGAAGTGCCGCTGCGCCTTGCCATAGGTGTGGAAGGTCACCGCGCAATTGCGCCCGAGCGCCTTGTCGAAGTCCAGGCCCGCCTCGGTGCTGACCGCCTCGATGGCATAGTCGAAGGCGGTGCTGATCGCTTCGTGACCATCGAAGCGGACGAGGTTCAGCACGTCGCCGCCGAACGGCGTCTTCAGGCGCGCGGGCCGCTGGTCCTGCGTGAGAGCGAGCGTCATCGTGTGTCCTCGCCGGCGATTGAACGAAGCGGTTCAGGCCGTTCCGCGAGGCGAACCAAGCATGGAGCGGCGCGATGCGATGTGCGCCCGGTCACACCGGCGAGGGCGCGGCCGTGCCAGTCTGCGATGCGTCGATCACGTGATGCCGCCGCGGCCGGACCGCTGCGGCGGGACGGGATCGCGGCTCGCGCCGAGACCGCCTGTCGACGTCCGATTTCCCTTACGGAGGGAGGCCCGCGATGGTTACCCATTTGACAAGTGTCCACGCCGGTCAATCGATTGACGGTCATAGCAGACTGAGTCATTCTCGGCGAGTATTCAATCGCTCCGGGGGGATTTCCATGCGTTGGAGCTTCTGCGGTTTCGCTTTATTGGCGGCGATGACTGTATCCGGACAGGCGATTGCGCAGCCGGCTTATACCGCTGATCAGATCATCGAGCGATTTTCCGTGCCACGTCAATCGGAAACGAACCTTCCTCTCGGGCAGTCGCGGGGACTTGGCCAGAACAGCAACTATAGTGCCAGCCGCACGATCTGCTCGGGCACCGATGCGGAGTGCGGTCGGCCGGCAGCGCCGCCGAGCTTCGACCTGATGGTCAATTTCGCGCTCGATTCCGACCGGCTGACGCCGGAGGCGCGACGCAATCTCGACGAGTTCGCCCGCGCCCTCCGGGATCCGCGGCTGAACGGGCTGAACTTCGCGGTCGACGGCCATACCGACGCCCGCGGCTCCGACGCGCACAATATGGACCTGTCGCGCCGGCGGGCCAGCGCGGTGGTGAATTATCTGGAAGCGCAGGGCATTCCCAGCACACGCATCATGCCGCGCGCCTTCGGCAGTTCGCAGCCGCGCACCGCCGACCGGTTCGACGGCACCAATCGCCGGGTCGAGACCCGCGTCAACCGCTGAGTCGCGTCATGGCGGCCTTGCCGCCCCTGCCGCGCCAGGTCATTCGCCAGCCCGCCCTGTGCGGGGGACGCGTCGCATCGGAAGAGTTGAGGACATGAGCGCCATCGACCATGCCATGCCCGCGCCGCCCGAGGCCGCACCGGCGCTTGTGTCCGAACCGGCGCCCGACACCGAGCCGACGCTCACGTCCGCGACCGAAGGCGAGGCCGACATGGCGGCGGGATCCGGCGCGGCGCCGTGCGGGCCCGATCTCGATGCGCTCGGCGACGAGGACTATCTGAACTTCCTCGCGCGCGTCGAAGGCGTCCTGCCGCCGGTCTTCGCCGCCTTCGACCGGTCGACCATCGACTTCGCCGCGGAGGCCAAGGCGGGCGCCGCGCTGATGCAGCGCTCGCGCGACCTGCGCGTCATGGTGCTGCTCGCCAAGCTGCGCGTGCTCGACCGGGATCTCGAAGGCTTCGCCGGCCTGGTCACGGCGATGGCCGATCTGCTCGAAAGGCAGTGGACGGAGGTCCACCCGGCCGTGACCGGCCGTGACGTGGAGCTGCGCCGCGGCGTGCTGATGGCGCTCGACGACATGCCGCACACGGTCATGCCGCTGCAGGTCATGCCGCTGTTCGAGACCCGCAATCTCGGGCGGGTGTCCTATCGCAATCATCTGGTCGCGGCCGGCACGGTCGCGCCGCGCGACAATGAGAGCGTCTATGACGCGGCCGCCATCGCCGGCGGGCTCGAGCGCGCCGATCTCGATGAGCTGACGGCCGTGCACGGCGAGCTCGCGCGGCTGGAGGCCGGCCTCAAGCGGATCGCGGCGAGCTTTTCGGCGGCGCTCGGGCCGGGACACGATCTCGCCCTGCCCAATCTCCTGAAGCTGGTCGGCGAGCAGGCGGCCTGGCTGGGCGCGGAGCTCGCCCGCCGCGATCCCGGGGCGACTCTGGCAGCCCCGGCGGATGAGCTCGCCGGCCATGCCGAGGCGGCGCCCGCCGGGGCGGCGCGGATGGCGAGGATCGGCATTGCCGGCCATAGCGACGCGGCGGCCGCGCTCGACGCCGTCGCCGACTACCTCGCCCGCAACGAGCCCTCGTCCGTCGGGCTCCTGCTGGTGCGCCAGTGCCGCCAGCTCGCCGGCGTCTCCTTCCTGGAGGCGATCAGGACGCTGGTGCCGAACGCGGTCGAGATCGCCAGCATCCGGGTCGGCCAGGATACCGGCTTCAACATTCCGATCGAACGGCTCGGCGCCTTCGACACGTCCGCGCCGCCCGCCGAGACGGACGAGGCACCGGACGGCGGCGCGGCGTTCGAGCCGGCAGATCCCTTCGCGGAGGGCGGCGAGGCGGCCGGCGTTCCGATGGAAGGGCTCCGCGCAGCCGCGCCGCCCGCGGGCCATCCGTTCCGGCGCCTCGCAACGCGCGCCGAGGCCAACGACACGATGGCCCAGGTCGCCCAGTTCTACCGCGCGGTCGAACCGTCGAGCCCGCTGCCGCTGCTGCTCGACCGCGCCCGCGGCCTCGCCGGGCGCGACTTCCTGACCATTCTCGAGGAAATGCTGCCCGCATCGCATTTGCGTCCCGCTGGGGACGACTAGCGCCGGCCGCCGGCGCCGCATCCACGTCTCGCAGATCCGCATATCGCAGTCGTCATCCAACGCATCCCACGCGAACGGAAGGGAATTGCCATGAGCGACAGTGGCCAGAAATTCATTCGCCGCAACCGCAAGCCACGGGTGCATATCACCTACGAGGATCCCTACAATTCCGAGAAGCTGATCGAGCTGCCCTTCATCATGGGCGTGCTCGGGGATCTCTCCGGCAATGCCTCGACGGTCGAGAAGCCCGAGGTCGGCCAGCGCAAGTTTCTCGACATCGACATGGACAATTTCGACAAGCGCATGGCGGCGATCGCCCCGGGCCTGTCGTTCCGCGTCGACAACAAGCTGGGCGATCCCGGCGAGAAGCTCGGCGTCAATCTCACCTTCCAGACCATGGACGATTTCAAGCCGACGGCCGTGGCGCGCCAGGTCCCCGCGGTGGCGAAGCTCCTTGAGGCGCGCGAGCAGCTGAAGAACCTGCAGCGCTACATGGACGGCAAGGTGGGCGCGGAGAACCGCCTCAGGGAGCTGCTGAGTGATCCCGAGCTGATGGCCGCCCTGCGCGACCGCAGCGCCGCCACGAGCAAGACGGACGGAGCCGAATGAAGGCGCCCGCGGCGCTGTCGGCATCGATCAGGAGAGATTAGACCATGGCCCAGGAACTGCAGAAATCCGCAGCCGAACCGGGCGTCGCCACGCGCGACGTCGACGAGTTCGCCACGCTCCTGAAGCAGAGCTTCAAGCCGCGCAACGAAAGGGCGGCGACCGAGGTGGAGAATGCGGTGGCGACGCTGGTGCGCGAGGCGCTCGCGGACCAGTCGCTCGTCAAGTCCGACGTGCTGGAAACGATCGACGAGATGATCGCCCGGCTCGACGAGAAGCTGTCGGCGCAAATGAACGAGATCATCCACGCGCCCGAGTTCCAGAAGCTGGAAAGCTCCTGGCGCGGCCTCAACTATCTCGTCTTCAACTCGGAGACCGACGCCACCCTCAAGATCAAGTTCATGAATGTCGGCAAGACCGAGCTGAATAACAATCTGAAGAGCTATCCCGGCGCGCGCTGGGACCAGAGCCCGCTGTTCAAGCAGGTCTACGAGCAGGAGTTCGGCCAGCTCGGCGGCGAGCCCTTCGGCGCCATGGTCTGCGACTACGAATTCTCGCACGAGGCGCAGGACATCCAGCTGCTGCGCAGCCTCACCAAGATCGCCGCCAGCGCGCACTGCCCGCTGTTCGCCGCGGCCAACCCCACCCTGATGGGCATGGACAGCTGGACCCAGCTCTCCGACCCGCGCGACCTCTCGACCATTTTCGAGACGCCCGACTATGCGGCCTGGAAGAGCCTGCGCGACTCCGACGATGCCCGCTATCTCGGCCTCTGCCTGCCGCGCGTGCTGGCGCGCCTGCCTTACGGCGCCAAGTCCGATCCGATCGAGGAGTTCGGCTTCGAGGAGGAGACCGACGGCCACAACGGCAGCAAATATGCCTGGATGAGCGCGGCCTATGCGATGGGCACGAATGTCAACCGCGCCTTCAAGGAATGGGGCTGGTGCACGCGCATCCGCGGTGTGGAATCGGGTGGCGAGGTGATCAACCTGCCCGTCCATACCTTCCCGACGGACGAGGGCGGCATCGACCTGAAATGCCCGACCGAGATCGCCATCACCGACCGGCGCGAGGCGGAGCTTGCCAAGTCGGGGCTGATCCCGCTGATCCATCGCAAGAACACCGACAAGGCGGCCTTCATCGGCGCGCAGTCGGTGTATCGGCCGAAGAAGCGGATGACGGACGAGGCGACCGCGTCCGACAACCTCTCCTCGCGCCTTCCCTACATGTTCGCGGTGTCGCGCTTCGCGCACTACCTGAAATGCATGGTGCGCGACAAGATCGGCTCGACCAAGGAGAAGTCGCAGCTGCAGCGCTGGCTGAACGACTGGATCCATCTCTATGTCGACGGCGATCCGATGAATTCCTCCGAGGAGACGAAGGCGCGCCGGCCGCTCGCCGCGGCCTCGGTGGAGATCATCGAGAACGAGGAAAACCCCGGCTACTACTTCGCCAAGTTCATGCTGCGTCCGCACTACCAGCTGGAAGGCATGGATATCGGTCTCAGCCTGGTCTCGCGCCTGCCGGCGAAGAGTGGCTGACCGCGGCGTGCGCCGCGCCGCCCGCTGCGGCGTGTGCCGGCGCACATCGGCCCCTGAAGCATTCGCCTATCCCTGAATACGGCCACCAAAGGAGGCATCCATGGCTGTAGACATGTATCTCGAACTTGACGGCGTGCAGGGCGAGTCGGCGATCAAGACGAACGCCATCGACATCGAATCCTGGAGCTTCGGCATGCACCAGCAGGGCACCGGTCACGTCGCGACCGGCAGCGGCGCCGGCAAGGTGCAGGTCCAGGACATCTCCATCATGAAGCATTCGGACAAGTCGACGCCGACGCTCATGCTGAAGCTCTGCAAGGGCGATCACATCGCCAAGGGCAAGATCGTCGTGCGCAAGGCCGGCGGCCAGAAGCCGATCGAATACATCGTGGTGGACATGGAGCACATCCTCATCACGAATTTCCAGACCAGCGGCAGCAATGCCGGGGATCTGGTGAGCGAAAGCCTGACGCTGAACTTCGCCAAGTTCAAGGTCGCCTACACGCCGCAGAAGGCGGAAGGCTCCGGCAGCGGCAAGAACGAGATGGGCTGGGACGTCGCCAAGAACGTCACCGCCTGAGCCGCCGGCGCGGGCGGCCGCCGTCCATGCAGGATCCGCCGCGGACGCCTTGCGTCCGCGGCGCACCCGCAAGGCCATTGCCGTTCGCGCCGCATGACGCATTCCGACGCGAGGAATGGGGGGTGTCTTGGGACCGCAGCGCAGCAAAGACAGGCTCTCGCCGCCGCTGATGCACGCCTTCCGCAGCGCCCATGCCGAGCGCAGCTTCGCGCCGAGGATCGGCGACGCGGCAGCCGGCGACGCGCCGCGGCAGGCAAGGCCGACGCGGCTGTCCGGACGCCCGCCGATCACCGAAGGCGCGCTGCGCCAGGAGGTCGCGCGCGACCTCGCCAATCTCGTCAATACGGTCAGCCTCGCTTCGGCCATCGACCTCGACGGCTTCGACGCGGTGCGCCGCTCCGTGCTCAATTTCGGCCTGCGCGAGGTGACCGCGCATTTCGCCGACCAGGCCGCCGACGGCCGGCTGGCGCGCGACGTCGAGGAGGCGATCCGCCATCACGAGCCGCGGCTTCTCGCCGGCACGCTGCGGATCAAGCAGGTCGTCCGGGTGGACGAGCCTTCGCTCAACGTGCGGCTGGAGATCAGCGCGGACCTCTCCTGCGAGCCGGTCGACGTGCCCGTCGTGTTCATCGCCGACATCGACGTCGACAGCCGCAAGATCAACATTGCCAGGGCATCGGCCTCATGAACCGCGAATTCCTCGATCTCTACAATCGCGAGCTCCTGCTGCTCTACGAGCAGGCCGGCGAGTTCGCCGAGGAATATCCCGACATCGCCCAGCGGCTCGGAGGCCTCACCACCGAACGCGCCGATCCGATGGTGGCCGGCCTCCTGGAGGGCTGCGCCTTCCTCGCCGCCCGGGTCCAGCTCAAGATGAAGCACGAATTTCCAGAGCTGACCGGCAACCTGCTCGAGCAGCTCCTGCCCAATGCGCTGGCGCCGATCGCCTCCACGGCCCTGGTCAGGATCCGCCCGCGCTTCGGCGATCCGGCCCTGCGCGACGGCCAGGTGATCGCGGCGGGCGAAGCGATGGACGCGGTCCATGTCGAACGCGAGCGCCAGGTCGCCTGCCGCTTCCGCCTGTCGCAGGCCGTCACCCTCTGGCCGTTCGAAATCACGCGAGCCCAGTATGTCGCGACGCCGGCGCCGCTGCAGGCCATGGGCGTCCCCGTCGGGCGCGGCGTGACCGCCGGCCTCGTCCTGTCGCTGACCCATCGCAGCCTCGCCGACCCGGCCGAGGAGCCCGACGATGCGGCGGCCCTGGCCGAGCCGCTGGCACTGTTCGCCGGCTGCCGCACGACGCGCCTGCCCGTGCACATCCTGGGCGCCGAGGCCGATGCGATCGCCCTCTACGAGCAGATCTTCGCCCATTGCCGGTCGATCCATTTTCGCAGCCTCGACGCCCTCGGCGATCCCGTCGTGATCGAGGCGCCGGGCGTCGGGCTCGAGCAGATCGGCTTCGGCGACGACGAGCAGCTCTTCCCGGCCGACAAGCGGACCTTCCGGGGCTTCGAGCTGCTGCGCGAATTCTTCGTCCTGCCGCGGAAGTTCATCGGTTTCGCGCTGACCGGCCTCGACACGATCCTGCCGCGGCTGAAGGCGCGCACGATCGACATCATTTTCGGTTTCGACGAGGCCAATCCCCGGCTCCCGGCCTTCGTGACGCCGGAGGTCCTGGCGCTCTATGCGGCGCCTGCGGTCAATCTGTTCGAGAAGACCACCGACCGGCTGCCGGTGAAGACCGGCCTGCACGAATACAATGTCGTGCCCGACCGCGGCCGGCCGCTCGACTACGAGCCGCACCGCATTCTCAGCGTCCATGCCCACCGCCCCGGCGGCCGCGAGCGCATCCCCGTGCCACCGCTTTACGGCGCGGCTCTGGAAGGGCCGGCCGGTCCCGACCAGCTCGCCTATACGGTGCGCCGGCTGCCGCGCCGGCGCACCTCGGCGGAACGGCGCTACGGCACGCCGTCGGACTATGTCGGCACCGAGATGTATCTGGCGATCTCCTCGCCGCTCGGCCAGACCGAGGACGACCGTCTCGTCGAGCTGTCGGTCAGGGCGCTCTGCTCCAACCGCCATCTGCCCGAGCTTCTGCCGGTCGGCGGCGCCGGCGGCGATTTTCGCCTGCTCAACGATACGGAGCTGGAAGTGGCCTGCGTGGCCGGGCCGACCCGTCCGCGCGAGCCGATCGTGTCGCAACGGCGCGGGCGCACCGAGACCTGGTCGACCGGCGTGACCGTCTGGCGGCTGCTCAACCTGCTCAGCCTCAACCATCTCGGCCTCGTCGAGGACCAGGCCGGGGGCGATGCGCGCATGCTGAAGGAGACGCTGTTCATCTTCGCCGACATTGCCGACGGCAGCGCCGAACGGCGCATCTGGGGCATCCGCCAGGTGGCGAGCCGGCCGGTGGTCCGGCGCGTCCAGCGGCGCGACGGCACGGGCGTCGCGCGTGGACTGGAGGTGACCGTCAGCTTCGACGAAAAGGCGTTCGAAGGCTCGGGCATCTTCCTGCTCGGCGCCGTGCTCGACCGCTTCTTCGCCGAATACAGCCATCTCAATCAGTTCACCCAGACCGTCATCCGCAGCACCGAGCGCGGCGAGGTGATGCGCTGGCCGCCGCGCATGGGCCTGAGGAGGCCGCTATGACGCTGCCGGCGGGCCTCACCGAAAACCCGGAGCTCTACGACTTCTTCGCGGTGATGCGCATGCTGGAGGCGCGGCACCCCGGTCGCCCGCGCATCGGCGACAGCGCGGCGGCGCGCGAGGACTATGTCTGTCTCGGCCAGGACCCGTTCCTGGCCTTCCCGGCCTCGAACCTCTCGGCTGCCCGGCCGGACCGCAAGGGCCGCCTGCGGCTGTCGGTGCGCTTCCTCGGCCAGTTCGGTCCGCAGGGCGCCCAGCCGCTGGCCCTGACCGAGGAGGCCCAGGCCTATCAGCTGCGCGGCGATGATGCCTTCGTGCGCTTCGCCGACCTCTTCAACAACCGCTTCCTGCAGCTGTTCTACCGGGCCTGGGCCGATGTCCGCCCGATCGCCCAGGCCGACCGGCCGGAGGCCGACCGGTTCAAGGCCTATCTCGGCGCCGCGATCGGGCTCGGCTCACCCGGAGCTCGCGATCTCGGCACCGTCCCGGATGCCCTGAAGCTGCATTTTGCCGGGCTGATGAGCGCCGGCGCCAAGAGCGCCTCGCGCCTCGCGACGCTGATATCGGGGGTGTTCGGCCTGCGCTGCGAGGTGGAGGAGTTCGTCGGCAGCTGGCAGGTGCTGGAGGCCGCCGACCGCAGCCGGCTCGGCGGTGCCAATGCGGGTCTCGGCGCCAGCCTGATGCTGGGCTCGCGCACCTACAGCGTCTCGGACAAGTTCCGCATCCGCCTGTTCGCCGCGACGCTCGCCGAATACGAGTCCTATCTGCCGGGGCGCCGGCGCGCCGACCAGCTCGACGATCTCGTCAGCTTCTATCTCGGCGAGGAGCTGGAATGGGACGTCGAGCTGGCCCTGCCCGCCGGCGAGGCGGCGCCCATGCGCCTCGGCGAGGCCGGCCGCCTCGGCTGGACCAGCTGGATGGCTCCGGACTGGACCGAGGCTCCGGGCGCGCTGCGCACCGACGCCCGTTTCGACGTGCATGAACGGGCCAAGCGGCGGCGGGCGGCCGCCGCCTCAGCACAAGGATCGCGCCGATGACCGACATCAGCCTGGAGACCGTCGCCGGCAAGCTGAACCGGGTGGGCTACGACGCCTTCATCCAGGCGTTGCGGCAGGCCAAGACCGCCGGCAACCGCAATCTCGAACTGGCGCACTGGCTGCATCAGGTGCTGCAGGCCGAGCGAAGCGACCTCGGTCTCACCCTCGACCATTTCAAGCTCGACCGCGCCCGGCTCGGCGCCGACACGCTCGCGGCCATCAACGGCTTCCGCAGGAACGAAAGCGAGATGCCGGGTGTCGCCAATGCCATGGTCGACCTGCTCGACCGCGGCTGGCACTACGCGACGCTGTTCTTCGGCGAGCTGCAGATCCGCACCGGGCATGCCCTGCTCGCGGCCATGAAGTCGATGGACCTCCGGCGCGCGCTGGTGACCATTTCGCCCGAGTTCCAGAAGATCAATGCCGACACGCTCGCTGCCGAGCATCGCGCGATCTGGAGCGGCTCGGTCGAGGACAGCATGCGGCCGATGGACGGGTCGGGCGCCATGGCGGCCGACGCCGCGCCCGGCCAGAAGGGCACGACCGCGCTCGACCGCTTCAGCCAGGATCTGACCGCTCGCGCGCGCGCCGGCGGCATGGATCCGGTGCTCGGGCGCGACGCCGAGATCCGCCAGGTGATCGACGTGCTGCTGCGGCGGCGCCAGAACAATCCGATCCTCACGGGCGAAGCCGGCGTCGGCAAGACCGCGGTGGTGGAGGGCCTCGCGCAGCGCATCGTCGCCGAGGACGTGCCGCCGCTCCTGCGCGGCGTGCGGCTCTGCGCGCTCGATGTCGGGCTGATGCAGGCCGGTGCCTCGATGAAGGGCGAGTTCGAACAGCGGCTGCGCGCCGTCATCGACGAGGTGCAGGCTTCGCCTGTGCCGATCATCCTGTTCATCGACGAGGCCCATACGCTGATCGGCGCCGGCGGCGCGGCCGGCACGGGGGATGCCGCCAATCTGCTGAAGCCACCGCTTGCGCGGGGCACGCTGAGGACCGTCGCGGCGACCACCTGGTCGGAATATCGCCAGCATATCGAGAAGGATCCCGCCCTGACGCGCCGGTTCCAGCCGGTCGCCGTCGACGAGCCCGATGCCGCGCGCTGCTGCGACATGCTGCGCGGCATTCTGGCGCCGATGGAAAAGCACCACGGCGTGCGCATTGCCGACGCCGCGGTGGTGGCGGCCGTCACGCTCTCGCAGCGCTACATTCCCGCCCGGCATTTGCCCGACAAGGCGGTGAGCCTGCTCGACACGGCCTGTGCCCGCGTCGCGGTCAGCCAGACGACCACGCCGGCGGCGATCGAGGCGACCCGCGCGACCATCGCCGCGCGGGAGAAGGAGAGGGATGCGCTCGGCAAGGATGTCGATCTCGGTGCCGATACCGGCGCGCGGATGGCCGAGATCGACGGCGAGATCGCCGCGCTGATGGAAAGGCTCGGCGCCGCCGAGGCGGCCCATGCCGCGGAGAAGGCGCTCGTCGAGGAGATCCTGGCGCTGCGGGCGGAGCTTTCGGGCATGCCCGCGTCCGAGGACGGCGCGGAGCCGCGCGCACGCCTCAAGGAGCGCAGCGCCGCGCTCGGCGCATTGCCGGCGGAAGGCCGGATGATCCATCCCCATGTCGACGAGGAGGCGGTCGCCGCCGTCGTCTCGGCCTGGACCGGCATTCCGGTCGGACGGATGGTGAAGGACGAGATCGAGGCGGTGCTGACGCTCGCCGAGGGGCTGAACCGGCGCGTGGTCGGCCAGTCGCACGGCCTTGCCGCCATCGCCAGGCGGATCGAGACGAACCGGGCAAAGCTCGACAATCCGAACAAGCCGGTCGGCGTGTTCATGCTGTGCGGCCCGTCCGGCGTCGGCAAGACCGAGACGGCGCTGGCGCTCGCCGAGGCGCTCTATGGCGGCGAGCAGAACGTCATCACCATCAATATGAGCGAGTTCCAGGAGGCCCATACCGTCTCCACGCTGAAGGGCGCACCCCCGGGCTATGTCGGCTACGGCGAGGGCGGCCGGCTGACCGAGGCGGTGCGGCGGCGGCCCTATGCGGTGGTGCTGCTCGACGAGGTCGAGAAAGCGCATCCTGACGTGCACGAGATCTTCTTCCAGGTGTTCGACAAGGGGGTGATGGAGGACGGCAGCGGCCGGCGCATCGACTTCAAGAACACCCTGATCATCCTCACCTCCAATGTCGGCACCGAGCGGCTGATGCATCTCGCCGGCAAGGCGGAGTATCGCGACGATCCGGAAAAGCTCGCGGCCGCCCTGAAGCCGGATCTCCTGGAGGTGTTTCCGCCAGCCCTGCTCGGGCGGATCGTCACCATTCCCTACCTGCCGCTCTCGCCCGACATGCTCGCGGGCATCGTCAGGCTGCAGCTCGACCGCATCGGCCGGCGCATCCGCGACAATCACGGCGCGGCCTTCGCCTATGACGAGGCCGTCGTGGCGGCGATCGTCGGGCTCTGCAACGACCCCGCCAGCGGCGGGCGGATGATCGACAACATCCTGACCAACCGGATCCTGCCGGAGCTGTCGCGGCAGATCCTCAAGCAGCAGATCGACAGGCGGGAGTGGACGACGGCGCGCGTCGGCGTCGCCGAAGACGGTCAGTTCTCCTTTGCGGTGAGCTGACGGTTCAACGAGGTGCGCTCGAGCCGCGGAAATGGTGTCGAGCCGCTGATCCGATTGATGTCTCGCGGCCCTCCCATTCGTTCGGACGAACGCGCGGGACGTCCGGCATGGACCTGCGCCTGCCAGGCGTCATCGTTTCGAATTTCTCCGCTTTGTCCAAAATCATCGTAGGAGAGTGGGATGGCAAAAGATTTCCTTTTCTATAAGGAGGAATTACCTCCGAGTCATGATAAATACCATGCTGTCATCAAGGGTAATCTTTTTCTTTTCTTTGAAAAGAACAAGGCTGAAATACTTCCCGGACACGCGGCCGTCATCCGAGGCAAGGTTGTTCGTTATATGATCAATGCCGTGCGTGCCATGGGGCAGGGCGAATACAATTTATCGGTTCTCGGAATGGCAAGCTCGACCGGACCTAGGGCTTTCAACGAAGATCTTGCCGGAAAACGAGCCTATAATTCCGCCATGGCGGCGATACGCATGTTTGAAGCCGAGGCCAAGATCGATCCGACTATCGACAAAACGACGATAAATCCAAACACCGTTCAAATTGCTGATGACCTGGCGAGGATCGACGCCGGACTGCTTCATTTGAGAAAGGATCAAGTCGAGTCGCATCAGGGCTTTTTTCGCTCTGCTGTTTTCCGATTGACTGCGGGGAAGCTCGAAAATCACATCGATCACCCGCCGAGCTGGATCGTCTCAGGGCCGGAAGCGCGGCGGCGTGCGCGTGAATTGCTCAATACGCCACAGCCCGAAATGGCCCCTTTTCCCACGCCCTGGGGTGCTCTGATCGTCCGCAAGGGGGATATTTGGGGGAAATCCAAGCGCCTGATCGTTTCTACAGGTTGGGACCATATTGTCTATCTGCAGGAAGATACGCTCTGGTCCGTCCCAACCGCTGACTTTGCCAGAGAGGTTCTGCTCGACGGCATCATCGAAGGCATGCTCGCGGCAAAGCCGCTGGTGAGAGTCACGCATATTGTCATGGGCTTCATCCAGGGGCTTTTGGTTGGCCCCGTGGAAGCGGTAGCCGGAAAGATCATCGTCTTGGTCATGTGGGGCGGCGCACATCCGAAACTTGTGGGAGATGCCTATGACGCCGCACCGCAAGCCTTCCGAGCGTTGAAATATATCAATGATCATTGTCCAGTTTTATGGTCCGTCCTGATTGCGAAGATCGGCCAGGTTGCAGGTCAGGAAATAGTCAGTGCGCTTAAGGAGACAGTGACAAATCCGGAAAACATCGCCTTTTGCCTTGGAAGGATATTGCGTGGTGTGGGCGGCGTTGACAAAATGCTGCTTGGAAAGGCGTCACCGGGAAAAACGATGATCGAAATAACGATGGGACGAATACTGTTCGTCACCATCGAATGCGCGCTCCTCGTCACCGCCCTGCATCTGCCGGGCGGCTTCCTGACAGTCGCGAAGGAGACGGTCGGGCAACTCGCAAAGGACGTTCAGCAGAAATTCAAGACCGATAGCCGGATTGCGATTCTATTGGATGATGCTCAAGCAAATCTCATTGCCCTGGAACTGTTGCAGCCTGGCGCCAAGCAAGAGCTGGAAAAAATGAAAGATCCATTGGAGAAGTTGAACAAGTTTCTCGAAAAGCTGCAGGCCGACCTCGATTCCGAAAATTGAACCAACATTATCTCGGGGCTGTCCAGCCATACTGAGATGTCATTGTCGGCGGTTGGATCTGTGCCTTCGAGTTGTGCTGAAAAAGAATGTCGGCGACAGCCAGATTTCCGGGGCTGACGGGTGTCGAAGCCGCGGTTTTGCTCCTGGGTCCGGGAGGCTGTCATCGCCTGCATGACAAGCCGGGAGCGTGACAGCCGTTGTCCCGGCGTTCACCTCAGATCATCGCGTGCACGAAGACCAGCGCCGGGGCCTTGCCGTCGGCCGTCATGGCGCTGAGGCTGCGCCTGGTGCGCTTGATGGCGTTGTACTTGCCCTGGTTGCCGTCCATGGTCGTCAGCGCGTCGCCCTCGACCGTGTCGACCAGGCAGACATGTTTCCAGTCGCCGGCATGGGCCTTGCGCAGCAGGACGATGTCGCCGCGTTCCAGGCTGCAGCCGTTCCAGCCGATCTCGCGATAGTCCTGGTGGCCCTTGCCGTCCATCGGGCTCGTTCCCGAATAGCGCAGCAGTTGGCCGGCCGATTCCGGCTTCATGGCCCAATGGATCGCCTTCTGCGGCGAGAACAGCACATTGTTGCTGGGGCCGAACGGATTGAACTCGCCCTGCACCGCCGCGGCATGGGCCCAGCACCAGTAGGCGAAGGCCCCGCACCAGTTGTAGCTCTTGTCGATGTCGTAGACGCCGAAGCCGTCGCCCTGCTTGGCGATGGCGCTGTTCATCTGGTCCTCGGCGATGCGGATGACCGCGTCGCGCAGCGGCATGCGCTTGAGCTCGGCCATGAGGGCAGGGGTCACTGCGGCCGTCTTGGCGCCGGCCTGGCACCAATTGCTGTTCATGATCGTCTGGATCTCGACGGGCTTGGCGAAATCCCGGCCGTCGAGCAGGGCCCTCAGCGTCGTCGTCGCATCGGGCTTGCTGGACGCGGTCAGCACGATCTTGCGGATCGTCTGGTCCTTCTCCCAGGCGCTGAGACCGCCCGCGCCATGGGCCTGCCGGTCGTCCTTGGTTCCGGCATTGAGCTTGACCACGGTGTCGTCGTCGACCTGAACGTCGAGGCCGGGTCCGGCGACGAGGTAAAGGGTCGCCTGCCGGCCGACCGGAATGAGCTGAAGGCTCCGGTCCGCGTCGAAGCCGACCTGGTCCCAGCCGATCTTGCGGAAATGCGGCATGGATGCCTCCCATCGCACGTCAAGGTCCGGCGGGCGTCGTCTGTTCTCGATGGTCCGGCGACAGCAGTCTGGCGGCCGCCTTCGATGCCAGTAGTCCCGGCCGGATGCTCTGCACTGTGCGCTGGACCACAGTCTGACCGAGCGAGGTTTCACCCCCGTGCTGCCTTGATCATGCCCGCATGTCGGCCTATGTCGGCGGCGCCGCAGGGCTGCCCGGGGCTTTCACGGGGCATGACGGGAGGACGACCGATGAGACTGAGGACGCGCGAAGGATCCCATCGCCACGCCCTCGTTCCCTTGGTCCGCCATGCCTGCCTTCATCACTTTGTTCTCCCTTGCCTATGCGACGCCCGACGGGCGTGAGCTTTTCCGCGATCTCGACCTCAGCTTCGGCCGCGAGCTGACCGGTCTCGTCGGCCGCAACGGCGTCGGCAAGTCGACCCTCATCCGCCTCATCTGCGGCGAGCTTCCACCCGCGGCCGGTGCGGTCCAGCGCCAGGGCACGATCGGCGTCCTGCGCCAGGTCGTTCAGGTCGGCGCGGACGAGACGGTCGCCGACGGCCTCGGCATCCGCCCGCGGCTGGATCAGCTCGCGCGGGCGGTCGCCGGCCTCGCCGATGCGTCCGATGAGGAACCGGACTGGACGCTGGAGACGCGTCTCGCCCAGGCGATGGCGCGGCTCGACCTCGCGCATGTGCCCCTCGACCGACCGCTCGCGAGCCTCAGCGGCGGCGAGCGCACGCGCCTTGCGCTCG
This sequence comes from Phreatobacter sp. AB_2022a, assembly GCF_026847585.1. NCBI lineage: Bacteria > Pseudomonadati > Pseudomonadota > Alphaproteobacteria > Hyphomicrobiales > Phreatobacteraceae > Phreatobacter > Phreatobacter sp. AB_2022a. Next base: position 38,053 of record NZ_JAPSET010000046.1, read on the forward strand.
CCGGGTTGACGATCGATCCCATCGACTTCCTGGTTCTCGACGAGCCGACCAACAATCTCGACCGCGAAGGCCGGGCGGTGCTGCGCCGCTTCCTCGCCGATTGGCGCGGCGGCGCCGTCGTCGTCAGCCATGACCGGGACCTGCTGCGCGGGATGCACCGGATCGTCGAACTGAGCAGCCTCGGGGCGAGCGTCCACGGCGGCGGCTGGGATCTCTATGCCCAGCGCAAGGCGGAGGACGTCGCCGCCGCCGAGCGCGAGCTCGGACGCGCGGAAAGGGCGGTTGCCGCCACGGCCGAGCGCGCCCAGCTCGCCGCCGAGCGCCAGGCGCGCAGGGACGGCGCGGGCAAGCGCTCGCGCGCCAAGGCGGGGGCCAGCAAGCTGCTGCTCGACGCGCGTCAGGACCGTGCCGAAAAGACGTCCGGGCGCGGCCACGCGCTGGCCGACCGGCAGCGCGCGGAGGCCGAGGGCGCCCTGGCGGAGGCGCGCAGGCGGGTCGAGACCGTCGCGCCGCTGGCCTTCGCCGTCGGCAATGGCGGCGCGGCCCATGGCAAGGTGATCCTGTCCTTCGACCGCGTGACGGGTGGTGCCGATCCGCGCCGCCCGGCGATCCGCGGACTGTCGTTCGACGTGACCGGCGCCGACCGGCTCGCCATCGTCGGTCCGAACGGTGCGGGTAAATCGACCCTGGCGAAACTTGCCGCAGGACTGATCACGCCGGTCGACGGGACCATCCGGCGCGCCGGGCATGTCGCGATGCTCGACCAGCAGGTGGCGCTGCTCGATCCCGCGGCGTCGATCCTCGACAATTTCCGCCGGCTCAATCCCGGCTGCAACGACAATGCCTGCCGCGCGGCGCTGGCCCGCTTCCTGTTCCGGGCCGATGCGGCGCTCGCCCCCGTCGGACATCTCTCCGGCGGCGAGATGTTGAGGGCGGGTCTTGCCGCGACGCTGGCCGGCGACCGGCCGCCCGACCTTCTGATCCTGGACGAGCCGACCAATCATCTCGACCTCGCCGCCATCGCGGCGGTCGAAACGGCGCTCGCCGGCTTCGGCGGCGCGCTGATGGTGGTGAGCCACGACGAGGATTTCCTCGCCGCGCTGGACCTCGACCGGAGGCTCGTGCTGCCGGTGCAGGAGCCGGCTCACTAGCCGCGCTTCTCGATGTCCCAGCCGCCCCGTCGCTATCATCGTGCCGGAGTCGCGCAGATCCGGGCGCCGGCATTGACCCAGCAATCGCCGTCGCGTCGCATCGTGCCGAGCCGGCTGTGGGCGCGGCTCGCCCGGGGCTCGCCGTTCCAGTAGCCCTCGGCCTGTGTCGCGTCGTCGAAAACGAGGTAGCCGAAATAGCCCGGGAGCCGGCCGTTCGGCGGCAGCGCGCGCAAAGTGTCGGAACCCTGCTCGATCTGGCAGGCTCCCGCGAGATATGTCCGGCCGTTGATCTCGAGGAGGCAGCGGCCAGGGCCGGAATAGACGACGGATCCGGCCTGAGCGAGACGGACCGTCGGCGGCGGTTCCGCCCGGGCTGCTGGCTCGGCCCGGCCGACCTGCGTGGCCAGGACCGTGCAGACGGCGCCGGCCAGGCTGGCGAGAAGGCGTGAATGCGTCATGGCAGGGCCTCGTCGATGGTGGCGGTGGCTCGCAAGGCAGCGTGAACCGGGCGCGCCAGCACCGCAATCGGTTCGGCTTGCCGAGGCTTGCCGAGCCTTGCGCAAAAGCGTCGGCGCCCGCGGGTGACCGCGGGCGCCGGCATGGCCACGATGCAGGCTCTTTCGCTCAGGCGTGAACGGTGACGATCGGATTCATCACCAGCCCGAAGGCGCGCAACTGGCCGAGCAGCTCCTTGTAGCCGAAGGCCTGGCAACCGGAGGCGAAACCGACCCGTCTCGGCGCCTGCTGCAGCAGGGAATAGCCGGCATAGGCCTGCAGAAGCCCCGTCTGCTTGTAGTTGCAGTTGCCGTGGATGACGACATGGCTGCGGCCGAGCGGGCCGGAGGCGTAGACGGAATCGATCGAGGTGTTGATGCGCGGGTTCTCGCGCGGGGGCATCGCCGCCTGCAGCGAGGCGGCGATCTTGCCGAGCTCGATTTCCTGCTGGTCGAGCGGCAGCGGCCGGATGGTCTCCTTCACCATCTGGGTCGTCTGCACGACGCCCTCCATCACCTCGCGGGCCAGAACGCCGCCGAGCGCCCGCACATTGGCGACGCGCGGGTCATCCTTGAACCAGACCGGATGGGCCGTGCCGCCCCAGGGGACGGCGATCGCGGTTTCGTGCTGGCCTGGCACAACGACGTCGGCCCGCGCGGTCACGTCCCATTCGACGAACTTGTTCTGCACCATGTGGAACCACTTCGCCTTGAGGATGGTGAAGATGGTCTGGGTCGAGGCGTAGGTCGGAAAACCCTTCCAGAACACCAGGATGTCGAGCGTGTCGAGGCCGGGCGTCTCGAGCGCGATGTTCGCGGCGATCTCGCCGGTCGTGTACATCTGCGCGATGTTGGGCGCGAGCAGCAGGTTCTTCTCGGCGAATTTCGCGCCCCATTTCTCCTTTGCCAGCAGCACCCAGTCCTGTTCGCCGGTCGTATCGGAATAGTGGCAGCCGGCGGCAAGGCAGGCCTCGACCACTTCGGAGCCGTATTTGATGAAGGGGCCGACCATGTTGGAGACATATCGCGCGCCCCGGAACAGTTCGGTGAGCGCCTCGACCGTGTGCTCGACGCCGACCACCTCGCAGTCGGCGGTCTCGATGCCGGGGATCTTGTCGACCACGGCCTGCACCTTGGCCTTGTCGCGGCCCGCGGCAATGAAGGGGATGTTGTATTCGCGCAGATATTCGCAGACGAGGCGCCCGGTATAGCCGGAGACGCCGTAGACGACGACGGGTCGCTTGCCGCTCATCGTGTGGCTCCTTCCTGATCAGGGTCGGTTCGAAGGCTGTGGTTGCAGACCGCGGAAACGGCGCCGGTGCGGCGTCACGTGCCCATGCCGCCATCGACCGGCAGGCCGGCGCCGGTGATGAACCGGGCAGCGTCGGAGCAGAGGAACACCGCGGCGTCGGCCACCTCCGGCATGACGGCGAGCCGGCCGAGCGGCGTCTGGCCGACGACATCGGCGACCGCCGCGTCGATATCGGGCGCAAGGCCGAGCGCGACGATGTCCTGGGCAAGCTTCACGCCCATCTCATTGGCGATCAGGCCGGGATAGATGCAGTTGACCCTGATGCCGTAGCCGAGCTTGCCGGCTTCGACCGCCGCGATGCGCGTCATGCGGTCGACCGCGGACTTGCTGCCGGAATAGCCGGATATGGCCGGGAAGGCGATGGTCGCCGCCACCGACGAAATATTGACCACGGCGCCGCCCGCGCCGGCCGGTCCGCCGGGCCGCATCGCCCTGAAGGCGTGCTTCATGCCGAGTGCAACGCCGAGGACGTTGATGTCGAGCATGCGGCGGAAGCTCGCCGCGTCGATCTCGGACACCAGCGCGGTGACCTCGATGCCGGCATTGTTGACGAGGATGTCGAAACCGCCGATCTGGCCGATCACCTCCGGCACCGCCTTTTCCCACTGGGCGTCATCGGCCACGTCGAGGTGGACATAGCCGGCCTTGGCGCCCTTGGACGCCAGTTTCGCCGCGGTCTGGCGGCCGACATCGTCGAGAATGTCGCCGATGACGACCGCCGCGCCGGCCTCCGCGAGCGCCTCCGCGATCGTTGCGCCGATCGCGCGGGCGCCGCCCGTGACCAGGGCCTTGCGGCCCGCCAGATCGAACTGTCCAGCCATCCGTTCCTCCTCCCGTGCGCATGCCGTTCGTGGCCGCGGCTCCCTTGATGGGTGTTCCGATCATTCCGGAACGAAACTTGACATGTGTCAAGATTGATTTTGACATCTGTCAAAGAAGGCGGCGCGCGCAACCTGGCGGGGCGAGGAGCCCCCGAAGCTGGTCCGGCGCCGGTTCGGCGGCACGATCCCGGCGTCATGCCGCCGGCACCGGCCCTCGATGTTGTCAAGCCGGGCGCCGGCGCCTAAATGGAGGCGGTCGAGGACAGTGTAGCGGCAGCAATGGCAGTCACAGGCAGCACGGTGCGCCAGCATGCGGCGAGGCGCGGCACCGCGGTGGCCCCCAAGCGCGGGCCGGCCGGGGCCGTGGCACGGCGACAGGAGCGCGCCGGCGTCAACAGGTTCGACGAACGCCGCATGGAGCTTGCCGATGCCGCCCTGCAGACGCTGGCGGAGCTCGGATTTGCCCGGGCGAGCCTGCGCGAGATCGCCCAGAACTCGGAGTTCTCGCACGGCGTCTTCCATTATTATTTCGTCGACAAGGTCGATCTGATCTGCTGCGCGGTGAAGCACTACAAGGCGCGCTGCGTCAGCCGCTACGACCAGATCACGGTGACGGCGCGCGGCCGCGACGAACTGATCGAAGGCTTTCTGGAAAAACTCGGCGAGACGCTGCGCGATGAGGCGCCGATGCACCGGCTCTGGTACGAGCTGCGCTCGCAGGCGCTGTTCGAGAAGGCGTTCCAGGACGATGTCGAGGCCATCGACAAGAGCCTGGAAGACATGATCTGGCGCATCCTGGCGCGCCTGGCGGCGTTCGACGGTCGCCAGCCGGCGGTCTCGCCGGCCGCTCTCTATGCGCTCTTCGACGGCCTGTTCCAGCGCCACCTGCTCCGGCAGCTCGCCGGCGACGATGCCGCGGCCGAAAGCCTTGCCGGCGAATTGCGGCGCCTGTTTCCGCTCGTCGCCTGAATAGACTCGCGTCTCAGTTTGCCGCCTCGCTGAGCCCGGCCGCACGGATCAGCCGGGTCCAGCGCTCGATGTCGCCGCGGATCTGCGCGCGGGTCTCCTCCGCGCCGAGCCTCAGGATCCGGCCCCCGGTGCGCGCGAATGCGGTGTCGACATCGGGCAGGGCGAGCACGGCGGCAAGCTCGCGGCGCAGCCGCTCGAGGATGGCGGGCGCCGTCGCGGCGGGCGCGAACAGGCCGAACCAGCTTTCCATGTCGAGATCGGCGATGCCGGTCTCCGCGACGCTCGGCACGTCGGGATGGAACGGCTGGCGCTGCCGCGAGGAGACGGCGAGGGGCCTGACCGTCCCGGCCTCGACCTGGGCGCGGGCGGTCGAGGAAATGTCGAAGAACAGATCGACCCGCCCGCCCATCAGGTCCTGATAGGCCGCCTGGGCGCCGCGATAGGGCACATGGGTCATCCTGACGCCGGCGAGATGTTCGGTCACCGCCGCGGCGATGTGCTGCCCTGAGCCGCGGCCGGCGGAGGCATAGGTGACGCGGCCGGGATTGGCGCGGGCAAAGGCGATCAGCGCGGCGAGGTCGGGCTGCGGCAGGTCCTTGCGGGCGATGAGCGTGTAGGACCAGCTGACGGCGAGGCCGACCGGCACGAGGTCCTTTTCGGGATCATAGGGCAGGGACGGATAGAGGCCGGGGTTGAGCGCGATGTTGGAGAGGCCGCCGAGCAGCAGCGTGTAGCCGTCGGCGGCGGCCTGCGCCGCGGCCTGCGTGCCGACGATCGTGCCCGCGCCCTGCCGGTTCTCCACCACCACCGCCTGGCCGAGGCGCGGCGCCAGCCGGTCGGCGAGAATGCGTGCGACCGTGTCGAAACCGCCGCCGGCCGGCTGCGGCACGATCAGCTTGATCGCCTGGCTCGGATAGTCTGCGGCCCGTGCCGGAAAAGCGGCGACGGCGGCGCCGAGGGCCAGCGCGTCGCGGCGCGAGAGAATCATGACGGCCTCCCCAGGCTCGTTTCGCGGCGGTGCCTTGCACTTGCCGAGTTTCATCTGTGAAACTGTTCTTATTTATGAACTGAACACAGAGGCGACCTGCCGTCAATGGCGGCAAGGCTGCCGGCGCGTCGCAGCCTTCCAGGCGCGTGTCAGGCCGCCCGGCTCTGATCGAGAAGACGGCCGAGCGCTGCGGCGCTCGCCTCCAGGTGGCGCCGGAACAGGGCTTCGCGGCTCTGCGGGAAGCGTGCGGTCGGGACGGCGAGATTGAGCGCGCCGCAAACGACGCCGTGGCGCAGGACCGCGGTCGCGATGCCGGTGATGCCCGGCGTGAACTCCTCGCGCGAATAGGCGAAACGATCGCGGCGCACCGCGGCGATCTCTTCCCGCAGCCGGTCCTTGGAGCGGATGGTGGCAGGCGTGATCTCGTCGAAGCCGACGCTCTCCAGATAGCTGGCGATCTCATCCGGCGGCAAGGCCGCCAGCAGCACCTTGCCGGCGGAAACCGCATAGAGCGGAGCCCGCTCGCCGACCCTCATCGTATAGGAGAGGGCCTGGTTGCCGACGGCCGAGGCGATCGTCTCGGCCCGGTCGCCGGCCCGCATGTAGAAGCCGGAGGTTTCGTTGAGCTGGTGGCTCAGGTCGTTCAGCACCGGCTGGACGAGGACCGCGAGCGGCGGCCCGGCCATCCGCCCGGCGAGCATCGCGACCCTGGGGCCGAGGCGATAGCGCCCGCTGCCCAGGTCCTGGTCGAGATAGCCGCGCGCCAGGAGCGTGTTCAGAAGGTGGAACAGGCTGCTGCGGGGAATGGCGAGATCCGCCATGAGGCGGGAAAAGGACGGCGGCTCGGCGGCGTCGCCGACATGTTCGAGAATGTCGAGGGCGCGGTCGGCGGACTTGACGGCGGCAGTCGGCTCGGTTTTCATTTGGTGAACCGGTTTATGAGTATAAACTATATGCGGCCGACCTGGTTGTCCAGAATGCGGGAGGCCGGCAGCCGAGGATCCTACCCGATGGACTCATCTCTGACGGATCGCCTGATCATTCGCGAGCTCATCGAAAACTGGGCGGTCTGGCGTGATGCCGGCGACTGGGAGCGCTTCGCGACCGTCTGGCACGACGACGGCTGGATGTCGGCGACCTGGTTTCAGGGGCCGGCGGCGGATTTCATCAAGGTCAGCCGCGAGGGGCGGTCGCGGGGCGTCAGCATCCTGCATTTCCTCGGCGGGATGAGCATCGAGCTCGCCGGTACCCGGGCCATCGCCCAGACCAAGATGACCATCTCCCAGCGCGCCGAGGTGCACGGCGTCCTCTGCGACGTCGTCTGCACCGGGCGCTTCTTCGACTTCGTGGAGAAGCGCGACGGGCGCTGGGGTGTCGTCCTGCGCCAGCCGATCTACGAAAAGGACCGGATCGATCCGGTCGATCCGGCGGCGCGGCTCAGCCTCAAGCAGGAGGTTCTGGCGGCCCTGCCGGCCGGCTACCGCCATCTGGCCTATATCCAGGAGGAGATCGGCTATCGCGTGAAGCGCGACATGCCTGGGCTCAGCGGCCCCGAGGTCGAGGCGCTCTATGCGCGCGGCCGCGGCTGGCTCGAGGGTGGTCCGGCGCGCTGAGCGTGGCGAAAGGCGACATGGCAGGATAGGCGCCGGTCGGCCGGTGGATCAATTTTTTGACAAGCTTTGGCAAACGACCTTGATGCCAAGGGAGACCGCCATGGCGACGATGAACGTATCCTTGCCCGACCCTACGCCAATGCGAGCGACTATGTGCGTGACCTGATCCGCCGGTATCAGGAGCGCAACGACAGGATTGCCGCCATGCGGCGTCTTGTCGACGAAGGCTTGAAGAGCGGCATCGGCGACAGGACCACGGACGACCTGTTTGCGGCGGCGCTGGCACGCGCGTGAAACTCCGCGCGGCGATCGACGGTGGGGTTTCGCCTTTCCCTCGCGGCTGAAGAGGACATTGTCGGCATTGCCGAGAATGGCGTGCGCCTGTTCGGCATTGCACAAGCCCGGCCGTACCATGGCGAACTGTTCGGCATCTGCGACCTGATTGCCGGCAGTCCGCGCATGGCGCGCGAGCGCCATGAACTATCGCCGCCGATGCGTATTCATCCCTTCAGGGCGCATCTGGTGATCTATCGTATTGACGAGGATGGCGACGTTCTCATTGTCCGTGTGCGTCACGGGCACGAGGATTGGGCGGAAGCGGCGTCGAGCCGAGATCTGCCGGGATTGGATTGCGCTTCCCGAGACAGCCTGCCCTGCAGAGCACGTCGGCGCGACAGGGCAGGCCATTTCATTGTCAAATGTGCAGCGCGTGGCCGAGCGCTTTCAGCGCCGCCTCCTGGAAGCCTTCGCCCTGGGTCGGATGGGCATGGATCGTGCCGGCAATGTCCTCGAGGCGAGCTCCCATTTCGAGCGCCAGTCCGAAGGCGGCGGCCAGTTCCGAGACGCCCTGGCCGACGGCCTGGATGCCGAGCACCAGGTGATTGTCGGCGCGCGCGACGACGCGCACGAAGCCGGCCTCGCCCAGCATGGTCATGGCGCGGCCATTGGCGGTGAACGGGAACTGGCCGGTCTTCACCTCGATGCCGGCGGCGCGCGCCGCATCGGGCGACAGGCCGACCGTGACGATCTCGGGATCGGTGAAGCAGACCGCGGCGATGGCGCGGTTGTCCCAGCTGCGGGCATGGCCGGCGACGATCTCGGCGACCATCTCGCCCTGGGCCATGGCGCGGTGGGCGAGCATGGGTTCGCCCGTCACGTCGCCGATGGCATAGATGCCACGCATCGAGGTGCGGCAGCGGTCGTCGATGCGGATGAAGCGGCCGTCCATGTCGAGGCCGAGCTCTTCGAGCCCCCAGCCCTCGGTGACCGGCCGGCGGCCGACCGTGACGAGGATCCGGTCGGCGGCGATGCGCCGGTCGGTGCCGGCGGCGGTTTCGACCAGCAGCCCGTCGTTCTTCGGCGCGAGCCCCTTGGCCTTGGCGCCGGTCAGCACCTCGACGCCGAGATCGGCAAGGCGCCTGGCCACCGGCCGGGTCAGCTCGGCGTCATATTGCGGCAGGATGCGCGCTTCGGCCTCGACCACGGTCACGGCGGTGCCGAACTTGGCGAAGGCCATGCCGAGCTCGAGGCCGATATAGCCGGCTCCGACAATGGCGAGCGCCTTCGGCAGCGTCGTCAGGGCGAGCGCTTCGGTCGAGGAGATGACCGGTCCGGCGAAGGGCAGGAAAGGCAGTTCGACCGGCGCCGAGCCAGTGGCGATGACAACCGTCTCGGCGCGGATCACCTGCAGGCCGGTCTCGGTCTCGACCTCGACGGTCTTGCCGTCGCGAAAGCGGGCGGTGCCGCCGACGATCTTGACGCGCGCCTTCTTCAGGAGACCGGCGACGCCGCTGTTGAGGCGGCCGACAATGCCATCCTTCCAGGCGATGGTCTTGCCGAGATCGAGCGCCGGCTTCGCCACGCTGATGCCGAGCGGGCTGGTGCCGGCGGCCATGTGGCTGGCCTTGTCGAACTCCTCGGCCGCATGGATGAGAGCCTTGGAGGGGATGCAGCCGATCGTCAGGCAGGTGCCGCCGAGCTTGCGCTTCTCGACGATCACCGTGTCGAGCCCGAGCTGGCCGGCGCGGATCGCGGCGATATAGCCGCCCGGGCCGCCGCCGATGACCAGCAGCTTGCAGGAAATCTCTTTCATCGCGTCAGCCCTCGACGAAGATCATGGCCGGGGTTTCGAGCAGCGTCTTGAGGCGCTGGACGAAGACCGCGGCGTCCCAGCCGTCGACGACACGATGGTCGAAGCTGGAGGAGAGGTTCATCATCTTGCGCGGGATGAAGCCCGTGCCGTCCCAGACCGGGCGGATCATCATCTTGTTGACGCCGACGATGGCGACTTCCGGATAGTTGATGACCGGCGTCGTCACCACGCCGCCCATCGCGCCGAGCGAGGTGATGGTGATGGTCGAGCCGGTCAGCTCCTCGCGCGTCGCGGTGCCGGCCTTCGCGGCGTCGGCCAGGCGGTTCACCTCCGCGGCGCAATTCCAGAGATCGCGGGCTTCGGCATGTTTCACCACCGGCACGACGAGGCCGGTCGGGGTCTGGGCGGCAATGCCGATATGGATGCCGCCATGCTGGTGGATGATGCCGGCATCGTCGTCGAACAGGGCGTTGAGGCCCGGCTGGTCGGCCAGCGCCTTGACCATGGCGCGCATCAGGAAGGGCAGGAGGGTGAGCTTGGCCTGATCGGCGCGCTTGGCCTTGTTGAGCGCCGCGCGCAGGTCCTCCAGCGCGGTGACGTCGACCTCCTCGACATAGGTGATGTGCGGGATGCGCGACTTCGACAGCGCCATCTTCTCGGCGATGCGCCGGCGCAGGCCCACCACCTTGATGTCCTCGACGGCATGGTTCTCGGCAAGGCCGCTCGCCCGTTCGCCGGACGGGCCGCGTGCGATGAAGGCGTCGAGATCCTCATGGCCGATCCGGCCGGCCGGGCCGGTGCCGCG
>NZ_JAPSET010000047.1:0-48009 GCF_026847585.1 Phreatobacter sp. AB_2022a
GATCGTCGCCGCGGCAAGGCCGAGCGCCATCGGCACGGCGAGGCCGGATGCCCCTGTGCCCCTGGTCGCGCGCTCCGCGCTGCCTGCCGCGTCCCTCATCGTGGCGGGTCAACGTTCCGCGGCAAGAAGTGGTTCCGTCCGCGCCTTGTGCATGCCGGGTCGCGACGCCGATCGTGGGCTATCCAACAATTCGCGTCCATGGCAGATTTCGCCGCCATGGCGCATCCAAGGCCGTGCCGAGAAACGGCCCCGCGCCGGCATTTGAGGGAGGAAGACGATGATCCGACTGACCAGGAGGTCCACTGTGCTGGGCGCCGCCGCCGGCCTTGCCGGCTGGACCGGCCGTGCCGGGGCGCAGGCGCCGGAAATCACGCTCGGCGCGACCATTTCGATCACCGGGCCGGCGGCGGCGCTGGGCATCCCGGCGCGCAACACCCTGGACATCATGCCGACCGAGATCGGCGGCGTGAAGGTGCGGGCCATCGTGCTCGACGATGCCGGCGACCCGACCGCGGCCACCACCAATGCCCGCCGTTTCGTCGCCCAGGACAAGGTCGACGTGCTGCTCGGCTCCTCGACCACCCCGCCCGGCATCGCCGTCTCCAACGTCGCGGCGGAGGCCGGCGTGCCGCATTTCTCCTTCGCGCCGATCCCGGTCGCCGGCCGTGAGAAGTGGAGCGTGGTGCTGCCGCAGCCGGTCTCGCTGATGGCCAAGGCGCTGTTCGACCACATGAAGCGCAACAATGTGCGCAATGTCGCGATGATCGGCTTTTCCGATTCCTGGGGCGATCTCTGGCTGCGCGAGTTCAAGGCCCAGGGCGAGGCCGCCGGGCTGAAGCTTGCGGCCGACGAACGTTATGCCCGCGCCGATACCTCGGTCGCCGGCCAGACGCTGAAGATCATCGCCGCGCGGCCCGATGCCGTGCTGGTCGCCGGCTCCGGCACGGGCGCCGCCCTGCCGCAGATCGCGCTGAAGGAGCGCGGCTATGCCGGACCAATCTATCACACCCATGGCGCGGTGACCCGTGATTTCATCCGCATTGCCGGCCGCGCGGCGGAAGGCGTCATCATGGCTTCGGGCCCGGTGATCGCGCCCGAGCTCCTGCCCGACAGCGCCGCCACCAAGGCGCCGGGCCTCGCCTATGTCACCGCCTACGAGGCCAAATACGGCAAGGACACGCGCACCCAGTTCGGCGCCCATGCCTTCGATGCCTACGAGGTGCTGAAACGGGTCGTGCCCGTGGCAATCAAGGAGGCGAGGCCCGGCACGCCCGAATTCCGCGAGGCGATCCGCAAGGCCATGCTCACCGAGCGCGACATCAACGCGAGCCAGGGCGTGTTCAACTTCACCGAGACCGACCGCTACGGGGTCGACGAGCGCGCCCGCGTGCTGATCACCGTGAAGGACGGCAACTGGGCGCTCGTGTCCTGATATCGACGAGGGGCGGCACAGCCGGCAGGCCGCGCCGCCCGCCGCATGCAGCGAGTACGGACCATGAGCGTGACGCGGACCAAGGTCGTCATCATCGGCGCGGGGCCATCGGGGCTGCTGCTCGGCCAGATCCTCGACCGGGCCGGCATCGACAACGTGATCCTGGAACGCCGGTCGAAGGACTATGTGCTGGCGCGCGTGCGCGCCGGCGTCCTCGAACAGGGCACGGTGGATCTCCTGACCGCCGCCGGCGTTGGCGAGCGCCTGGCCGAGGATGGCCTCGTCCATCACGGCATCTCGCTCTGCTTCGATCGCAGCCTGCACCGCATCGACCTGACCGAGCTGACCGGCAAGGCGGTGACCGTCTATGGCCAGACCGAGGTGACGCGCGACCTGATGGCGGCGCGCGAGGCCTTCGGCGCCCGGACCATCTACGAGGCGGAGGCGGTGACCCCGCTCGACTTCGACGGGGTGTCGCCGAGGGTCACCTATGTCAAGGACGGCGTCGGACATGAGATCGCCTGCGACTTCATTGCCGGCTGCGACGGCTATCACGGCATCTCGCGCGCCAGTGTGCCCGACGGCGCGATCGCGACCTATGAGCGGGTCTATCCCTTTGGCTGGCTCGGCATTCTCGCCGACGTGCCGCCGGTGGACCACGAGCTGATCTATGCCAATTCGCCGCGTGGCTTCGCGCTCTGCTCGATGCGCTCGCTCACCCGCAGCCGCTACTACGTGCAGTGTCCGATCGACGACCACGTCGAGGACTGGACCGACGAGCGGTTCTGGGATGAGTTGCGCCGCCGGCTCGATCCGGCCTCGGCCGCGCGCGTGGTGGTCGGCCCGTCCTTCGAAAAGTCGATCGCGCCGCTGCGCAGCTTCGTCGCCGAGCCCTTGCGCTTCGGCCGCCTGTTCCTGGTCGGCGATGCCGCCCATATCGTACCGCCGACCGGCGCCAAGGGGCTCAACCTTGCTGTCAGCGACGTCCGCTATCTCTCCGAGGGACTGATCGAGCATTATGGCGAGCAGTCCGGTGCCGGCCTTGACGCCTATTCCGTACGCGCGCTGGCCCGCATCTGGAAGGCGGTGCGCTTCTCCTGGTGGATGACCACGATGCTGCACCGGTTCCCGCAGGCGACGACCTTCGATCAGCGGATCCAGGAAGCCGACCTCGCCTATCTGGTGTCGTCCAGGGCGGCGATGACCTCGTTGTCCGAGAACTATGTCGGCCTGCCCTTCTAGGCGATCCGCCTGAGGCGGATGACGACATCGATCCTGGCGACGGCATAGCCGGCTGGCGGCGCCGGCAGGCGACCGAAGCCGATCGCGGCCGCAGGCACATCGATGAGCCGGCCTTCCTCGTGAAGGTGGAAATGATGGTGGTGGGCCGGGTCCGTGTCGAAGACGGCAAGCTCGCCGCCGATCCCGAGGCGGGCGAGCAGGCCGGCCGCGGTGAACTGGTTCAGCGTGTTGTAGACGGTGGCGAGCGACAGCCGGACGCCGGACGCCGCGGCTTCACCCGCGAGGCCGGAGGCCGTGACGTGCCGCGGGCGGCCGGAGAAGAGCAGAATGGCGAGCGCGCATCGCTGGCGGGTCGGCCGCAGCCCGGCAGCCCGGAGGCGCCCGGCGATGCCCGCCCCCGCCTGCGCCGGCGGATCGCCAAGCCGCAGCGGCGACTGGAGCCGAGCCCGTTCCGCGGGTGTCAGGGGCGCATGCATGATGTCCGGCTCTCCTTCCGCACGCGGTATTATTTGCAAATGACTATCATTTGCAAATAGATAATTTCCCCGCAAGCGCGGCTGCCGCGGCCCCTGCCGGCGATGCGCCGGCGGCAACCTCGCAGCAAGGCCGCGGAGCGCCCGCTGGCGGCCGGCAGCACGGACCGCTTGCGCGGCGGCAGACAACGATGCACGCTTCCCCTGGGGGCGTTGCATTCTCGGCCAGTCGCGGTTGTTGTGATGGCAATCGAAAATCGGCAAACGAAGAAGATTGCCCGGCAGTCAGGCGGTCGCGGAGGGATGCCCGCCCCGGCAGAGGAGAGCGATCTGCTGCGCGGCCTCGTCGACCACGCTTCGGTCGGCATGGCGCTGCTCGATGCGGACCGCCGCTGCCTGCACGCCAATGCCGCCTTCGCGCGTCTCGTCGCCCGGGAGCCGGCCGCCTGTGTCGGCCTGGCGCCAGAGGACGTCATTCATCCCGCGGATCGCGCCGGGCTTGGCGATCCCGGCGCGCAGCACGGCGTCGAGCGGCGCTGCATCGCGGGTGACGGGCGCGTGTTCCATGTCCTGGCCAGCCTCACGCCGCTCGCCGGGCAGAATGGCGCCGGACCGTCACGCATCCTGTTCGAGCTCGTCGACATCGAGGCCCAGAAGCGCGCCGAGCTGGCGCTGGCCCGCGACGAGTGGCGCTGGCACCAGGCCTTGCTCGCCGCCGATCAGGCCGTGTGGGACACCGACATCCTCGCCGGGCAGATGTGGGTCTCGCCGCAGGCCAAGAGCATTCTCGGCCTGCCGGCGGCCGAGATGACCGTGGGACCGGACGAGTGGCTGGCCGCCACCCATCCCGACGACCGTGCGCGGCTTTCGCAATCGGTCCGGGACACCATTATCGGCCGCGTCCCTGTCCATGACGAGGTCTACCGGCTGCGCCATGCCGACGGCCACTGGGTGTGGATCCGCTCGCGCGGCAAGGTGCTGAAGCGCGGGCCGAACGGCGAATCGCTCAGGCTGGTGGGCACCATCACCGACATCAGCGCCCAGAAGGCGATGGAACGGCGCCTCCAGGAGACCAGCGAGCGGCTCGAGATCGCGCTCGCAGTCGGCCGTATCGGCATCTTCTCGGTCGATTATCCCGCCGGCACGCGCCACTGGGATGCGCGCACCTACGAGCTGCACGGCGTGACGCCCGAGACCTTCGACGCGACGGCCGAGGGCTTCCGCCGGCTGGTGCATCCCGACGATCTCGACCGCGTGCTGGCGATTCGAGAGGCGGCCCTCCGCGAGGGAGCCGACTATCAGTTCGATTACCGGGTGCGGGTCGGTCCCGAGGGCGCGATCAGGCACATCAGGAATTCGGTGCGCCTGATCCGTGGTGCCGACGGCGCCATCGAACGCGGCATCGGCGCCTGCTGGGACATTTCGGCCGATGTCGAGCGTGCGCGCCAGCTCAACGACGCGGTCGCCCTGCTGCAGGCGGTCATGGACGGCTCGCCCGACCTGATCATGGCCAAGGATCTCGCCGGCCGGTACATCCTCGCCAACAAGGCGACCGAGGCGGCGATCGGCCTGCCCGCCCCCGAGATCATCGGCAGGACGGCGCATGACGTCCTGCCCGCCGCCGTCGCCAATTCGGTCGCCGAGACGGAAAGCCGGGTGCTCGCGACCGGCCAGGCCGAGACCAACGAACTCAGCGCCATCGTGCGCGGCAGGCTGCAGATCTATTCCTCCACCTGGGCGCCGCGTCGCGACGCGAATGGCGAGGTGGTCGGGCTGATCGGCGTGTCGCGCGACGTCACCGCGGCGAAGGTCGCCGAGGCCGAGCTGCGCCGCAGCGAGCTGCGCTGGCAGTTCGCCGTCGAGGGCGCCGGCGACGGCCTCTGGGACTACGATATCGCGAGCGGCCATATCTTCTATTCGCATCGCTGGAAGGCCATGCTCGGCTATGCCGACCACGAGATCGGCCCGACACGCAACGAATGGTCCGACCGTGTCCATCCGGAGGACCTGCCGCGCTGCCGCGCCGCGATCGAGGCGCATTACCGGGGCGATGCGCCGGACTTCGCGCTGGAGATGCGCATGCGCGCCAAGGACGGCACCTGGCGCTGGATGTACGGGCGCGGCAAGGTCATCGAGCGAGCGCCCGATGGCCAGCCGCAGCGGGTGGTCGGAACCCTCGCCGACATCACGGCCCGCAAGCGGGCCGAGGAGGCGATGCTGGCGCTGAACCAGCGGCTGCAGCTCGCGGTCGAAGCGGCCGGCGCCGGCATTTTCGAGCTCGACTTCGCGCGCAGTCACTTTACCTGGGACGCCAGGATGTACGAGCTCTACGAGCTCGCGCCGGGCGGCTTCGACGGCACGCTCGAGCAATGGCTCAGCTTCCTCCATCCTGACGACGTCGCGGAAGTGCTGCGCCGCTACGACCTCGCGGTCGAGCAGACCTCGCTGTTCAGCATGGACTTCCGCATCCGCCGGCAGCGCTCGGGCACGCAGCGCCATGTCCGTTCGCTCGCCCGCGTCATTCGCGACGACGCCGGCGCGCCGGTCCGCGCGGTCGGCATGAACTGGGACATCACCGATCACAAGGAACTGGCCGAGGCGCTGTTCGAGGAGAAGGAGCGGCTGAGGATCACGCTTCACTCGATCGGCGATTCCGTGATCTCCACCGATGCCCAGGCACGTGTCACCTTCATGAATCCGGTGGCGGAGGCGATGACCGGCTGGCCGGCGGCGGAGGCGGTGGGCAAGCCCCTGCGCGAGGTGTTCAGGATCGTCGACGAGGCGACCGGCGAGCCGATCGCCGATCCGGTCGAGACCTGCCTCGCGCGCCTGCAGCCCTTCTACCTCAACGAGGGCGCGGTGCTGCTCGCCCGCGACGGCGAGCGGCGCAATGTCCGCGATTCGGCCGCGCCCGTGCGCACGGCCTCCGGCGAGGTCATCGGCGCCGTGCTGGTGTTCCAGGACGTCACCCGGGCCCGCACGCTGCAGCAGGCGCTGGAGCATCAGGCCAATCACGACAGCCTGACCGGCTTGCTCAACCGCACAGCCTTCGAGCGCGCCCTTGGTTCCGCCGGCGAAGCGGCGCTCGCCTCCGGCCGCCCGCATGTGCTCTGCTTCATCGATCTCGACCGGTTCAAGCTCGTCAATGACAGCGCCGGCCACGCCGCGGGCGATGCCCTGCTGCGGGATGTCGCCGGCGTGCTGCGCCGCAACTGCCGGGCCGGCGATGCCGCCGCGCGCCTCGGCGGCGACGAGTTCGGCCTTCTGCTCGGCGACTGCACGCCCGAGAAGGGGGAAAAGATCGCCCTGGCTTTGCTGCGCGATCTCGGCGCGATCGGCTTCGTCTGGGACGAGCGGCCCTACCAGGTCGGTGCCAGCGTCGGCCTCACCGTGATCGGTCCGCCGGCGCGCCGGATCGACGAGTGGCTGAGCGAGGCGGACATTGCCTGCTACACCGCCAAGGCCGCGGGCCGCAACCAGGTGGCCGTCTATGGCGGCGCCGGCAGTGCCGCCCATCGCAACCACCGGCAGGTCCAGGTGGCGGCCGGCATCCGCCACGCGATCGAGGCCGACCGCTTCTGCCTGTTCGCCCAGGAGGTGGTCAGCCTCGCGGCGGCGCCGGCCGGAGGCCGCCATTTCGAGATCCTGCTGCGGATGCTGGACGAGAACGGCAATGTCGTCGAGCCCTCGGCCTTCATCCCGGCCTCCGAGCGCTTCGACCTGATGGGCAATATCGACCGCTGGGTCATTCGTACGACGTTGCGGACCCATGGCGATCGGCTGAAGGCCGCGGCGGACCTGTCGATCGCGATCAACCTCTCGGCCAATTCGCTGAACGATCCCTTTCTCTGGCCTTATCTGCAGGAGGAGCTCGACGCGTCCGGCCTCGCGCCCGGGCGACTCCATCTCGAAATCACCGAGACGGCGGTCATCAACAATCTCACCGCCGCCCGCGGCTTCCTCGGCCGGGCGCGCGCGGCTGGCTGCGGCGTCGTGCTCGACGATTTCGGCACCGGCCTCTCGTCCTTCTCCTATCTGCGGCAGTTTCCGGTCAGCAGTCTGAAGATCGACGGCGGGTTCATCCGGCAGATGGCGGATAACGAGATCGATCGGGCGATCGTCGAATCGATCAATGCGGTCGGCCACCGGCTCGGCGCCGAGACGGTGGCCGAGCAGGTCGAGGACGAGGCGACGCTTGAGCTCGCCCGCGCCATGGGCATCGACCGGGCCCAGGGTTTCGCCATCGCCCGGCCGCGGCCCTTCGAAACCATTTTCTGACCGGCGCGGTCGCCGCCGTCTCAGGCCGTTGCGACCGGATAGCCGGCCCGTTCGATCGCCGCGACGATCCGCGCCGCCTCTGCCGAGGACTCGACCGAAATGGTCTGGCTCTTCAGGTCGATTTCGACGCGGGCGCCGGCGTCCAGCGTCTGCACGGCCTTGGTGACGGCCCCGGCGCAATGGCCGCAGGTCATGTTGGGAACCTTGAATGTCGGCATGACAACCTCTTCTCCGCGCGTCGATCGCGCATGAGCCGCACTGTCCTCGTTCCAGCGGCTGGAAGGTCAAGCGGTCTTTTGCCGGCCAGCGTCCGCGCATGGCGAGGGGCGCGGGGACCGCGCGCACCCGTGCCGGAAACCGCTCTCCTCATGCCTTTGCGCCGCTGCGCGGCCGCCGTGAAGGAATCACCGCACGGGCCTGTTGACCTTCCAGGAACTGGAACCTTTAGAGATGTCGGCCACGATGAACGAACAGAGGTCGAGGCTCATGAACGCGCCCCTCCAGACCGCCGCCCTCGCGGCACGCCAGACATTCCCGATCTCCGGCATGACCTGCGCCTCCTGCGTGCGCCGGGTCGAACAGGCGATAGCCGCCGCGCCCGGCGTCGCCGCCGCAACCGTCAACCTCGCCACCGAAAGCGCCGATGTGGCCTTTGCCGCCGGCGCCGATCCGCAAGGCGTGATCGCGGCGATCGCCACGGCCGGCTACGAGGTGCCGGTCGAGCGCTTCGAGGTCGAGATCGCGGGCATGACCTGCGCGTCCTGCGTCAGGCGGGTCGAGCTCGCCATCGCCGCAGTGCCCGGCATCGTCAAGGCCTTGGTCAATCTCGCCACCGAGCGCGCCAGCGTCGAGGCCCTGGCCGGATCGGCTGTCCGCGCCGCGGTCGATGCCGCCATCGTCAAGGCCGGCTACGAGCCGCGCCACGTCGGTGCCGCGCCGGCGGGCGAGGCCGACAGCCGCGAAGCGGCGCGGGCACGCGACTATTCCGCGCTCAAGCGCGACTTCGCCCTTGCCGCCGTGCTGACCGTGCCGATCTTCGTCGCCGAGATGGGCGGCCATCTCATTCCGGACCTGCATCTCTGGCTGATGGAGGCGATCGGGCACCGGTCGCTCTATCTCGTCTTCTTCGTGCTCGCCACGATCGTGCAGTTCGGCCCGGGCCTGCGCTTCTACCGCAAGGGCGTGCCGGCACTCATCCGTCTCGCGCCCGACATGAACGCGCTGGTCGTCCTCGGCTCGACCGCTGCCTGGGCCTATTCCGTGGTCGCGACCTTCGCGCCCCGGCTCCTGCCGGAGGGCACGGCCAATGTCTATTACGAGGCGTCCGCGGTGATCATCACGCTGATCCTGCTCGGCCGGCTCCTGGAGGCCAAGGCCAAGGGACGCACCAGCGAAGCGATCAAGCGGCTGATGGGCCTCAAGGCGAAGTCCGCGCGGGTCGCCCGCGACGGCGGCTTCGTCGAGATGCCGCTCGAGGCGGTGGTCGCCGGCGACGTCGTCGAGGTGCGCCCGGGCGACAAGGTGCCGGTCGACGGCGTCGTGCTGACTGGCTCCTCCTTCGTCGACGAATCGATGATCTCGGGCGAGCCGGTTCCGGTCGCCAAGGCCGAGGGCGCCGAGGTCGTCGGCGGCACCCTCAATAAGACCGGCAGCTTCACCTATCGCGCCACCAAGGTGGGCGCCGACACCCTGCTCGCCCAGATCATCCGCATGGTCGAGACCGCGCAAGGCTCGAAGCTGCCGATCCAGGCCCTCGTCGACAAGGTCACCGCCTGGTTCGTGCCCGCGGTCATGGCCGCGGCGCTCCTGACCTTCGTCCTCTGGCTGGCCTTCGGGCCGGAGCCGGCGGTCACCTTCGCTCTGGTCAATGCGGTGGCCGTGCTGATCATCGCCTGCCCCTGCGCCATGGGCCTCGCCACCCCGACCTCGATCATGGTCGGCACCGGCCGCGCCGCCGAGCTCGGCGTGCTCTTCCGCAACGGCGAGGCGCTGCAGTCGCTGAAGGCAACCGACGTCGTGGCGCTCGACAAGACCGGCACGCTCACCGCAGGCCGGCCTCATCTGACCGATCTCGTCCCGGCCGCGGGCTTCGATCGCGCCGGCGTGCTGGCGCTGGTCGCGGCGGTCGAGGCGAAGTCGGAACATCCGGTCGCGGCCGCCATCGTCGCGGCGGCCGAGGAGCAGGGTCTCGTGCTCGCCGAAGCCGTCGACTTCGCGGCGGTGCCGGGCTTCGGCGTCGCCGCCCGGGTCGGCGGCCGCCAGGTCGCCGTCGGCGCCGACCGCTATATGGCCGAGCTCGGCATCGGCGTCGAGGCTTTCGCCGAGGCGGCGCGGAGCCTGGGCGACAAGGCGCGCACCCCGCTCTATGCGGCGGTCGACGGCCGGCTCGCCGCGATCATCGCGGTCGCCGACCCGGTCAAGCCGACCAGCGGCGAAGCGATCCGCGCGCTCAAGGCGCTCGGCCTGAAGGTGGCGATGATCACCGGCGACAACCGGCGCACCGCCCAGGCGGTCGCCGCCGAGCTCGGCATCGACGAGGTGGTGGCCGAAGTGCTGCCCGACGGCAAGGTCGAGGCGGTGAAGCGCCTCGCCGCCGGCGGCCGGGCGGTGGCTTTCGTCGGCGACGGCATCAACGACGCACCGGCGCTCGCGGCGGCCGATGTCGGCATCGCCATCGGCACCGGCACGGATGTCGCCATCGAAAGCGCTGATGTCGTGCTGATGTCGGGCGAGCTCACCGGCGTCGCCAACGCCATCGCCCTGTCCAAGGCGACCATGGCCAATATCCGGCAGAACCTGTTCTGGGCCTTCGCCTACAATGTCAGCCTCATCCCGGTGGCGGCCGGCGTGCTCTATCCGCTCAACGGCACGCTGCTCTCGCCCATGCTGGCCGCCGGCGCCATGGCGCTCTCCAGCGTCTTCGTGCTGGCCAATGCCATGCGCCTGAAGCGCTTCGCGGCGCCGGGCCGCCAGGCCCTCGCCTGACGGCCGCCCGCTCATCCGGAACGAACCATCATGGCCCATCTTTCGAGACGTGATCTCATGGCTTCATCGCTTGCCGGCTCCGCCTTCGCGCTCGGTTCGCCGTTGCTCCTGCCGGCCCGTCCGGCGCTCGCCGAGGGACAGCGCCTCCTCACCGCAGTCCGGCGCACCATCGCGGTGAAGGGACGGCCGGCGCAGGTCTTCGGCATCACCGAGGCCAATGGCGCCGGGCCCTTCGTGATGACCGCCGGCGAGCGGTTCCGCGTGCGTGTCGAGAACCGCATCGGCGAGCCGACCAGCCTGCACTGGCACGGCCTGACGCCGCCCTGGCGGGACGACGGCGTCGCCGGGCTCACCCAGGAGCCCATTCCCGACGGCGACGGCCGCGACTACGACTTCGCCGTCGCGCGGCCGGGCACCCACTGGATGCATTCGCATTTCGGCCTGCAGGAGCAGCGCCTGCTTGCCGCGCCCCTGATCGTCCGCGATCCCGCCGAGGCCGGCGCGGACGTCCAGGAGGTGGTGGTGATGTTCCACGATTTCACCTTCCGCGATCCGCGCGAGATCATGGCGGAGCTGGCCGGCGGTGCCGGGCATTGCGGCACGGGTCACGCCGGCATGGGACACGGCGGCACAAGTCATGGCGGGACCGGCCATGGCGGCATGGGCCACACTGGAATGGGCCACGGCGCCATGGCGACGAGCGGCCACATGGCTCATGGCGGTCACGGCAGCCATTCCGGTCACGGCGGCGCGCCGGCCGGCATGGCCGCGCATCTCCAGGACGTCGCCTATGACGCCCTGCTGGCCAATGACCGCACGCTCGACGATCCCGAGATCGTTGCCGTCGAGGGCAGCGGCCGCGTCCGCCTCAGACTGATCAACGGCGCCGCCAGCACCAATCTCTGGGTCGATCTGGGCACCCTCGGCGGCCGGCTCGTCGCCGTCGACGGCATGCCGGTCGAGCCGCTTGCCGGCTCGCGCTTCGAGCTGGCGGTGGCGCAGCGCCTCGACATTCTCGTCGACCTGCCGCGCCAGGCCTCGGCCTGGCCGGTTCTGGCCGTCCAGGAGGGCGGGCGCCTGCGCGCCGGCATCATCCTGGCGGCGCCGGCTGCGCGGGTCGACAGGCTCGGCGACCAGGCCGAGGCGGCCTATCCGGCCGTCGGCATCGGCCTCGAGCAGCGGCTGCGGGCCGCCACGCCGCTCGCCGCGCGCGCCGCGACGCGCCGCCACGACATGATCCTTGGCGAAGGCGCTGGCTATGTCTGGACCCTTGACGGCGCGGTCCACGGCCGCGACCGGCCGCTCGCCGTGCGCCGCGGCGACCGGTTCGAGCTGACCTTCGTCAACCGCACCAGCATGTCGCATCCCATGCACCTGCACGGCCATCATTTCCAGGTCGTGGCGGTGAACGGAAGGCGGTTCCAGGGGGCGCTGCGCGACACCGTGCTCGTGCCGGCCGGCATGGGCTCGGTGACGGTCGCCTTCGACGCCGACAATCCCGGCCGGTGGGCCCTGCATTGCCACCACCTCTACCATATGGAGGGCGGCATGATGACCTCCATGGCCTACGAGGCCTGAGGCGGGAAGGGGCGGATTTGCGCCCCTTGACCTTCCCGTGACTGGAACCTTTATAGGGATGGCCGCACCATCAGGAGTGAGCGCGTCGTGAACATCGGCACCGCATCGGAAAAGTCCGGCCTGCCGGCCAAGACCATCCGCTACTACGAGGATATCGGCCTCATCCGCTCCGACCGGGCCGGCAACGGCTACCGCGACTATTCGATGGCCGACGTCCACCGCCTGCGCTTCCTGCAGCGCTCGCGCAGCCTCGGCTTCTCGGTCGAGGAATGCCGCCAGCTGCTCTCGCTCTATTCCGACAAGGAACGCGCCAGTGCCGACGTGAAGGCCATCGCCAAGACCAAGCTCGGCGAGATCGACCGCAAGCTCGCCGAGCTCACCGAGCTGCGCAACGCACTCCGCCATCTCGTCCAGACCTGCCACGGCGACGACCGGCCGGACTGCCCGATCATCGAGGGGCTGTCGGGCCGGGCGCGCGAGCAGTAGGGGCGCGATCGGCCGCTTCGTCGCGCCGCGCCTTCGGCCTGCTCGACGGACACCCGAGTGTCTTGCGCCACGCTCCCCCGCCGCATCGATGTCCGGAACCGGTGGCTCCGCGGATCGGCGGTGCCAGGAGTGATTGAGTGCACGACGAGTGACATCAATTGACGTGCAGCCATTTTCATGGCACAGATAGTGTCATGAATTATGGATGGCGGTCATGGCGGAAACCCGCAGCTACAACAGTCCTCTGAGAGAAGAGAAAGCGCGCGAGACGCGGGAAGCGATCTTGGGCGCGCTGTATCGGTTGATGAGCGCCGCGGGCGCGCCCGATGAAATCAGCATGGATGCCATCGCCAGTGAAGCGGGCGTGCAGCGCCGCACGGTCTTCCGTCATTTTCCCACCAAGGATGATCTCCTGACGGCCTTCTGGCCTTGGCTCAACGCGCTGATGGGAGCCTCTATCGCCCCCAAGGACGCGAAAGAGATCATCAAGGGGCCGCTGGAGGCCTTCCCGCGTTTCGACGCCCATGAGGCCGCCATCCGTGCCTCGCTGCACTCGCGCACCGGGCGTGACATGCGCGCCGGAATGGTCGCCGGCCGCCGCCGGCATTTTGCCAGGGCGCTCGCCCCTCGCCTTGCCGATCTTCCGCCGGTTGACGCGCGGAAGATCGAGGCGCTCGCGCATCTGCTCTATTCGGCCTCTGCCTGGGAGGTCTTGAAGGACTATGGCGGCCTCACCGGCGCCCGGGCCGGAGAAGCGGCCTCCTGGGCGCTCGAAACGATCCTGGCCGCGGTCGCCGCGGGTTCAGTGCCGCGGACCTGACATCGAAGCCGAGGAGATTTGGCAATGAGCATCAATATCACGACCCCGGAGAATGGCGAGACCTGCTGGGTCGTCGCCGACCGTGTCCGGTTCCTGGGCGGCCTTACGGCTGCGAACCCCGAACTGCTCGAAGTGGAAATTCCGCCCGGCTCCGGTACGCCGCCGCATCGCCATGCTTCGGCGGAACTGTTCTATGTCGTCGACGGCGAGATCACGATTCGGCATTTCGCCGCTGCCGAGCCGCCGGTGACCATCGTCGCGAAGGCGGGGACGGCGGTACGCATTGATGGAAATGCACCGCACAACTACATGAATGAGAGCACCAGGCCGGCGCGCCTGCTGGTGCTGGTCGAGCCGTCGATGACGACCTTCTTCCGCGAGATCGGTACGGCCGCGCCCCAGCAGGAGCCCGATCTCGCCCGGATCGGCGCTGCCATGCAACGTCATGGAATAGAAACGCTGCAAATGGCCTCGTGAGCGGCAGGCGCCCTGCTCTCCTCATGCCGGCAGGTGCGGCGCTCCGGGCGGCCTTTGTCGACCGAACCTTCCTCTCCACCCATCGCTCAAGGACGGTCCACCGCCAGACGTGGCGGGCGGCGATCAGCGGCGTGCGCGATCGGCTGACGGGGGGCAGTGCATCCGCCGGACCCAGCGCTGCCCCGTACCGGCCGAAATGCACGGAGCGCCGCCCCAATGCGCTGGTCCCGCCGGCCGCCTTCGGTGCGACAGCACGAAGGCCTTGCATCGGCGCTCCGATCCCGGTTTCCTGCGCGCCCGAGCCCTGCCGATGAACGCCTGATCGGACCGCGATCATGACCGAAGCCGCCGTCCCGTCCGCCGACCTCGCGCGGCGCCTGCGGGCCGATACGCCGGGTGTCGCAACCGTCACCCATCTCAACGCCGCGGGAGCCGGTCTGCCCGCCCGGCCGGTCACCGAGACGGTGATTGCGCATCTGCGCGAGGAGGCGCGCATCGGCCCGCACTGGGCGGCCGAAGCCGCGCGGCCGGCGCTCGATGCGACGCGGCGCGCGGCAGGCATGCTGTTCGGCGTCGCACCGCACCAGGTCGCCTTCGCCGAGACGGCGACGCGGCTCTGGGCGCAGGCGATGCGCAGTCTCGCCATGCCGCGCGGCGCGCGCCTGCTCGTCTCGCGCAGCGAATGGGCCGGCAACATCCTCAACCTGCTGCAGCGCTCGCGCGACGACGGCCTGTCGGTCGAGGTGATCCCGGTCGGTGCCGACGGCCTGATCGATGCCGAGGCGCTCGGCGCGATGATCGACGAGCGGGTGGCGCTGATCGCGATCTCGGCGGTCGCCACCGCTTTCGGTCAGCGCCAGCCGGTGGCGGCGATCGGCGCCCTGCCGCGACCGGACCATGCGCTATTCTTTCTCGACGCCTCGCAGGTCATGGGCCGCTTCCCGTTCATGTGGGAGACGGCGCGTGCCGATGTGATGGTGACGCCGTCGCGCAAATGGCTGCGCGGCCCGCGCGGCCAGGCGATCGGCGTCTTTTCCGAGCGCGCGCTCCTGGCCATTGCCGAGCCCCTCGGCCTCGACCAGCGCGGCGCGCCCTGGACCGGGCCGCGGACCTATGCGCCGCGCGAGGGCGCCGATCGGTTCGAAAGCTACGAATTCGCCGTGGCGAACCGGCTCGGGCTCGGCGCCGCCATCAGCTATGCGCTCGACGCCGGCATTGCCGGCATCGCGGCGATCATCGACGACCGCCTGCGGCTCGCCCATGCGCGCCTCGCCGCGCTCGACGGCGTCATCGTCCACGAGGCAATCGCCAGCGCGCCGGCCTTCCTCACCTTCACCCCGCCGGCGCCGATCGCGGTCGGCCTCGTCGACACGCTGCGCCGGGCCGGCATCGCCATGGCCACGGTCGGTCTCGACTATGCCCGCTGGGAGCTGCGCGCGCGGGGACTGAGCGAGGTCCTGCGCATCGCGCCGCACGCCTATACCAGCGCCGAGGATATCGAACGGTTCGCCGGGATCGTCGCTGGCGAAGTGACGCGCTGACAGCGCGGCTGCCCGGCCGCCTTGTCACGCCGGTGCAATCGGAATGAGGCCATGCAGTGTGCGCCGGCCGGTCGGAGGCCGGCCGCATGCACCGGGATCAGCCATGACCATCACCGTCACGCCGCTCCAGCCTCAGGATCACGCGGCCGCTCTTGCGCTGTCGGTCGCGCCGGATCAGGACGATCTGATCGCCAGCAACGAGGATTCGCTCGACGAGGCGGCGGAGCGGCCGGAATGCGTGCCGCTCATGATCCGCGCGGCGGGAGAGCCGGTCGGCTTTGCCATGTATGCGCTGGACCCGGACGACGGCCAGTACTGGATCTATCGGCTGATGATCGACCAGCGGTTTCAAGGCCGCGGCCATGGCGGCGCCGCGCTCGCCGCCATCGTTGCCCTGCTCGCCGGCCGGCCGGACTGCAGCCGGGTGATCATCAGTTATCACCCGGAGAATGTCCGCGCCGCGGCGCTCTATCGCCGTTTCGGCTTTTGCGAGACCGGCGAGGTCGTTGCTGGCGAGACCGTCGCCCGCTACGATATTCCCGGCAGGGGTTGACGCGCTCGCCTCAACCCCTCGGCGCCGGTCCGGCGAGGATCATGCCGATCGCGGCGAGCGCCGCCTCGATATCGGTTCCGCTGACGTCGAGATGAGTGACCGCGCGCACCGTGGTCGGGCCGAAGGCGCCGAGGCCGACCTGCCGCGCCGCCGCGGCAGCCACCAGCTGATCGGCGCGCCAGCCCGTGCCGGCAATGTCGAAGATGACGATATTCGTTTCCACCGTCGCCGGATCGATCGCGACGCCCGGCAGGGCGGCGAGTCCTTCGGCGAGCCGGCGCGCATGGGCGTGGTCCTCGGCAAGGCGTTCGACATGGTGGTCGAGCGCGTGGAGGCCGGCGGCGGCGAGAATGCCGGCCTGGCGCATGGCGCCGCCGAGACGCTGCTTCCAGCGCCAGGCCTCGTGGACGAAACCGGCCGAGCCGGCGAGCACCGCGCCGACAGGCGCGCCGAGGCCCTTGGTGAGGTCGATCCAGGCGGAATCGAAGGGCGCGGCATAGTCGGCCGCCGGGACCCCGCTGGCGACGACGGCGTTCAGCAGCCGGGCGCCGTCGAGATGTCCGGCAAGGCCCGCGGCGCGGGCAGTCGCCATCACCTCCCGGATCGTCTGGAGCGGCCAGATCGCGCCGCCGCCGAGATTGGCGGTCTGCTCGACGCTGACGAGGCGGCTGCGCGGCGCATGGCGGCTGTCCGGCCGGCAGGCCGCCGCGAGGTCGGCGGCGCCGAAGCGGCCGGCCTGCCCGTCGAGGCCGCGCAGCACGACGCCGGCGATGACCGCCGGGCCGCCGGCCTCGAAATGGATGATATGGGCGGTGCGGTGGCAGATCACCTCGTCGCCCGGCCGGCAATGCACGGCGAGCGCGATCTCGTTGCACATCGTGCCGGAGGGCAGCAGCACCGCCGCCTCCTTGCCGAGCAGGGTCGCGACCCTCTCGCACAGGCGCCGCACCGTCGGATCCTCGTTCTTCTGCTCGTCGCCGACCTCCGCCGCCATCATGAACTGGCGCATGGCGGCGGTCGGGCGGCTCTTGGTGTCGCTGTAGAGGTCGATGAAGCCGGTGGTCATCGGGGGCGCTCCCTCGGGTCGGCGCGAAGATCGCCCGCCAGGCTAGACCGCCGGCGATCCGCTTGCCCAATGCCAAGGCGGCGGCAGGTCATGCGGTCCTGATATGGGCTCCGGTGAGGCGCGCGGCCTGCGCGAGATAATCGTCGCGTGTCGCCTCGAGCACCGCGACGAACCGGTCGACCAGCGGCGAGCTCGGCCGGAGACTGGCCCGGACCAGCATGGCGGTGAAGGGCAGGCTGGCGGCGAAGCGCCTGACGACGAGGCCGCGTCCGGCACATTCGACCGCGGTGAACGGATTGACGATGGCAATGCCGGCGCCGCGTTCGACCAGGGCGCAGGCCGTGGCGGAATTGCGCGTCTCCACCACCAGCCGCCGCGCAATGCCGGCGGCCTCGAACACCTGGTCGAGCCTGTAGCGATAGGGATCGTTGCCGCCGAGAAAGACGAAATCGCTGTCCGCGAGATCGGCCGGCGTCACCACGTCGCGGCCGGCGAGCGCATGTCCTTCCGGCAGGACGCAGACCTCGTCGGGCTCGGCGAACAGGTGCGCCGTCGTGCCCGGCGGGGTCAGCGGATAGGCGACGAGGCCGAGATCGAAGCGCTGGCCGGTGAGCCATTCGGCTATGGTCGGCGACGGCTGGGTCTCGATGCTGAGGCTGACCGCGTCGTGCTGCGCCAGGAACCGCCGCGCGGCATCGGCGATGAAGCCTTGCGAGAAGGCCGGCGCGCAGACGATGCTGACGCTGCCTTGCGGGAAGCTCTTCAGGCTGGCCGCGACGCGCGAGAGGTGATCGAGGCCGAGAAAGGTCTTGCCCACCTCCTCGAACAGGGCGAGCGCCGGGGCGGTCGGCGCCAGCCGGCCCTTCACCCGGTCGAACAGCCTGAGGCCCACCGCCGTCTCCAGCTGCTGGATCGCGCGGCTCACCGCCGGCTGGGAGGTATGCAGCATCTCGGCTGCGGCGGTCACGGTGCCCGAGGTCATCACCGCCCTGAAGCACTCGATCAGCCGGAGATTGAGCCGCATCGCGCATCCTCGTTCCGGCCGGGCCTCAGCCGGCGCTGCCCGTCCGCGCGTCCGAGGCCAGGAAGTCGAACAGGTGCAGCGATCGGCCCGCGGTCTCGACCAGCCGGGTCATGATGGTCCGCAGGATGTCGAACTCTTCGGCCGTCAGGTCGCCGAACAGCGCATCGTTGACCGGCGCCTGCACCGCGGTCAGATCGTCGAGCAGACCGCGCGCCTTGGCCGTGATGGTCAGATTGACGCGCCGGCGGTCCTCGGCGCTGGTCTCTTTCGAGACCAGCTTCTTGGCCACCAGCTTGTTGACCTCGATGGTCACGAAGGCGCCGCTCAAATGCACGTGCTCCGCCACGGCATTGATGCCGACGCCGGCAGGTCCCGCGAGATGGGCGAGATGGGCGATGGTAATGAGGATGGTGTACTGGGTGCTGGTCAGCCCGATCAGCCCGCCGAGCCGGCCGCGCACCTCCTGGATGCGCGCCGAAAAGGCCAGCGTGTCGTGCACGAAATGACGGAACGCCCGGTCCGATCCGTCCTTGAGCAGTTCCGGTCTCGACACGGTCAAGGGCCGCGCCGCGGGGGCCGGCTGTTCCGTCGCTGCACGCTTTCCCGCCATATCCGACCGCCTGGCCATTCCTGATCGATCCCGATGCCGTCCGCGCCGGCGCGCGGTGCGCGCCGGGCAGGAGGGCGTCCGAATCCCTATAGCGCAATTCCCCGGTCATCGACACCGCCGCGGCGCGCGGGCCGGGTGCCGGCTCACAGCAGTATTGCCCCGCGATCGCCGGCGCTTAGCCGCGCCGGACGGCCGGGCTTGACAGGGTGTAATTTTTGTAGATAGCTTTGTTTACAAGCTAAATAAGAAAGATAGTGCGATGCTGAGGGAGCAGAGGAGCATGGCGGCGGACGCGCCCGCGGCCTTTGATGCCAGGCGGTTCCGCCAGGCGCTCGGCCAATTCGCCACCGGTGTCGCCGTGATCACCGCCGACGGCGGCGACGGCGAGCCGGTCGGCCTGACCATGAGCTCGTTCAACACCGTGTCGATCGATCCGCCGCTGATCCTGTTCAGCGCCGATCGCCGCGTGCTCAGCCTGCCGGCGCTGATCGCCGCCAAGGGCTATGCGGTGAACGTGCTCGGCCGCGGCCAGGAGCATCTGTCGAACCAGTTCGCACGCGCCAATGCCGACAAATGGGCGGCCGTGGAATGCGCCGCGGGCCATGCCGGGGCGCCGCTGATCAAGGATGCGCTCGCCCATTTCGAATGCGAGCCCTATGCCCGCTACGACGGCGGCGACCATTTGATCTTCGTCGGCCGGGTCCTGCGCTTCTCGACCCCGGCCGCGCCGGAGACGCCGCCGCTCCTGTTCTTCCGCGGACGCTATCACGGCGTCGACGGCGAGGGCGCCAGCGCGCCGCTCTGGCCGCTGCCCATTCATTATTAGCCAGCTCATCGAATTCAACGCACCGGATGCCGCGCCATCCGAGGGAGGCTCTGTCATGCTGAAGACCGGCAAGGACCATATCGCGTCGCTGAGAGACGGCCGCGAGGTCTATATCGATGGCCGCAAGGTTGCCGACGTCACCACCCATCCGGCCTATCGCAACGCCGTCCGCTCCACCGGCCGGCTGTTCGATTTCCATTCCGCGCCGGAGAACCGGGCGCTGATGACCTTCGCCGCCCCCGACAGCGGGGTCGTCGCCAACCGCATCTGGCAACTGCCCGGCTCCTATGCCGAGCTGGTCGAGCGGCGCAAGGCGCTGGAGGCCTGGACCGAGCTGCATGGCGGCTTCATGGGCCGGGCGCCCGATCACGTCGCCTCCTGCATTGCCGGCATGTATATGGGGCTCGAGGTCTTCGAGGCCTATGACGCCAGGCGCGCCAGGGCTCTGGCCGACTACTACGCCTATGCCCGCGACAACGATCTCTACCTGACCTATGTGATCATCAACCCGCAGGCCGACCGCTCGAAGAGCGCGGCCCAGCAGAAGAGCGAGTTCCTCGCCGCCGGCGTGGTCGACCGCGATCGCGACGGCATCACCGTGCGCGGCGCGAAAATGCTGGCGACCGGCGGCATCATGGCCAACGAGGTGCTGGTGACCGTCATCCAGCCGCTGCAGCCGGGCGAGGAGAAATACGCCTATTCCTTCGCCATCCCGATGAACAGCAAGGGCCTGAAGATCCTGTCGCGCAAGTCCTACGAGGCGGCGGCCGGCTCGGTCTTCGACAACCCCCTGTCGAGCCGTTTCGACGAGAACGACGCGGTGCTCTATTTCGACGACGTCAAGGTGCCGTGGGACCGCGTCTTCGTCGTCGACAATGTCGAGATGTGCCAGAAGCAGTTCCACGCGACGCCGGCCCATGTCTACCAGAATTACCAGGCGATGATCCGCCTGTCGGTCAAGCTGCGCTTCCTGATCGGCCTGGCGCGGCGCATCGCCGACATCAACGGCATCGTCGGCTTCCCGCAGGTGCGCGAGACGCTCGGCCAGCTCGCGGCGGAGGTCGGCATGGTCGACGCGCTGGTCGCCTGCATGGAGGTGAAGGGATCCCAGCGCGGCCGCTATTTCGTGCCGCACACCCATACGCTCTATGCCGCGCAGACGCTGACCCAGCAGCTCTATCCCAAGGTCATGACGACGCTCCGCGAGCTTGCCGGCGGCGGCATGATCATGCTGCCCTCGTCCGTCGAGGACTTCCGCAATCCGGAGCTCGCGAGCCTCATCGAGAAGACCCAGCAGTCGCCGGCCGCCAATGCCGTCGACAAGGTCAAGTTCTACAAGCTCGCCTGGGATGCCGTCGGTTCGGAATTCGCCTCGCGCCATACCCAGTACGAGATGTTCTACGCCGGCGCGACCTTCGTCACCAAGGGCCATTCGTTCCGCAGCTACGACTGGGCCGGCGCCGAGCGGGCGCTCGGCCTGATGCTCGAAGGCTATTCGCTGGCCGACGAGGTGCCGGAGCTCGCCGCAGCGCCGGCCGCGTGAGCCAGGCGCAAGCCATCTTTCCAAGGGAGTGAGGCCCATGCCCATCAACAAACTGCACGACGAATTCCATACGCTCGACATGTCCGCCGGCTGGGAGGTGCCCGAGGGCTATCCGTCCGGCATCAAGCAGAAGATCCTGTCGGGCGCGCTCGACGAGGCGAACCGCCGCGGCAGCCGCACGCGTCTCCTGAGGTTCGACGCGGGCACCTTCACCACCAAGCCCTTCGTCCACGACTATTGGGAGGAGGTCTTCCTGGTCTCGGGCGACCTCACCGTCGGCAATGACGAGGCGGGCGCCGGCGGCACGCCGTTCCAGCCCTTCACCTATGCCTGCCGGCCGCCCGGCGCCTTCCACGGGCCGTTCAAGTCGGAGGCCGGCTGCCTCCTGCTCGAGATCCACTATTTCGACCCGGCCTGACCGCGCGCGCCCTGACGACGAAGGCCGGCCGCCCGCCGGCGGGCCTTTTTCGCGGGCGCTCGCCGCGTCCGTCGCGGCGATGGACGGGCGATCGGCATCGAGCCCGTCGACCGCCTGAAGCCGCGGCACGGAGAATGTGGATGCTCTGGGATCCGCAGGCTTCATGAGATCACCCTGGCGCAGGGACCGGCGACGCCGGCCGGCTCGGCATCGTCCGCGCCAGGCCGGTGGCGTCCCGCCACGACGTCCGCTCTGAGGCGGCGTGCTGCCGCGGCCCACCTCAGGTCGGCGTCCGGGCAAGGGCGGCTTCGACTCTCTTCTTCAAGGTGGCGTAACAGTCCTCAGCCGTGCCATCGAGCGCCTCCTGCCGGGTGCTGGCGACATCCGTATAGGCTGGCGGCGTATCGAACTGGCCCGCCGTGAGATCATGCCGCTCGCCGGCGATCCGATTGTAGAAATGCCAGCCTTCCGGCAGTTCCGTCTTCAGAATATCGCCGCCATACAGGTCGTTAACGACCAGGCAGGTCACATTGCACTGGCCGCGCGCGGGATTGTCCGGCCGCCATTGACTGCTGGTCTCGGGCGACCAGCACGCGCGCAGGATCGGCAGCAATTGCGGAAGGGCGGGCGGCATCTCGTGATCCTCTCCGTGGCGCCGTGCAGCCTGGCCTGTTTCGCGTCGCCGCAAAAGAGCCGGCCGACGCGATCCCGCCGGATCCGGCGCAGACGAACCCTGGACGGCTGTTGCGCCGGCGCACTCGCCGATCCGCGCTCCCCGCCCCATATTGGGACCATGCAACCGGATGACATCTGGGACGGCGAGGTCGCCGCGCGCTACGACACGCCGGGAACCGGCATGTTCGCACCTGCCGTGCTGGAGCCGGCGGTCGAGCGCCTCGCCGCGCTGTCGCAGGGCCGCCGGGTTCTCGAATTCGCCATCGGCACCGGCCGCGTGGCAGTCCCGCTCAGGGAGCGCGGCGTTCCGGTCACCGGCATCGAGCTGTCGCCGGCCATGGTGGCGGAGCTGCGCAGGAAGGTCGACGAGGCGGCGATTCCCGTCGTGCTCGGCGACATGGCGAGCGCGGCGGCCCCCGGCACCTACGGCCTCGTCTATCTCGTGTTCAACACGATCTCGAATCTCCTGACCCAGGCCGAGCAGGTCGCCTGCTTCCGCAACGCCGCGCGCCATCTCGATCCCGGCGGCCGCTTCGTCGTCGAGCTCTGGGTGCCGGAGCTGCGCAAGCTGCCACCGACACAGGACGCGGTCGTCTGGCAATCCGAAGCCGGGCATATCGGCCTCGATACCTACGACGTGCTGCACCAGCATGTCGTGTCGCATCACTTCAGCTTCGGCGCGGGGCGCGAGGCCCGCCTGTTCCGCTCGCGCCACCGCTATATCTGGCCCGCCGAGCTCGACCTCATGGCCGCGCTCGCCGGCTTCACTTTGGAAAGCCGGCACGCCGACTGGACCGGCTCCGCGTTCACTGCCGAGTCGCGTTCGCACGTCTCGGTCTATCGGCTGCCCGCCGCGCCGTGAGGGCAGGGCGCAAACGGCGCCCTGCATGAGAGCCGATCGTGTCAGGCGACCGGCAGGACCGCGACATCGTAGCCGTGGCGGATGCGGCGGCCGAGCACCGGATCCTCCAGCTCGAAGTCGAAGCGGCTCGCCGGGCGGATGCCGCCGATCGCCGCGAGCGTGCCGCCGAACAGCGCGGTGCCCTCGGGCAGCAGACCGTCGGCGGCATGGCCCGCGATCAGTGCGGCCGGCGCGAGCATGGTGTCGACGGGGCCTTCCTGGTAGAGCCGGCGCTCGCCGTCGATGGTCGCCCAGGCGCGCAGCACGAGGCGATCCCAGTGGCCCTGGACCCCCTCGAATGGCCAGAGCACGGGGGCGACCGGCTTTTCGCACATCTGCTTCGACACGGTGACGTCATAGATCTCGGCCTGCCGGTCGGTGTGGTCGGAGCCGACCCCGACATAGATCGCGCCGCCGGCGCTGAGCAGCATGAACTCGACCTCGCCGCTGGAAGCCGCGCCCGTGACCTCGATGCGGCCGCCGACCGTCAGCCGGCTGGCGGCGACGCGGTAATAGACCGGCGTGGTCGCCGGCGGCTTGACGCCGAGTTCGGCGAGCTCGGCGATATGTTTGTCACGGGCGATCGGGTCGCGCCCGGTCCAGCCGGCAATGACGGCGCGAGAGATGGCGAAGGTCCGCACGACAGGGCCCGCGCCATCGGCGACGGCGAAGGTAAGGTTGGTTGCCATGATGATGATCCGGTCGTTTGACTTTTCGTTCCGTCAGGCCGCGCTGCGCTTGTCGAGCAGCACCCACTTCCCCTGCCGCACCTCGACGATGTAGACGGGCTTGATGGCGTCGCCGTCGGCATTGAAGCTGATCGGCCCTTCGAGCGCCGGATAGTTCTTCAGGGCGCGCAGCGCATCGCGCAGCTTGACGCGTTCTTCGGCCGCCCGGGCGGGGTCGCCGGTGAGGTTCGCCACCTTCATCGCCTCGGCATAGAGATAGACGATGTCGTAGACGGAGGCGTCGAACTGGTTCGGCTCGACGCGGGCAAGGCCGGCGGCGCGGGCGCGCTTGCCGAACTCGGCGGTGAAGGCGCGAGTCCGATCGTCGACATCGTGGAAGAAGGTCGTGCCGATGGTCATGGTCTCGCCGGCGCCGTCCATGCGCGCGGGCAGGTCGGGATCGGCGATGGTCGTGCCGCCGATCACCCGTGTCCTGACGCCCTGGCGGCGCAGCTCCTTGGCGATGTTGATGGCCCCTTCCGGCGGCGCGCCGAGGCCGACGATGTCGGGCTTCATCTGCGCGATCTTGGAGACCTGCGGCGACAGATCGAAGGCGGCGAGCTGGAAGTCGACCGAACCGAGGATCGGCACGCCGTGCTTGGGAAAGAGCGTCGGCAGCACGCTGATGCCGATCGACTTGGAGACGGTATCGTCGGAGGCGAAGGCGACCGCGCCGGAGGCGGCGGGAAGGCCCTTGGCCTTGATCGCCGCCAGCACCTGGTCGATCACCTGTGCCTCGTCGGTGGTGTTGCGGAAGGCGAAGCCGAAGCCCTTGGCAAGGTTCGGCGCCGAGGACGCCATCGACATCTGGGCGATGCCGGCCCGCTCGCCGGCCGGGAAGGCGATGCGTACCTCGCTCGACGAGAACGGGCCGATGATGGCGAGCGCCTTGCCGTCCTCGGCGAGCTGGCGGACGGCAAGCTGGGCTTGGCGCGGCTCGCCCCCGGTGTCGAACTTCACGACCTTCAGCCGCTTACCGTTGATGCCGCCTTTCGCATTGATCTCCTCGACGGCGAAATCGACCGCCACCTCGTTGGCGGCGGCAAGGCTGACATAGGGTCCGGTCTTGGCCATGGCATAACCGAGGATCAGCTCCTGCGGCCCGGCAGCGCCGGCCTGAGGGACGCCGATCTGGGGCATCAGCGCGAGGCCCGCGCCGGCGGCGAGAACTTGGCGGCGTGTCTGCATGGGTGGGGCTCCTGGAAGGTCGCGGGTGTCAGGCGGTGTCGTCAGGCGGTGCCGTCAGGACGTGGCGGCCGCCGGCGCGGGCGCCGCGGCGCCGAGATAGGCGGCCTGCAGGGCGGGATCGGCAGCAAGCTTCGCCGGCTCGCCCGACATCAGCACCCGGCCGAGCTCCAGCACGGTGCCGCTGTCGGCGGCAGCGAGCGCCTTGCCGGTATTCTGCTCGACCAGCAGAATGGTCAGGCCGTCGCGGTTGAGTTCGCCGATCAGGTCGAACAGGCGCTCGACGAACAGCGGCGACAGGCCGAGCGAAGGTTCGTCGAGCATCATCAGCCGCGGCCTGGCCAGCATGGCGCGGCCGATCGCCAGCATCTGCTGCTCGCCGCCGGAGAGGCATGAGGCGCGCATGTGGCGGCGCTGGCCGAGGTTCGGGAAGCGTTCGTAGATCAGGCCGATCTCGCGGCGGACCGCCTCGCCGTCGCGACGCAGATGCGCGCCGAGCTGGAGGTTCTCCTCGATCGTCATCGAGATCAGGATGCGCCGGCCTTCCGGCACGAGCACGATGCCCCGGCCGAGCCGGGCATGGGTGGCCAGGCGGGTGATGTCCTCGCCGGCAAAGGTGAGGCGGCCGGCGCTCGCCCTCGCGCCGCCGACGATGGCGCGCAGCAGCGTGCTCTTGCCCGCGCCGTTGGCGCCGAGCACGGTCGCGACCTCGCCTTCGCGGACGGCGAGGCTGATACCGGCGAGCGCGCGCACGCGGCCATAATCGACGGTCAGGTCCTGGATGTCGAGAAGAGCCATGGTCACGCCGCTGCGCTGGAGCCGAGATAGGCCTCGCGAACCCTTCGGTCGCGCTGGATGTCGGCGAGCGTGCCCTCGGCGATCTTCTCGCCGAAATTCAGCACCACGACGTGCTCGCACAGGCTGCCGACGAAATGCATGTCGTGCTCGACCACGAGCAGGGTGACGCCCTGCTCCTTCAGCGCGGTGAGATGCTCGCGCAGCGCCACCGTTTCGCTGGGATTGAGCCCGGCCGCCGGTTCGTCGAGCAGCAGCAGGGAAGGCTCGGCGAGCGTCGCCCTGATCAGGTCGACGCGCTTGCGCACGCCGTAGGAGAGCGCGCTCACCGGCTGGTCGGCGTGCTGTTCCAATCCCCATTCGGCGAGGGCAAGCTGAGCCTCCCGCCGCCAGCGGTGATTGGGGACGAGCCGGAACGGCGTGATGAGGTCGGCAAGCCGGCTCGCCGCGACATGCTGGCCGACCATCAGGTTCTCGATCACCGAGAGGTGGCTCATCAGCCGGATGTTCTGGAAGCTGCGCGACAGGCCGAACCGGATGCGCTGGCGCGACGGCACGCCGGTCATGTCCTGCCCGTCGATCGCGATGCGCCCGGCCGAGGCCGGATAGACGCCGCTGATCAGGTTGAACACCGTCGTCTTGCCGGCGCCGTTCGGTCCGATCAGCGCCGTTGCCCGGCCGCGCTGGACGTCGAACGACAGGTCGCGGATGACATGCAGGCCGGCAAAGGATTTCGACAGGCAGGCAATCGCGAGGACGGGCGTTGTCGTCGTCATTGCGCGCCTCCGAGCCGGCGCAGGCGCTGCATCAGGGCGGTGGTGACGAGGCCCTGCGGCCGCGCCGCCATGATCAGGATGATCAGCGCCGCGAAGGCCGCATAGCGCCATTGCGAGGAGGTGCGCAGCAGCTCCGGCAGCAGCGTGAAGAAGGTGGCGCCGACGAACGGCCCCCAGACCGTCTGGGTGCCGCCGAGCAGCACGTAGAGCGCGGTATAGACGCTGAGCAGCACGCTGAAATGCTGCGCTTCGACGAAGCTGAAATGGTGCGCGTAGAGGCCGCCGCCCGCGCCGGCGATGACGGCGCCGATGGTGAAGGCGGCGACCTGCAGGGCGCGGATATTGAGCCCCATGAGGTCGGCGACCACGACATCGCTCTTGATCGCGGTCAGATAGAGCGCGAAGCGCGTGCGCGAGATCAGCACGACCAGCAGCATGGCGGCCGCCGCCGCGCCGATCACCCAGGGCGCGCCGACATAAGTCGTCACCGGGTAGCCGGCGGCGGCGCCGACCGCCTCGACATTGAGGAAGACGGCGGCGATCAGCTGGCCGAGCGCGAAGGTGGCGAGCGCGAGATAGATGCCGTGGGTGCGCAGCACCGGCACGGCCACGGCGAGCGCGACGGCGCCGGCGGCCAGTCCTCCCAGGGGGATGGCCGCCGCCGGCGACCAGCCATATTCGTTGGTCAGGAAAGCCGCGCCATAGGCGCCGATCGCCATGAAGCCGGCAATGCCGAGATTGAGCTGGCCGGCGGCGAGCGGCAGGTAGACCGCATAGGCCGCGATCAGGTTGAACGCCAGGATGACCAGGATGCCAAGCTGATAACTGGTCATCAGAGCTTCTCGCGTGACGGACCGGCGCCGAGCAGGCCCTGCGGCCGCACGATCAGGATCATCAGGAGCAGGCCGTAGACGGTGATGTTGACGACGTTGGCGCCAAGGAAATGGATGGTGAGAACCTCGGCGAGGCCGATGATCATGCCGCCGAGGATCGCGCCCCAGATGCTGCCCATGCCGCCGATGATCATGGCGGCGACGCCCTTGAAGCCGATCACCTCGCCCATGAAGGGCGAAGCCTGCTGGTAGTTCATCGCGAACAGGATGCCGCCGACCGCGGTGAAGGCCGCCGAGAACACGAACACCTGGGGGATCAGCCGGGACACGTTGACGCCGAGAAGGGTCGCGGTCTCGCGGCTCTCGGCAATGGCGCGCACGCGCCGGCCGGCATTGGTGAACTTCAGGAAGGCCGAGAGGCCGGCGACCAGCGCGACCGCGACGGCGAGGCTGATCAGCTGCGCGCCGCCGATGACCAGGCCACCGGCGCGGATGTTGAAGTCGGGGATCAGCGCCGGGAAGGCCTGCTGGTCCGAACCGAACCGGATCAGAACGAGGTTTTCGAGCAGCACCAGGAAGCCGAGCGAAGAGACCAGCGGAATTTCCGGATCGCCCTCCGCCATCCGGCGATAGGCGAGCCGCTCGACGGCCAGCGCCACGGCCGCTGCGGCGACGAGCGCGGTCGCGACCGCCGCGGTCCAGTGCCAGCCGGCGGCGAGCATGGCCCAGCTGATCATGCCGCCCAGCATGAACAGGCCGGGGATCGAGAAATTGAGGAAGTTGAGGATGCCGATGGCGATGGTGAAAGCCACCGCGACGAGCACGTAGATGCTCCCCAGCATGGATCCGTTGACGATCTGCTGCGCCAGCACGGTTGTGGCCTCCCCCTTGAAATTATCATTCTTAATTAGCTTTAGAAAAAAGCTATCTGAAAATGAAGTCAAGCCGAAAATTTGCGCATCGTGCGCGATTGCCGGACCGCCCCGCCCCCGGCTCTGATGAGCGCGATCAACCGACGCGCTGGATAAATGCGCCGCATGCATCTATGGCCAGGGGCCGGCTTGCAGGAGCTGCGGACATGCGCATCGACTTTCTCGGTCTCGAAGCCTTCGTCGCCATTGCCGAGCGCGGCAGTTTCAACCGTGCCGCCGCCCATCTGAACCTGTCGCAGACGGCGCTGAGCCACCGGATGAAGAAGCTGGAGGACGATCTCGGCGTGCGCCTGCTCACCCGCACCACGCGGCAGGTGACGCTGACGCCGGCCGGGCTCGAGCTGCTGCCGCGGGCGCAGGCGGTCATGGCGGACCTGACGAGCTCCTTCGTCGCCCTGCGCGAACGCGGCCGCGAGCAGCTCGAGCGCATCGCCATCGGCTGCCTGCCGACGATCGCCGTCGCCTATCTGCCGGTCGTGCTCGACGCCTTCCGCAAGGCTCATCCACGCGTCGGCGTCCGCGTCTACGACAATTCTGCGACCGAGATCGCCGAACACGTCCAGGCCGGCCGCGCCGAGTTCGGCCTGACCATCGTCGCCGCCAATCGCTGGGATCTCGAGATCCGGCCGCTGATGAAGGAGCCCTTCGTCCTGGTCTGCCCGGACCGACATCCGCTCGCGCGCAAGGTCACGGTCAACTGGCAGGCGCTGGAAGGCGAGCCGCTGGTGCGCATCGCGCCCCAGACCGGCAACCGCGTGCTGATCGACGATGCGCTCGGCTCGCGCCGCGAAAATCTCGACTGGCGCTACGAGGTTCAGCACGTGGCGACCGCCGTCGGCATGGCGCGCGCCGGCATCGGTCTCACCATCGTGCCGCGCCTCGCGCTCGGCGTCGTCGACACGGCGGGCATCGTCGCCCTGCCCCTGCGCAATCCCGGCGTCACCCGCACGCTCGGCATCGTGTCGAAGCGCGGCATCCCGCCCTCGCCCCCCGCTGCCACGCTGCTCGACCTGATCGTCTCGGCCCTGCGCAGCGCGGGCGCGGCGTCCGATAGCTGAGCTGGATCGAAGAGTAGGCGCAAAACTCTCATTTGATTCATCGGTCCGCTTTCGCTTCTGTGGCCGCAGACCCTGTCCGCGCCGCGCGGCAAGGCCTGAAGCCGCGAGGAAGCCTTGACCAACACCCTGTCGCTCGCGCTGATCGGTTTCGGCGAGGTCGGCCAGACCTTTGCCCGCCAGTGGCTGGCGCGCGGCGACATCGCCGTCGCGGCCTACGACATCCTGTTCGACGATCCCGAACGCGCCGCCGGCCATCGCGCCCTCGCGGCCGGCATCGGCGTGACGCCGGCCGCCTCGCCCGCGGCTGCGGTCGCCGCCGCCGATATCGTCGTCTCGGCGGTGACCGCCTCGGCGGTGCTCGATGTCGCCGCGACCCTGGCGCCGCTCGTGCGCGCCGGCCAGGTGGTCTTCGACGTCAACTCGGCCGCGCCCGCCACCAAGCGGCAGGCGGCGGCGCTGATCGGCGCGGCGCGCGCGGACTATGTCGAGGGCGCGGTGATGGCGCCGGTCGGCCCCTATGGCATCCGCGTGCCGATCCTCGCCGGCGGGCCGCAGGCGGCTCGGATCGCGGCGACGCTCAACGCCGTCGGCATGGACGTCACGGCCGTCGCCGTCGAGCATGGCCGGGCCTCCGCCATGAAGCTCTGCCGCTCGATCATGATCAAGGGCATCGAGGCGCTCATCGTCGAGAGCGCGGCGGCCGCCAGGGCCTTCGATGTCGAGGCGGAGGTCTTTGCCAGCCTGGCCGAGACCTTCCCTTCGATCGACTGGCCGGCGCTCGCCGCGAACATGGCCGAGCGCGTCGGCAAGCACGGCATCCGGCGGGCCGCCGAGATGCGCGAGGCGGCCGACATGGTCGCCGAGATCGGCATCGACCCCGCGCTCTGCCGCGCGGTGGCCGATGCCCAGGAGCGCGGAGCCCAAACACGCAGCGCCGGAGGCGGCCCCTTGGCGGCACGATCGGCGAGCAGACCATGACCCAGCCGGCCCCGACCATCCTTCCGCCCGATCCGCACACGCGCAGGCCGGCGCTCGCGCTGCCGCCGCGCACCTGCGACAGCCATTGCCATATCTTCGGGCCGCACGCCCTCTATCCCTATGCCGAGGGCCGGTCCTATACGCCCCACGACGCGCCGCTCCCGGCCTTCCGCGCCCTGCACGAGGTGCTCGGCGTCGACCGCGCGGTCATCGTCAATGCCACCTGCCACGGCCGCGACAACCGCGTGGTGACCGATGCGATCGCCGCGAGCGGGGGCCGCTATCTCGGCATCGCCAATGTCGACGAGAGCTTCACCGACGGCGAGCTGGAAGACCTGGCGGCCAAGGGCATTCGCGGCTGTCGCTTCACCTTCGTGCGCCGGCTGGGTGCGGCGCCGGACCTTGCCGCCTTCCACCGCATCGTCCAGCGCATCAAGCCGCTCGGCTGGCATGTCGACCTCTATTTCGAGGCGCAGGACGTGCCGGATTTCGTCGGCCTGCTCAGAGGGCTGCCGATCCCCTATGTGATCGACCATATGGGCGGCGTGCGCGCCGGCCCGAGCCATGACGCGGCCGCCTTCGAGGCGCTGGTCGATCTCCTCGCCTCGGACGAGAAGTGCTGGATGAAGGTGACCGGCCCGGAGCGCATCAGCGCCGCCGGGGCTCCCTTCGAGGATGTCGTGCCCTATGCCCGGCGGCTCCTTGCGGCTGCGCCCGACCGCGTGCTCTGGGGCACCGACTGGCCGCATCCGAACGTCACGCGCATGCCCAATGACGGCGACCTCGTCGACGTGGTCGCCCGCTACACCGACGACGCCGCGCTGCGCCAGGCGCTGTTCGTCGACAATCCCGCGCGGCTCTACCGTTTCGCCTGACCATTCCGAGACCCCAGCGCTGCGGCGCGGCCGCGGCCGGAGACGATCCGATGACCCAGCTTCCCTCCCGCCGCCGGATGCTCCAGGGCCTCGCCGCCGTCGGCGCCGGCCTGCCGCTGGCCGCCCCGGCGCTCGCGCAGGCGGGCTTTCCCAACCGGCCGATCCGCATCTTCGTGCCGTTCGCGGCCGGGGGCATCGCCGATATCACCACGCGCATCGTCGGCGAGAAGCTGAGCGGCCTTCTTGGTCAGCAGCTCACCGTGATGAACCAGCCGGGCCCCGGCGGCATGGCCGCCGCGCGCCAGGCTCTCGGCGCCGATGCGGACGGCTATACGCTGGCGCTCCTGACCAACGGCACCGCGGTGAGCGCGGCGCTCTACACCAATCTCCAGTTCGATCCGGTCGGCGACTTCGTGCCGGTCTCGACGCTCGGCCTGTTCGACTTTGTCTTCGTCACCAGCGCCGCTTCGCCGCGCCAGTCGCTTCCCGACATGCTCGCCTATGGCAGGGCCAATCCGGGCAAGCTCAATGTCGGCACCATTCTCTATGGCTCGACCCAGCACCTGTCGGCGGCGCTGTTCCGGTCGGCCACCGGCCTCGATTTCACGCATGTGCCCTATCGCGGCACGCCCGATCTCACCAATGGCGCGATCCGCAACGATGTCGACATCGCCATCGACAGCTTTGCTTCGCTGAGCGGCGGCATCAGCGGCGGCCAGCTGAAGCCGCTCGCGGTCTCCGGCGCCCGGCGGTCGGCTTCGCTGCCCGATGTCCCGACCGTCGCAGAGGCGGGCGTTGCCGGCTACGACGTGACCTCGTGGAACGCCGTCTTCGCGCCCAAGGGCACGCCGGGAGAGATCGTCGCGCTGATCAACCGGCAGCTGCGCACGGCGCTCGACGATGCCGGCGTCAAGGCGCGCTTCCTGGAGCTCGGCATCGAGGCGGCGGCGAGCAGCCCGGAGGAGCTCGGCGCCAAGCTGAAGGGCGATATTGCCAAATGGACCGAGGTGATCGCCAAGGCCGGCCTGCAGCGCCAGTCGTTCCGGTAGCACCCGGCGGTGGCAGGCCGCCGGGGCCTGCCGGAAGACCGGTGCGCCGTCGTGGGGCGGCGCCCATGCGGCGCCCTCAATCCTTCAGCGCCGCGAGACTGTCGACATAGCGCAGCCCCGCCTTGGCCAGCGGCTCGCGCATCTTGTAGAGGTCGAGGCCGAGCTCGCCGGCCGCCAGCCGCCGGCGCTTGTCGGTCTCGTTGGCAAGCCGGGCATCGGCCGCGTCGGCGATCCTCGCGGCATCGGCGAGCGGCACGACCACGACGCCGTCGTCGTCGGCGACGACGACATCGCCGGGGTCGACCAGGGCGCCGGCGCAGACCACGGGAATGTTGACCGAGCCGAGCGTCGCCTTGACCGTGCCCCTGGCCGAGATCGCCCGCGACCAGGCCGGAAAGCCCATCTCCTGCAAGGTCGCGACGTCGCGCACGCCGGCATCGATGACGAGGCCGATGACGCCGCGGGCCTTCAGCGAGGTGGCGAGCAGGTCGCCGAACATGCCGTCGGTCGAATCGGCGGTGAGCCCGACGACCAGCACGTCGCCAGGCCGGCACTGCTCGACGGCGACGTGGATCATCCAGTTGTCGCCGGGCTGGCCGAGTACGGTCACCGCGCTGCCGGCGATCTGCGCGCCCGGCCAGGCCGGCCGGATCGTCGGCTTCATCAGGCCGAGCCGCCCCATCGCCTCGTGCACGGTGGAAACCCCGGCGCGTGCCAGCCGCTCGGCGATGGCGGTCTCGACGCGGGGGATGTTGCGGACGACGACGCCGATCATGCCAGCACCTCCAGCGCTTCCGGGAACAGCCGCTGATAGGCTTCGCCATAGGTCATCGGCTTGCCGGTATTGCGCCCGCCCTGGACGCCGCGGTTGAGCGCGACGCGGGTGTAATAGTCCCACAGATGCTTCTGCGCGGCGAGGATCTCGAAGGCCTTGCGCTTCGTCTCCCAGACCGCATCGATGTTGAGGATGACGTTGGGCTTGTAGTTGCACTGCTCGGGCTGGTGCGGCTCGAACAGGAACACTGGCGGCGCGGCATAGCTGCGCGCCGGGTCGGGCTTGTG
This sequence comes from Phreatobacter sp. AB_2022a, assembly GCF_026847585.1. NCBI lineage: Bacteria > Pseudomonadati > Pseudomonadota > Alphaproteobacteria > Hyphomicrobiales > Phreatobacteraceae > Phreatobacter > Phreatobacter sp. AB_2022a. Next base: position 33,200 of record NZ_JAPSET010000047.1, read on the forward strand.
GCCGGCCGACTGGGCGACGATGCGGGCCTCCTGGGCGAGATGGGCCGCCACCGGGTGGTCGAAATTGTAGGGGTCCTCCAGCGCGTGGGTCAGCACGAAGGCCGGCTTCACCTCGCGATAGATGTCGATCAGCCGGTCGAGCATGGCCTCCGTCGGCCGCAGCGGATAGTCGCCGGCGTCGAAGAACTCGATCTCGGCGCCGAGCACGGCGGCGGCCGCTTCGGCCTCCGCGCGCCGGCCGGCCTTGACCTCGTCGAGGCTGATGCCGGCCTTCTTCCAGGCCCACTGGCTCTCGCCCCGCTCGCCGTAGCTGAGGCAGGCGATCTTCATCCGATAGCCCTTCCCGGCATGCAGCGCGATCGCGCCGCCGGCACGCCAGACGAAATCGCCGGGATGGGCCGTGACGACGAGCCCGCTCTTCTCAGTGGACATGAAAGCCTCTTGTCTTGGTGGTCGCGCGGTGCGCGACGGTCGGGAGCCGGTCAGGATGCCGGCACGTAGACGGTGCCGTCGAACAGGGCGCGCGCCGTGCGCAGCAGGCCGGCGCGTGTCACGACGGGCGCTGCCGCCGTGCCGCCGACCTCGAGCCGCACGGTGAATTCGCCGGTCGGATGTTCCACCGAGACGAGTTTTGTCGGCCCGTGCGGCAGGCGCGCCGCGGCGGCCGCCGGCGAGCCCGGCAGGACGCAGGCGGTGGCGACCGAGACGGCGGCGAAAACGCCGATCGCGGCATGGCATTCGTGCGGGATGAAGCTGCGGGTCGAGACATGGCCGCCGGCCCGCGGCGGGGCCACCAGGCAGAGCTTCGGCACGTTCTTGTGCGCGGCATTGGCGATGTTCATCAGCGGCGCCGCGGCGAGCCGGATCTCCTCGAGCCGGGCCTTGAGGGCGGTGTCCTCGTTCAGTTGGCCATGCGGCTCGTAGCCGGTGCGTCCGACGGCGGAGGCGGCGAGCACGATGACCGGCATGCCGTTGTCGATGAGCGTCGCCTCGACGCCGGCGACCCTGTCGACCGCGCGGCCGGTCGGCAGCAGTGCTCCGCACACGGAGCCGGCGGCATCGAGAAAGTCGATGGCGATCGGCGCGGCCGTGCCGGGCACGCCGTCGATGCGCGTTCCGCCGGCATAGGTGACCCGGCCGCCGGGCGTCTCGACCAGGAGCTCGGCCAGGGTGCCGGTATTGACGGTGCGCACCTTGACGCGCGTAACCGGGTCGGCCGCCGGCACCAGGCCGCGCTCGATGGCGAAGGGCGCGACGCCGGCGAGGATATTGCCGCAGTTCTGGTTGAGGTCGACGCGGGGCTCGTCGACCAGCACCTGCGCGAACAGGAAGTCGATATCGGCGTCGGGATCGGCGGCGCGCGAGACGATCGCCACCTTGCTGGTCAGGGGATGAGCGCCGCCGAGGCCGTCGATCTGGCGCGCGTCGGGCGAACCCATGACCTTCAGCAGAAGGGCGTCGCGTGCGCCCGCCTCGGCCGGCAGGTCCGAACACAGGAAATAGGCGCCCTTCGAGGTGCCGCCGCGCATCATCATGCATCGAATGGCTGTCTGCATGGCTGTCAGGTTCTCGGCCGCACCGCTGGATCGCGGCTACGATGGTGTGTCTCGATTGATGAGGCAAATGATCTGTTTGCCTCTATCGATGAATTCCATCGCTCAAAGCCGGGGTCGGCGCGGCCGGGCGGCCTCTCTGTCGCAGTGCTGAAACGTGCTGTCGCAGATCTGCGACGGGCCAGCCCGGCCCGGCGTCGGCGGCCTTCCTCCAACGGACTGATATCGTGTTTCTTTTTCCGCGCGGTGGCGATGCGGAGGGCGGCTGGCACGGCGGTTGCTGCCGGACCGGTCGTGGAGTGCGCCAAGACGCTCCCGGTCCAGGAAACAAGTCAAGGAGACACCATGGATATCGGCTATTTCACCATGCCCTCGCATCCGCCGGAGAGGAGCCTGAAGGACGGTCACGACTGGGACCTTCAGGTGCTGCGCTGGTGCGACGAGCTCGGTTTCCAGGAGGGCTGGATCGGCGAGCATCACACCGCGCCCTGGGAGCCCCACCCGGCGCCCGATCTCCTGCTCGCCCAGGCCTTCCTTCAGACCAAGACCATCCGGCTCGGCCCCGGCGGCTTCCTTCTGCCCTACCATCACCCGGCCGAGCTCGCCAACCGCGTCGCCATGCTCGACCACCTGTCCGGCGGACGGCTGAATTTCGGCGTCGCGGCAAGCGGTCTGCCGAGCGACTGGGCGATGTTCCACGTCGACGGCATGTCCGGGCAGAATCGCGACATGACGCGCGAGGCGCTGGAGATCATCCTGCGGCTGTGGACGGAAGAGGCGCCCTTCACCCACCAGGGCAAATACTGGACGGTCTCGAAGCCGGATGTGATGTTCGACTTCCTGAAACCCCATATCAAGCCGGTCCAGGCGCCGCATCCGCCGATCGCGGTGGCTGGCCTCTCCAAGGGGTCGGACACGCTGAAGCTCGCGGGTGAGCGCGGCTTCATCCCGATGAGCCTCAATCTCAACCCGGCCTATGTTGCGAGCCACTGGGAATCGGTGGAGGTCGGCGCGGCGCGCACCGGCCGCACGCCCAGCCGGCGCGACTGGCGCATGGTCCGTGAGGTGTTCGTCGCCGAAACCGACGAGGAGGCCTGGAAGCTTTCGGTCGGCGGCATGATGGGCCGCATGATGGAGGAGTATTTCCTGCAGCTGCTCGCCCATTTCGGCTTCAAGGACTATCTCAAGCATACGCCGGAGACGCCCGACAGCGACGTGACGGTCGACTATTGCGCCCGCCACAACTGGATCGTCGGCTCGCCGGCGACCGTCGCTGAGAAGATCGAGACGATCTACAACCAGGTCGGCGGTTTCGGCACGCTCCTGGTCTTCGGCTTCGACTACAAGGACAAGCCCGAAGCCTGGCACAATTCGCTGCGCCTGTTGGCCGAGGAGGTCATGCCGCGGCTGAAGCATCTGACGCCGGGCCTCGAGCGCGCGGCCTGACCGGCCGGTGGGGTGGCGCCGCCGCTCCACCCCTTCATTTCGATGTCGACCGGCCATGCCGCCGCGCGGGCGTCCGCGCGCGGGGCGCGGCTGGTCGATCGGGTCGCCGAGGATTCGATGGATCGCACACGTCTCTGGAGCCGGGACAGGTCATGATGGAGAGCCACGTCTTCCGCCAGGCGATGCGGCATTGCGCCGGTGCCGTCGCGCTGGTCACAGTCGGGCGCGAGGCCGGCCGGCGCACCGGCCTGACCGTCACCGCGGCCTGTTCGCTGTCGGACGATCCGCCCTCGCTCCTGGTCTGCGTCAACCGCAAGGCCAGCGCCAATCCGCGGATTCGCGACGAACGGTCCTTCGCCGTCAATTTCCTCGGCGAACAGCATCTGGCGCTGGCCCTGACCTTCAGCGGCCAGAAGGGCGTCGACGGCGACGATCGGTTTTCCTTCGGCGATTGGACGAAGCTTACGACCGGTACGCCCGTGCTTCACGATGCGGTCGCGGCCTTCGATTGCGACCTGGGCGAGGTGATCGAAACCAGGACCCATTCCGTATTTGTCGGCAACGTGCGCGCGGTGAGCTGCAGCGCCGAAATGTCGCCCCTGGTCTATCTGCGCAGCGCGTTTCACGGCATCCGGTCCATGCGCGAGGTGTTCTCGCTCGGTGACATGGAGGCACGGAAGCTGAGCTGGGCGGATTTCTCGTAGGCCCCGGGGCGGCGATCGCTCCCGCGGGCCGCAGCAGCGTTGCGAAGGTTCAGGCCCGGCCGCGATGGCGCCGCAGCTTGCGATAGAGCGTCGCCCGGCTGATGCCGAGGGCGCCCGCCGCCTCCGGCACGCTGCCGGCATGGCAGCGCAGCGCCTCGTCGATCGCGGCGCGCTCGGCGGCCGCCAGGCTGGGGGCGCAGGGCTCTGGCGGAAGCGTCGGCAGGTCGAGGTCGTCGGGCGTGATCAGGCCCGCCTCGGCGGTCGCGGCGGCCAGCCGCAGCACGTGCCGCAGCTGCCGGATATTGCCGGGCCAGCCATAGGCCATCAGAGCGGCCTCGGCGGACGGCGACGCCCGGAGGCCGGGCGCTTCCGCCGCGATGAGCGCCGCGATCAGCGCGGCCTTGTCGGCGCGCGCGCGCAGCGGCGGCAGCGTGACCTGCAGGCCGCGCAGGCGATAGTAGAGGTCGGCGCGGAACCGCCCCGCGTGAACCAGCTGCGCCAGGTCCTGATGGGTGGCGCTGACGAGGCGGATATCGACCTTCAGCGGCCGGCCGGCGCCCAGCGGCAGCACCTCCCGGTTCTCCAGGACGCGCAGCAGCCGCGTCTGCAGCGCCAGCGGCATGTCGCCGATCTCGTCGAGGAACAAGGTGCCGCCGTCGGCCTGGGCGATCAGGCCCCTGGCGCCGTCGCGGCGGGCGCCGGTGAAGGCGCCGGGCTCGTAGCCGAACAGCTCGCTGTCGATCAGGCTCTCCGGCAGGGCGGCGCAGTTGAAGGCGACGAAACGCCTGCCGGCGCGGCTGCCGCTGTCGTGCAGGGTGCGCGCGAACAGGTCCTTGCCCGTGCCGGTCTCGCCGGAGAGCAGCACCGGCAGGTCCTCGTCGGCGAGCGCGGTCAGCCGGCGCACCGCCTTGACCAGGCCGGGATCGGCGCCGGCAAGGCGCATCAGCATGTCGCTCCGGACATCGGCCGCCGGCCGGCCCGGCGCCTTCGCCCTGGCGGAACCGGCCGGCGCGGTCGCCGGCGGGCTGACCCGCGCGAGGCCGAGGTCGCGCCCGTCCGGCCGCCGGGCCCGCACCGGGGCCGGCGGCGCCGGCATCAGGTCGAAGCCGCGTTCCATGGTGAGGACATCGTCCAGGGCCGTGCCGGTCGCGATGGCCGCGCCCGTCAGGCCGAGACCGAGCCGCGCGGTCCGGCAGGCGCCGACGATGCGCCGGTCGGCGTCGATCGCGAGGAAGCCGCCATCCGCCTCGCCGCCATGCAGCGAGAGGATGAAGGCGGACGAAAAGCGGGCGCGGAAGATGCGTTCCTGGATACGCCGCGCCGCCTCGACGGTGACCGCCAGGGCGAGATCGTCGGACGGCCGGTCGAAGGCGGTGCTGCACGAGGTGATGTTGAGCGCTCCGGCCAGCGCGCCGTCATGGTCGAAGATCGGCGCGACCTTGCAGCTCATGGTCATCCAGTGCCTGCGGAAATGGTCACCGCGGTGCACCGAGACCGGCCGGCCCTCGGCAAGGCAGGTGCCGATGCCGTTCGTGCCCTCGACATTCTCGGCGAACATCGAGCCGGTATAGAGCTTCCATTGCCGGAACAGCGCCTCGTCGGACGGCGGGATGCGGCTGGCGACCATCACCGCGTTGCTGTCGGCGAGATTGACGCAATAGCCCGCGCCGCGCACCGTGCGGTAGAGCGTTTCGATCTCGGGCATGGCGAGATGGATCAGCTCGTCCATCGGCCCGACGAAATCCTTCAGCTCGCTGCGCGTCAGCGTGCGCGGCGGCCCGCCGCGGCCGGGATCGAGCTTGTAGGTGACGAGGCAGCGCTGCCAGGAGCTTGCGATGCGGGGATCGGCGCCGATCGTGGCCGCCGGCCGGTTCTCGAGGCCGCGCACCACGGACAGGATGCGGTCGGCATGCTGCTGAGGCCCGGCACCGGCCATGAAAGCCCTCTCAATCCGTCGAGACGAAAGGCGTCATGTCCTGCCTGTTGCGCCTCGGCAGGCGACGGTCAGTTTCGCATCGGCAGGCTCAATGTCAATTCGGCCGGGCGCTGCCGTCCCGGGCCTGCTGCGCGAGCATGTCGCGGAAGCGCGGATCGGCAATGGCGATCAGCCGCTCGGCGCGCGCCTCCACCGGCACGTTGCGCAGGTCCGCGACGCCGTGCTCGGTAACGATCACGTCGACGTCGCTGTGGGCGAGCGTCACGCGCGGCGCGCGCGCCACGATGCGGCTCACGGTGCCCCTGCGGGCGGTGGACGGCAGGGCGATGATGGCCCGCCCGCCGCGGGCGGCAAGGCCGCCGCGGGCGAAGTCGACGAGGCCGCCGACGCCGCCGACGGGCAGGCCGTCGGCAAGCTCGGCATTGACCTGGCCGGTCAGGTCGACCTCGATCGCCGAATTGATCGAGACGAACCGGTCCTGGGCGGCCAGCACGCCGATGCCGTGCGTATGGCTCGCCGGCAGCACGGCGACGGCCGCGTTGCGGTGGACATGGGCGTTGAGCCGGGCGGTGCCGCAGACCGTGTTGGTCACCGTCACGCCCGGATCGATGGTCTTGTGGGCATTGGTCACGGCCCCGGCCTCGATGAGGTCGAGCACGCGCTCGGTGATCACGCCGGAATGGATGCCGAGATCGCGGTGGCCGGCAAGGCCCGACAGGATCGCGTCGGGAATCGAGCCGATGCCGATCTGCAGCGTCGCCCGGTCGCCGACGAGGCCGGCGACATGCCGCGCGATGCCCTGCTCGACCGGGCCGAGCGCGCCGGCCGGAACGGCGATCGGCGGCCGCCGGCCGGCAATGACGGCGGTCACCGCAACGTCTCCGGGAAGGCTGGCGCCGGTCGCCTCCGGCATGGCGGCATGGGTCTCGACCAGCACCACGCGGGCGTGGCGGGCCGCCCGCGCGGCATAGTCGTTGGTCAGGCCGAGATTGAATCCGCCCGCGCCCTGGGCCGCCTGCAGCAGCACCACGTCGGCGCGGATCTCGCCGGTGTCGAAGGCGGCCGCCAGGGCGCCGTAATGGCGTGGCAGGACCGCGAGGCGGCCGGCCCGCGCGAGCCGCGCATTGGTGCCGATGGCGCCGTAGCTCGTGAAGCGCAGCTCGGGCGCGCAGTCGGCGGCGAACGTGTCCGACAGCATGGCGCCGAGAAACACATCCATGGCGCCGATGCGCCCGGCCTGGGCCGCCAGCGCCGCGGTCAGCGTCGCCGGCTCGCCGGTGAGCTGGCCGCAGACGATCCGGTCGCCCGGACGGAGGAAGTCGGCAAGGTCGAGGTCATCGGCGGCGATCATGCGCATCGGAGGCGAGGTCCAGGTCCGGCAGGGGGCGAGTGGCGAGCGGCGAGGGGCGAATGGGGCAGGTGATCCTGAAGCGACCGAGCCTTCGGCTTGCCTGCTCGCCTTGGCCGCTCTCCATTCGCCATTCGCAACCTTCAGTACGATTTCGGCAGGCCAAGCACCTTCTCGGCGATGAAGCTCAGCACCAGCTGCGGGCTGATCGGCGCGATGCGCGGGATCAGCGCCTCGCGCAGATAGCGCTCGACGTGGAACTCCCGCGCATAACCGAAGCCGCCATGGGTCATCACGGCCTGCTGGCAGGCATCGAAACCGGCTTCGCCCGCGAGATATTTCGCGGCGTTGGCGCTCGCCCCGCATGGCAGGTCCCGGTCATATTCCCAGGCCGCCCGCAGGGTCATCAGCCAGGCCGCCTCCAGCGCCATCCAGTTCCTGGCGAGCGGATGCTGGATCGCCTGGTTCTGGCCGATCGGCCGGTTGAACACGTTGCGCTCCTTGGCATAGGCGCTCGCGCGCGACAGCGCGAGATGGCCGAGGCCGACGGCCTCCGCCGCGATCAGCACGCGTTCCGGATTCATGCCGTGCAGGATGTAGTCGAAGCCGCGGCCTTCCTCCCCGATGCGGTCCTCGACCGGCACCTCCAGGCCCTCGATGAACAGTTCGTTCGAATCGACCGCCTTGCGGCCCATCTTGTCGATCTCGTGCACCTTGATGCGCGACCGGTCGAAGGGCGTGCAGAACAGCGACAGCCCGAAGGTGGGCTTCGACACCTCCTCGAGCGGCGTCGTGCGGGCCAGCAGCAGCATCCGGTCGGCGACCTGGGCGGTCGAGATCCACACCTTCTGGCCATCGACGACATAGCGGTCGCCCTTGCGCACGGCGCGGGTCTTGAGCTGGGTGGTGTTGAGGCCGGTATTCGGCTCCGTGACGGCGAAGCAGGTCTTCTCGCGGCCCGCGACCATCGGCGGCAGGATCCGGCGTTTCTGCTCCTCCGTGCCGAACACGACCACCGGGTTGAGGCCGAAGACGTTGATATGCACGGCCGAGGCACCGGACATGCCGGCGCCCGATTCGGCGATTGCCCGCATCATCACCGCGGCTTCGGTAATGCCGAGCCCGGAACCACCATAGGCTTCGGGAATGCAGATGCCGAGCCAGCCGTCGGCGGCGAGCGCCGCGAACATTTCGTTCGGAAAGCCGCCATGCTTGTCGAGCTTCAGCCAGTAGTCGTCGCCGAACCGGGCGCAGATGCCGCCGACCGCCTCGCGGATCGCCTCCTGTTCGCGGGAGAGCGCAAAATCCATCCGGTCCACCTCCAGAATGCGGGCTTCGGCGATCGGGCCCGGGCCGGCGTCATGACGGCCGCGAAGCCCGCGATCGGGCCCGCGGCCAGCCGCCGGCGATCCCGCCCCGGCGGGCGGATGATCGCGGTTCAGCCTAGTTCATGGCGGCGCGCTGGCAATTCCCCCGAAGGTGCAGGCCCCGCGCTGCGGACGGCGGCGCGCGGAGCCGCGAAACCTCAGCCCTGGCGGCGCAGGAAGGCGGTGATGCGCACGCTTTCCGGCTGCCAGATGCCAGCGGCGTGGAACGGATCGGCGCGGTGGAAGGTTTCGACCGCGGCCCGGTCGGGTGCCTCGACGAGGAAGAACGAGCCCTTGGCGGTGACGCCGTCGTCCTCGACGAGCGGGCCCGACATGACGATGGCCAGGCCGAACCGGGTCGTATCGGCGAGGAAGGCCTTGTGCGCGTCATAGTGGGCAAGCCGCGTCGGCAGCGCGCCCGGCCTGTCGAGCGCATGGATGGTGAACAGCATGGAGACCTCGGTGAAAGGGCGGACGGCGCCGGCCAGGGCGCCGCCCGCGGGTGATCAGGATCGGCCGGCCGGGACGATGCTCTCCCAGGCCGGGCAGCTCATCTGGTCGGGGGCGACGTCGAGGCTCTGGTAGTTGGACACATCGACCACCCGCGCGGGAAAGACGATCTCGCGCGGCACGGGCAGGCCGCGCAGGTGGCGGATCGCCGCCATGGCGCCGAAGCAGCCGTGCAGGAAGGCGCTGTAGTCACCGCTCGCCAGCATCTTGCCGGCCTTGATCGCGTCGATCGCCTCCTTCGTGCCGTTGATGCCGACCACCAGCGCCTGGCGGCGGGCGGCCTCCAGGGCCTCGATGGCGCCGGTCGCCATGGCGTCGTTGGCGGCGTAGATGCCGTCGATCCTGGGATGTGCCTGGATCAGGTTCTCCATCACCTGCAGGGCGTTCAGCCGCTGGAAGTTCGCCGCCTGGGTGGCGACCACCTTGATGTTGGGGAATTCCTTCAGTGCATCGGTGAAGCCGCGCATCCGCTCGGTGGAGACGAGCGCGCCCTTGACCCCTTCGAGCGCGACGACATTGCCCTGGCCGCCCATCTTCTGGAACAGGTGGCGGGCGGTGGCGAGGCCGAGATCGTAGTCGGCGGCGCCGACGAAGGCGACGAAATTGCCGCGCTCGGCACGGTCGGTCATGTTGACGGTCGGGATGCCCGCCTCGTTCAGCCGCCGGATCGCCGGTGTCAGCGCCTTGAAGTCCACCGGGGTCAGCACGACGGCATTGGGCCGGCGCACCGTCACGTCCTCGATCTGGCTGATCTGCTCGGGAATGCTGTCCGGCCGGGTCGGGATGTAGTGGGTGACCGTGGCGTTCATCTGCCGGGCGGCGTTTTCCGCGCCGAGGCGCACGACCTGGAAGAACGGATTGGTCTGGTTCTTGGTGAAGACGGCGATCCGCTCGCCGTCGGCGCGCGCCGCGCCGGCGAGAGCGAGGCAGGTGGCTGCCGCTGTGATGATCCTGCGCATGGGACGGTTCCTCCTGAAGATTGTCTTTTTGCCGAAGGCGCTGTTGTGGAAGCCGGCGGCGCGCGCCTCAGGTCCGGCGCCGGTTGGTCAGGCTGTCGACCAGCACGGCGAGGATCACGATCACGCCGGCGACGAGGGGCTGCCAGTTGGAATGGACCGACAGCAGGTTCATGCCGTTGATGACGAGGGTGAGGATCAGCGCGCCGATGAAGGTGCCGGTGACCGTGCCGACGCCGCCGAACAGCGAGGTGCCGCCGATCAGCACGGCGGTGATCGCCGGCAGGGTCATGGCCTCGCCGATATCGCCCTCGGCCGAGTTGACGCGGGCGAGGAAGACGAGCGCGGCAAGCCCCGCCATGGCGCCGCTCAGCGTATAGGTGAGGATCTGCCGGGAGCGGACCGGAATGCCCGACAGCCGGGCCGCTTCCGGATTGGCGCCCATGGCATAGACCTCCTGTCCCCAGCGGGTGCGGGCGAGGAACAGCCCGCCGACGGCGAGGAAGACGAACATCAGATAGGCCGGCACGGGAATGCCGAGGAAATGGCCCGAGCCGAGAAAGCGGAAGCGCGGCGGGAAGCCGTGCACGCTTTCCCCTGCCATGACCCGGTACGTGATGCCGAGCAGCACCCAGAGCATGCCGTAGGTGGCGATGAAGGGCGGAATGCGCATCACCGCGACGGCCAGGCCGTTGGCAAGGCCGATCACCGTGCCGGTGGCGAGGCCGACGAGCAGGGTCAGGACGAGCGAGTCGGTCGCCTTGAGGGTCAGCGCCGCCAGGCAGGCGCTGAGGCCGAGATTGGCGCCGACCGACAGGTCGATGCCGCCGCCGATCAGCACCAGCGTCAGGCCCGAGCCGACCAGGAACAGCAGCGCCGCCTGACGCAGCACGTTGAGGATGTTGGTCTCGGTCAGGAAGTTCGGGGTCGCGAGCGCGAGCGCCACGCAGAGCGCCGCGACCGCGGCGAGCCGCAGGGCGATCGCCGGGCCGCCGGCGAGCGTCAGCAGCCGCGGACAGAGGCCGCCGCGCGCGCCGGCCGGACGGGATAGGCCGAGATCGGTCATGGCTTCCTCCTCAGGCCGTCGAGGAACAGGGCGAGCAGCACCATCAGGCCGATGCTGATGACCTGCATCGAGGACGGAAAGCCGAGCAGGTTGAGGCCGTTGCGCAGGATGCCGATGGCCAGCACGCCGAGCAGGGTGCCAAACAGCCAGCCGTCGCCGCGCTCGAACGAGGTGCCGCCGAGCGCCACCGCCGCGAGGGCGTCGAACTCCATGCCGAGCGAGGCGGTGGGGTGGCCGGCGCTCATCCGCGCGGTGAACAGGAAGCCGGCGAGGCCGACCATCAGGCCGCCGAAGGCGTAGACGGCGACGAGGCAGCGGTCGACCCGGCCGCCGGCGAGCGTCCAGGCTTCGCGATTGCCGCCGAGCGCGAAGACCGCGACGCCGAACTGCGTACGGTAGAGCAGGAAATGGGTGGCGAGATAGGCCGCGGCGGCGACCAGGACGGGCGCGGGAATGCCGAGCACACGGCTGCCGAAGAAATCGGGAATGGCGTCGGCGATGTCGACGACGCTCTGCCCGTCGGTCAGCACGACCGCTAGGCCATGGGCGATGCCGAGCGTGCCGAGGGTGCCGACGAAGGGCGGAATGGCGAGCTTGGCGACGAGCAGGCCGTTGAACAGGCCGCCGGCGAGACCGATGGCAAGGCCCGCCAGGATCGCCGCCGGCACCGGATAGCCGGCGGCGGAGACGAGGGCTATGCCCATGCTGGCGAGCGCCATCAGCGCCCCCATCGACAGGTCGAGCCCCTCGGTCAGGATGATCAGCGTCATCGGCAGGGCGATGATCAGGAGGATCGACGACTGCCGCCCGATATTGGCGATGTTGCCGCCGCTGAGGAAACCCGGGGCGAGCAGCGAGAAGGCGGCGACCAGCATCACCAGGATCGCCCAGATGCCCGGCGAGCGCAGCTCCAGGGACCTGCGGACGGAAGGAGCGGCCGCTTCAGCCATGGTGCACCGCCAGTCGCATGACGTTCTCCTGGGTGAGGTTGGCGCGGTCGAGCTCGCCGGCGACGCGCTTGTCGCGCATGACGTAGGCGCGGTCGCAGACGCTGACGATTTCCGGCAGTTCGGAAGAGATCATCAGCACCGCGCGGCCCTGTTTCACCAGGCTGTCGATCAGTGCGAAGATCTCCGCCTTGGCACCGACATCGATGCCGCGCGTCGGCTCGTCGAAGATGAAGAGGTCGGCATCGGCGTTCAGCCACTTGGCGATGACCACCTTCTGCTGGTTGCCGCCGGATAGCGTGCCGACGCGCTGGGCCGGCGACGGGGTGGCGATGCGCAGCCGCTCGATCAGGCCGCCGGCGATCGCATGGGCCCGCGCCGGGGCGAACCAGCCATTGGGAAAGGTTCGCGTGAGGCTTGCCGCCAGGATGTTGTCGCGCACCGAGCGTGCGAGGGCGAGGCCCTGGGTCTTGCGGCTTTCTGGGATGAGGGCAATGCCGTTGTCGCGCGCGGCCGTCGGGGTCCGGCCATAGACCTTGCCCCGGCAGCGGATCTCGCCGGCGGCGATAGGGTCGGCACCGAAAATGACCCGGGCGATCTCGGTCCGCCCCGAGCCGACGAGGCCCGCGAGGCCGACGATCTCGCCGCGCCGGACCTCGATCGACACGTCGCTGAGACCGTTCGCCGCGCTGACCCCGGAAAGGGCAATGACGGTCTCCCCGGGCGCCGTGCAATAGGTCCTGCCATAGCTCGTGTCGACGCTGCGGCCGACCATCATCCGCACGATCTCGTCCGAGGAGGTTTCGGCGCGCAGCCGGCTGCCGATGAACTGGCCGTCGCGCAGCACGGTGATGCGGTCGCCGAGCTCGAACACCTCCGCCATGCGGTGCGAGATATAGGCCATGGCGACGCCCTCGGACTGGAGCGTGCGGATGACCTTGAACAGCTGCTCGGTCTCCCGGTCGGAAAGCGCCGAGGTCGGCTCGTCCAGCACCAGGACGCGCGCGTCCTGCGACAGGGCCTTGGCGATCTCGACCATCTGCTGCTCGGCGACCCGCAGGCGGTGCACCGGCGTGCGGGCGTCGATATCGCTGCCGAGCATGTCGAGATAGCGCTGGGCATCCCCGTAGAGGCGCTTCAGGTCGATCTGGCCGGGCAGCATTCCCTTCGGCTCGCGACCGAGCAGGATGTTCTGCGCGACATCGAGATGGGGCACGAGCGAGAATTCCTGGAAGATCACCGCGATGCCGAGCCGGCGCGCATCCTTCGGGCCGGCCAGGGTCTCGCGCGCGCCCTTGTAGAAGATCTCGCCGGCATCGGCGGCATAGGCGCCGCACAGGATCTTCATCAGTGTCGACTTGCCGGCGCCGTTCTCGCCCATGATCATGTGCACTTCGCCGGCAAAGAGGTCGAGCGACACGCCCTGCAGCGCCTTCACTCCGGGAAATGCCTTCTCGATGTCCTTGAGCGAGACGACGGGGACAGCCAGGTCGACGGGGCTGACATGGGCGTTCATGAAGGTCCTCCGCGGCACGTGTCACCTTTCTGCGGGTGCTCCCGTCACGCGGCGGGGCGCGCCGCCAGCGGCTTCAGGCCGAAATCGTAGTGCAGCAGCTTCCAGGCTCCCGGCGCCGGCGTGCCGTCGGGATAGGTCGGCTCGTCGCGGGCGACGAGATCGGCGACCAGGCTTTCCTTGACGCCGAACACCGCATCGCTGTCGAGCCAGGGATCACCGGCGACGAAGACATGGGTCACCAGCGTCTCGTAGCCCGGCGCCGACACGTGGAAATGGACATGGGCCGGACGCATGGGATGGCGCCTGGTGGCTTCGAGGAGCTGGCCCACGGGTCCGTCGTGCGGGATCGGATAGCTGGACGGCACGATCGACTTGAAGTGGAAGCGGCCGTCGGCATCGGTGATGAAGCGGGCCCTGAGCGAGGGCTCCGTGCCGTCGCCCTTCTGCGAGTCGTAGAAGCCGTCGTCGTCGGAATGCCAGATGTCCACCCGGGCTCCGGCGAGCGGCCGGCCATCGGGCGCGCTGACGCGCGCCTCGACATACATCGGCTCGCCGTCGACGCCCGCGGCGATGTCGGTGCCGTGGGCGGTGACGCGGTGCTCGCCGAGATAGAACGGCCCGAGCACGGTCGTTTCGGTCGCGCCGTCCGGCATGCGGTGATTGATGGCGTCGACCAGCATGGAGACGCCCATCACGTCGGAGAGCAGGATGAACTCCTGCCGCCGGTCATCGCACATCTGGCCGGTGCGGGTGAGGAAGTCGATCGCCTTCACCCATTCGTCCTGGGTGAGCTCGACCTCCTTGACGAAGGCGTGGCTGTGCCGGACCAGGGCCTGGACGATGGTCTTGAGACGCGGGTCCTCGCAGCCGTCAAAGCGCGCGGCGACGGCATCGGTCAGGTTGTCCTCGTTGAAGCTGAGCATGGTCTATTCCCCTGGCGTCCGGCCGGTATCCACAAGGCCGGCCCGTTCCTCGGCGGCCTGGACGGTGGCGATGAAGTCGGCCTCGCTCTTGCCGTCGGCGATCAGCGCGCCATAGATCCGGCGCGTCAGGTCCCCATAGGGCAGGGACAGCCCGGCCCCCGCGGCGGCCTCGAGGATCAGGTCGAGATCCTTTGCCATCTGCCGGCAGGAAAAGGTCGGGGCATAGTCGCGCGCCTTCAGCGGCGGCACCTTGTATTTGACCATGGGCGAGCCGGCGGCGCTGTCGGCCATGGCGTCCAGCATCGCATCCCACGGCACGCCCCCCTTCTCCGCCAGCACCAGCGCATCGGCCATCATGCCGGCGCTCGCGGCGATCATCAGGTTGATGGCGAGCTTGGCGAAGCGTGCCTCTTCGCCGGCGCCGAGATGGACCTGGGCCCGCGTGAAGGCGGCAAGCGCGGGGCGGGCCGCGTCGAAGGCCGCGCGCGGTCCCGAGACGAGGGCGGTCAGCGTCCCGGCCTCGGCAAGCACCGGATTG
>NZ_JAPSET010000048.1:0-44932 GCF_026847585.1 Phreatobacter sp. AB_2022a
CACCATCCATAGTAAGCGCCCGGTTATGACCCTGGTTCTTGCCGGGGATCATTTTGGCTTGTGGTCCGATAGGCTTTGTGCGCGCGGATGAAGTCGGCCAAGCTTTCGAGGCCGAAGTCTGTGAAGGCAGGAACCTGCTGCTCGTTGGGCCCATGGACCCAGAGACAACCATCCTCTGGTTCCATGTCGATGTACACTTCCCACAGCAGCTCGGCGTCCTCACTGAGCATTTCGGCTGCAAGCGACAGGGTATAGACCCGGGTGACCGCGGCCACGGTCAGGCCGCCACGATGGGATCGGATCGGCCGCGCCAGTTCCAGGGGAGGAGTTCATCGATGCGGCTGGCCGGATGGCCTGCGACGCGGCCGATCAGGTCGGCGAGATAGGCCTCCGGGTTGATGCGGTTCAGCTTGCAGGTCTGGATCAGGGTATAGAAGACCGCGGCACGCTCGCCGCCGGCGTCCGAACCGAGGAAGGTCCAGTTGCGCCGGCCGAGGGTCAGCGGACGGATCGCCCGCTCGGCGGCATTGTTGGTCATTTCCAGACGGCCGTCTTCGGTGAAGCGGCAGAGCGCCTGCCAGCGATTGAGGCTGTAGCGGATGGCCTTGGCGAGATCACCCTTGCGGCTGATCCTGCCCAGGCTGGTTTCCAGGTCCTCCTTGAGGTCGGCCAGCAGCGGCATACTTTGAGCCTGGCGCGCAGCCAGGCGCGCTTCGGCGCTGTGGCCGTTGATCTGGCGCTCGATGGCGAAGATCGCGCCGATCTTGTCCAGTGCCCGGCGCACGATCGGCGATTTGGTCCTGGCGTGCTCGTCGAACAGTTCACGCCTGGCATGGGCCCAGCAAGCGGCCGGCTCCAGGCGCGGGCGGCCGGTGACGGGGTCCGGTTCGTAGAGCTTGTCGAAGCCGGCATAAGCGTCGGCGTGCAGGAAGCCGCGGACCGGCGCCAGCAGGACTTGGGCGTACTCGCCCTTGCGGTCGGGCGCGTAGCGATAGAAGGCCGCCGGCGGATTGGGCGAGCCCCAGGGGCCTTCGTCGCGCACGACGACCCATAGCCGGCCGCTTCTGGTGCGCCCGCGGCCGGGATCCTGAACCGGGATCGGCGTGTCGTCGGCATGGACGGCCGGGCTGGCGCGCACATAGTCGCCGATGCGCTCGGCCACCGGCGCCACCAGCCAGGCCGCCCGTCCGACCCAATCGGCCAGGGTCGAGCGATCCAGATCGACGCCCTCGCGGGCATAGATGCCGGATTGCCGGTTCAAAGGCAGGTGGTCGCAATATTTGGCGACCAGCACATGGGCGAGCAGCCCCTGGCCGGGCCGGCCGCGCTCAATCGGCAGGCTGGCCATCGCCGGCTGGGTGATGGTCTCGCAGTCCCGGCAGCTCAGCTTCGGCCGCACATGCACGATGACCTTGAAGTGCGACGGCACGTATTCCAGCACCTCGCGTTCATCGTCGCCGATCTTGCGCAGCCGCTGCGAACCGCAGGCCGGACAGGCACAGGCCCCGGCATGGGTGACGATCTCGCGCAGCAGGTGATCGGGCAGCGGCCGGCGGTTGCCCACCCGCTGGGAACTGGCCGGCACCGGCATCGCTCCCGGCGCCGCCGCGGTCGCAGCCCGGCGGGCTTCGCCGGCGGCCTCGGCCTCCTCCAGGTCGCCGATGATCAGTTCGAGCAGATCGATCTGGCGATCGAGCTTCTCCGACGACTGGCCGAAGCGCGCGCGCCGCAGGGCCGCCAACTGGGCTTTCAGCTTCTCGATATGCAGCGTCTTGGCGTAAAGCTCGGCCTGCAAAGCCGCCGCGAACGCACGCAGCGCGTCCGGATCCGACGGCAGTTCCACAGTGGCGACAGACATGCCAGCTTATAGCAGGATCATGGCTCAAAAGTAGCAGGATCATGGCTCAAAAGCGAGAATAGATCATTGGAATCAGGAGTTTATTAGACAGTCTCCGGGGGCGTGGCCGGCGTCGGCGCAACCGTCCGGCGCCAATCGATGCCCTCGATGAGCAAGGCCAACTGAGCCGGCGTCAGCTGAAGCCGGCCCGCCACGATCGGCGGCCAGACGAACTTTCCCTGCTCCAGGCGCTTGGCGAACAGGCACAGCCCACTGCCGTCCCAGGCCAGAATCTTCACCATATCGCCGCGCTTGCCCCGGAACACGAACAGCGCGCCCGAGAACGGATCGGCGGCCAGCACGGTCTGGACCTGCGCGGCCATCCTGCCGATATCAGCCGTCGGGTGGCAGTTTCGACGTATCGTCGGTCGAGCTCGATGCCGAGCGCAGGCCGGTCCAGCTGGCGGGCAGCGACCAAGCTCGATCCCGAGCCGCAGAAAGGGTCGAGGATCAGGCTACTCCGCGGGCAGAACGCCTCGACCAGTGGCGCCTGGCCCACGGCGCGCGGGGACGGCTTCAACGTCCAGATCCCGCCCGGCATCGCGGTCTCGGGCAATCTGGTGCTGGTGCCCAAGAAGGAAAGTCAGCGGTAAGCGGAGGGGCCCTTCGGGGCCCTTTTGCATGTCGTGCGGTAGGTGCCTCGATCACTTCGGCAGAGCGGACCGAACGTGATCCGCCCGATCGACTTCGTCGACCTCCACGTGGATGTCGAAGGCCTGCCGCAGGGTTTCCCGTTGATTTTTCGCCGTCACCGTGACGTGAAGCTGGCCAGCGAGGGGCTCCGCTGATGAGACGGTCGCAAAAATGATCAGCTCGAAAGTCCGCGGCTCGCCACCGTGCATGAAGCGATCGCAATCTCGCTCCCAGCGGGTTGCGCCGTGGCGCTTGTCGAGCGGGGTCATCCAGTAGAAACCCTGAGGATCGCGTTGAAAATCGAGGGGGTCGAGAAGCTTCGGCATCTCGATCTGATTTAGCAATCGGGCACTGGTGGCTTGCACCAAGGCCGCCGCGGATCCAGGCCTTGGCGAAAGCAGCGCATCCCGTCCGGCCAGCCTATCCATCACGCTGTGGAATTCGGTCACACCGCGAGGTTGCCGCATCAAAGATTCGGTCATCTTGTCGAATGTGGTCCGATTGCCTGCGGCCGCCGCGGCCGACAAGCTACGAATGCTCACTCGTTCGGGCTGCGCGGGCGCAACTATGGTCGGTTGCGGCGGAGAGGGCGGTGTCGAAAGTTTCTTCAAAGTCGGCGGTGGCATGTCCGGACCAGGAAGCTCAATCGGTTGATCCTGACCGGGCTTCTTCGGCGGCCGGACGGCAAACTTGAAGGGGCCGGAAAGCTCAAAAATCACGCGCACGTGGTCGGCGGGCTCGACGCCCGTATTGACCAGGTCGACCTCGAACTGGAAAAACACAGCGCGCTTTCGGGCGGCGTCCACGGCCTGATCCAGAAGCTCATTCACGGATGCGCGCCAGGCGCTGTGCTGCTTACGGTAGCGAGATATATCCTCGACGCTTGGCGCGACCCACTGTCCGCCTCCATTGGGTGGTTGGGACGGCAATGCCAGCAGGTTCTCCTCAAGCGGCCACCGCTGATCCACTTCGGTGAGAACGACCGTTTTTTGCGCGCTCGTCAGATGCGGCATCCACCACGTTCTGGCGCGGATCGCAGGCACTTCTGCGTCGGCTTGAAATAGCTTGAGACCAAGCTTCGGTCCTTTGCGCCGCGCTTCGGCGAGCTCAGCCTTCAGTTGTTGCAGCTCCTTCTGGCGCTCATCGGCTTCGGGCTTCAGCATCCAGTCTTCGGGAACGCGCGCGACCTTCACACCGAAATGGATGGCCCGTGCGATAGATCCCGGGTCATTGGTCAGCAGGATCGCTTCGTTGCCGACGTTCTGGCTGTTGAAGGAAAGCATGTCCGCGATGACTTGGTCGTCCTGGCTTCGGTCCTCCAGGTCAGACGGCGCTACGAAACCCGGGGCCCGCTGTACATATTGGAGAACCACACGTGGTCCGGCGGCTCGGTGTTCAAAGGGAGCGCCGTTCAGTGCGGCGTCTGCGAGCAGCGCGGAGAACTTTTTCGCACGCTCCTGCCGTCGTCCTTTGGACTCATACTTTTTGAGCTCGAGTTCCTTTTGAACCTGCTTGCCTACGATGATTCGGACTTCCTTGACGTCGGTCCCCAACAGCGTTTTCCAGTCGCACTCGGCTGGGTCTTTGAAGTGCATGAAGTAGTTGGTGTCAGCAAACACATTCACTGCTCGTCCCATCGGGTTCTCCAGCCACCGCGTCGCCGGCGCTAATTTAAGAAGCAGGCGAGCGAAATCCAGCCTGCCAGGCCCTTACCGTGCAACCGGAGGGGACGTAATCCTGGGTAATGCTCGCCGGTGGGGAGGGGATCTGTAAATAAGCGCCGAAACGAGATCCAGGGACAATGAATGTCAACCTACTGATTCAATTTATCAAATTTCCTGATTTCTGGGGTCCCGGCCGGCGCCGATCGGGACCTCCATCGAAATGCGATACTTACACCAAATCAACGCATTGCGCCGATCTGAGGTGGGGTCTCGCTTCGGTGCTTTCTCACACCTTGTCGTCGGCAGACCAGTCCGGACGGCGCCCCGCCCCCGTGAAGACCTCAAACCGCCGAACCGAGTAAGCTGGATCATGGAACCCGCGCCACGCGGTCGTCCCTGGATCAGGTAAGCGACCAGGCCGCGAGAGCGGCAGCAGCTTTCTGAATATCGCTACCGAAGGTGGCCGGAAGAGAGACCGCCCTCCATGACCTTAGCGCCGGCGCGCTGAGGGCGGACGAACACCACCACGCCGTTTGATGCCTGCAGCAACCCGGAATATGTCGGGGACGTTGATGCGGTTCTCTGTCCTAAATTCGACGACCCCGATATTTGTCATGGCCTGCAAAAGGGCTTCCTCGGGATTTCCACGACTATCAAGTATTTCAAGCGGCAGAAGTCGCGATTGAGCTTGTGCATCGGCTGTAATGCCTTGAACAGTCTTGCGATCCCTCCAGCGTTTAATGAACGTGGTTGGTTCGCATGGAACTTCAAGGCCATCCAGAGCATTCAAAACTTCCTCAATCCACTCATAGTCTTCTTTCAGCTGCTGAACCCTGACGGACGAGGCGTTCTGCACCCCGGTGCGAATGCCAACATGGTCGATTACCGAACTCCGCGGCGGTGGCCGATACTCGGCGGACCGTTGTATCGCCGTAATAAAGCTGCGAGGACTGGTCTCCCCAAAAGTGTCGGCCAAATGGCTGTAAAGCCAGTTATAAGGACGACCTCGCTTGGGTCCCGCTCCCATGTAATCCCCAGCAAGTCTGTGGAAGAGTTCCTCTTGCAGGGCTTCATTGCTAAGGAGGCCTTCGAGCGTCTCCTCAGCGCTTTCGTCCTCACCCATGAGGCGCAGCAACGACTCCTTGGACGACTGGTTGCTGGAGAGATACTTGTATAGGAGACCAAATAGTTCCTCCCTGCGCCATACGAGAGCAACCGCATCGGATCGGAGTTTCGAGGCGTCTGCGAAGCGAAAAAGAGTATCGTCTTTAGACTGATCTGTGCGCATGAAAACTTTCGCTTTCATCGCCTTAAACCCACGCATGTCGAGAGCGAGTCGAAGAACGCCTTGAGTAAGCGGAGTTATAATGTCCCAATTGCGACCGAGTCGGTCTAGCGCATCAAATACAATGAGGAAGGTCTCCCTTCTATCAAGATAATATTTGTCAGCACGCCGAAGTGCATGCTCGCAGCGCTCCACGTCCGCATTGCTCCATGCGATGATATCCTTCAAGCTCGTTG
Organism: Phreatobacter sp. AB_2022a; assembly: GCF_026847585.1. NCBI lineage: Bacteria > Pseudomonadati > Pseudomonadota > Alphaproteobacteria > Hyphomicrobiales > Phreatobacteraceae > Phreatobacter > Phreatobacter sp. AB_2022a. Next base: position 5,716 of record NZ_JAPSET010000048.1, read on the forward strand.
GCAAAGCGTCACCGATTGTGCCTCCAAGCCCCTTGAGCAGAACGGCGCGCCAGATAGCCTCCGGGTCGTGACCGTCTTTGTGCAAGGCTGACAAAACAGCGGGAGAAGGCGCCGGCCCATCGTCCTTTCCGGCATCCTCATGGAAGCCTAAAACAGCCTGGATCCGCATTAAAGGAAGGCGCGGGTAACTGGGGGCAACAGCTTCGCGCGTTTCATGGTGTGTTAGCACGGAGGACCAGAAGCTTTTCCCTACTCCCCGGTTGCCGATGACCAAAGATCGCTGTGGATCCAGCGCGTTCGCATGCAGCATCGGAGCGAAGATTGTCGCGGGGTTTGGCGGGTTTTGAGCTTGGTGGGCTGCGCCAGGCTCTAGACTCCGCAGGGCGTCGCGCAGGACTTGGAGGTCGCCTGGGGTGGCCTTCGAACGTCTCACGCTTTCAATCCGATCTTTGTGCGTAGCGCCTCGATGAAAGGCCCAAACGTCCTATCATACATATGGGATGAAAACTGATCGACCTTGGCAATCGGGTCGAACTCTGCGTAATTCGAGTCTCCGAGTATCGGCCATGCGTAGTGCGGCGCTGATACGTCTTCGTAATCGAAATTGAACGCCTCCTCCTCGATACCTTCTTCGGCGTCATAGATCGTGTCTGAAAACATTTCGTAGGTGTTTGTTCGGAAGTTCGCCTGCGTCTTCGGATCGGCCTGGGCCTTGGCTTGAACCATGCGTAGGCGGTATCGCCAATCATTGTCACCTGAAGCTTCTGGCCGGAAGCGCTGAAGGTGAGCGAGGAAATATCGGTACCCCGCGAATGTCTGAGGAGTATCTACGCCAAACAATAAAATCTCGGCGCCAAGGCCCAGGATAGCTCCGGCTGTTGCTTCGTTAAGACCTGCCCTCGCGTCTATAAAGACGGCATCATAGCGATTGCGTTCGCATAGGCGCCTGACAAGCTCACGAGTTCTATCGAGGAAGGAGATAACGGTGCCGTTAACATCGCTCTTCTCCACGTAGGCGCGTGCAATCTTGCCAAGGATGTTCTGAGGGCTGGCATTGCCCTCACTCCCAACGGCTGGCGCGACATGCACCAGTCCGAGATCTGCGAGCTGGCTTGGCACGACAAGGTCATCGAAGAAGCTATCCTCTATCTCTGAGACACCAGACTCAATGAAGAAGTCCAGCGTTCCAAAACGAGGAGGTTCTTTCAGTAGCATCTCGCCTAAGCCAGGAGCCTCAAGGTCCAGGTCGATAACAAGGATGTTGAATCCAGCCCGCGAAAGAGCGGCAGCTGAGACTGCGAGAGCTGTCGAGCGTCCAACGCCTCCTTTATGGCTGGCGAAGACGACAACAGGGGGGGCTTCGACTATAGGTTCTTGAGGCGGCCTTAGCCAGTCCTGTCCGACAATTCGACGCTCAATTACCCGTACGAAGCCATAGTAGGTGCCCGGGCTGTCCACCCACTCAAGATATCCAGCTTCAGGATCGCTCAAAGTTGCGTCGAATAGATCGCCAGGATCGGCGACTGGATTTTCAGCGTCCACCCATGGCGACAGTTCAGCCGCCTGCTCACGCAGTCGAGAGATGATAGTAGCGTCAAGGGACTTTAGTATGATGAAAGTGAGCTTCCCGTACGCATCGCGAAGAAAGACGTGCTCGAGCATCTCCTCTGGACCAAGTAGTTCTTGGACGAGAGCTGCGAATTTTGGAAGAGCTTCGTCATAGTGGGTCATTTTGGTCTGCGTCTCAAATCGGCTGCACCAAGCGTTCGCGTGGCATCAGTCCGCCATCGCTCGTAGCTATCCGTGTCGGTTTCCCCGTTCGCTGCGTAGCGCGCCTCAACCGCCCACCCGGCCATGAAGCCCTGTTTCTCGATGACCGTAAACAGGGGATGCTTACGTCGGCCCTGTAGCGCTTTCTTCGCACGCTCCAGTAAGTGGGGCAGATGCAAATGAGGAGCTTCAGCAGCAGGCCGCGTTGCCTCGATCGCTGATTTAATTGCGCACTCCACAGCGTAGCCGACAAGGTAGCCTGCACCGTCAAGGTGCCCGCTTTCAGCCAACCGGTGGGCATCGTCGTAATGCCGCAAAGCGGCCTCGCGGTAGGACTCGGGCACCAAGTTTCTCGCTCTCCCTGCCGATCCTATAGCACAGCTTCTGCCACAATCTGCCTTTGGCTCAAAAGGTACACCCTGCGACCCATGCACCAAGTACCGGCCCGTTCGTTTGCGCGATACCGACGAGTTGCCTCAGGTCGCCTTCGTCAGCGCTCGCCGTCGCGATGGTGCTGGAGGTCTCGACCGGAGGAGGGAGCGGCAAGGCGGGTGTGGAGGCATAGGTGTGACCCGGCGAAGTCGGAATGTGGCTGCGGCTCATATCGGCGGAAGGGGAACTGCCCGCTCTCGAATGGGGCTCACCTTTGGTCCAGGCCCAGGCCTGACACGATCAACCCACAGGGGGTCCGCTAGCAAGCTGCGGCCGCTTGGGCCCTGCCCTGCGCGGTGATCGCGGCCGTTCCCGGACACTCCGGTCGCCTGTCGAGCGGGACGGTCCCGCTCCCGAAGACAGGAGCCGAAAATGTCGCACAACCTCGACCTCGCCCAGAACCACGCCTGGAACCTGGCGCGCACCCTCATGGTGCCGGTCACGCTCTTCCGGACGAGCGGCGAATACGGCGTCATGCCGACGGCGGACACCGACGACTCCGACGACCTCGAACTCATCCACGAGTTCGATCCCTGGAGCCCGGCTCGTTGAGCCGGGTAGGGGTGGCCGGCCTGCCGCTTGCGCCCAGCCGGGCGCAAGGGAGGCTTCGCCGCGCTCCTGACCCCACAAATCCGACAGTTTGCCGGCACGCCCTTTGCGCCCGGCCGGCTTCGCGGCCGGGAGGCCCTATCCCCGGAGTGCGGGGATAAGCGAAGCCAAACCGAAGAAAGGGCTGGACAACGCCGGTGCGGCGGGTTCGGCATAGAGCGTCATGGAGAAGAAGGATGTCGACGAGCTGCGGGGGAAGGTGCCCTGCGCGGCCGTCCTGGAACGGGCCGGATTCAAGGTCGACCTGAAGGAGAGCACCCGCAAGGCGGTGAAGTACCGTCGCGGGGACGGGGAAATCGTCATCGTGATCCATGACGGGCGCGGGTGGTTCGATCCCCTGTCGGAGGCCAAGGGCGACGTGTTCTCGCTCGCCGAGCATCTCGGCGCCGACGGGTTCGCGGACGCGCTCAAGCGCGTGGCCGAGCTTGTCGGATTCAGGCCGACGCTCCCGGTCTGGAAACGCCCTGCGCGCGATCGGCCGGCAGGAACATTCGCGGGCCGTTGGGACCGGCGTCTGAAGCTACGGCCCGGCTCGCCTGCCTGGCGCTATCTCGCCGATGCCCGCGCCATTCCCGACCACATCATCCAGGAGACGGTCGACCAGGACCGGCTGCGGGAAGGACCCTATAGCAGCATGTGGGCCGCGCACACGGACGAGGCGGGCATTGTCGTCGGCTGGGAGGAGCGCGGCCCGGAATGGCGCGGCTTCTCGAGCGGTGGTACCAAGCTGCTCTTCCGCTTCGGCGCGCCGCGGCCCGGCCGCGTCTGCGTCATGGAAGCGGCGATCGACGCGATGAGCCTTGCTGCGATCGAAGGCCTGCGCCATGGCACCGCCTATGTCAGCACGGGCGGCGGCTGGTCGCCGGCGACCGAGGCGGCGATCCGCGCTCGCGCGGCCCGGCCGGGCATGCAGCTCGTCGCAGCAACCGACAGCAACCTGCAGGGCGACGTCTTCGGTGATCGGATCCGCGCGATCGCAGTGGAGACCGGCGCCGCCTATGACCGGCTGCGCCCGAACAGCGAGGATTGGAACGACGAGTTGAGGGCCGTTCTCCAGCGCGCGCGCTGAGGCAGCGGCTGAGGCTGAGGTGAAAGAGAGGGAGAGAGGAAAAGGAGAGGACAGGAACCGGTTGCCGCATGCCCGCCAGCCGCCTCAAGGGTGAAGCTTCGCCCGGCTGCGCCGGCCCTTGACCCGGCCGGACGGAGAGGCGGCCGCGGGGGAGGGGTCAGAAGGGCTGAAGGTGATGGCGACCTTGAGGGGTGAGCCGCGCTCCAGCCCGACGAGGCTGAAAGGAGCCCGCCATGATCCCCTCCTCTCCGATTCGCAAGATCTACCAGGGTGTCGCCGACCGCAGGACCATGTTCCGCATGTTCGACCGGCATGCCCAGCGCCCGAACCCCTGGCAGGCCGACGACAGCGCCCTGTTCAGAGGCGAGTGGTTTGAGATCGGCCATGTCGAGCACGACTATATGTTCGACGTCCTGCCGCCGCTCTGGATGCGTCCGGGCATGTTCGCGATGCGCGAATTCCTCACCGACAGCATCACGAGCGTCTTCTTCTCCTTGAAGATCGACGACGATCTACGGTGCTTCCACGGCTATTGCGACCTGGCCCTGCGCGGCGAGCCGGAGCGGATGCGGGACGCGATCGTCGAACGCGAGTCGCGGCCGATCAAGGCGATGACGCGCGCGGAGCGGCTCGAGCATATCTGGTCGAGCACCCATGACGATTATCGTGGCTATGCCGACTGGCGCTTCCCGCCGGAACAGCGCGGCCAGCGCATCGTCATGATGTGTGCGTCGTGGGACAAACGGCACTTCCGATTGCTCGACCAGCTGACCGACGTGGAGATCTCGGCGAAGCTGCCGGTGCATCTGCGCTACCTGCCCGACGCGATCGCCGCGTAGGTGCCGCCATGTTCACCTTCTCCGTGATGGCGGTGCGCACGGTCCTCCTGCGCGGCCGCATCGACGCGTTCATGAACGGCGGCTTCCGCAATCCGCACTATGGCCTCTCTCCCGGCAAGGACGAGAAGCCGGGCCTCTGGCTGGTGGGCGACGAGGGCGTCTACATCATGTCCAATGGCATCCTCGCCGAGGGGCAGCGACCGCTCGTCGTCTATGCCGAGGAATGCGACCCCAAGACCAACCCCGACTCTTGGCACTACAAGCGCCAGCATTTCGGGGGCGATGACGGCATCGAGTTTCTCGATGCCTTCAGGCTCGTGACGCTGATCGCAGCCTCCCCGGCGGCAACGGACCTCATGATCGCGATGACCGACGACAGCCTGTCGATCACGGCGATCCGTCGCTGACAGCGCGGGCCGGCGCGGCCCGATTTCCCAACCATTCGCGACCATCGGTCCTGCCGAACATCCGCCGGCGGGCCGATGCCGCGCGCCCTCATCCCAGGAGACATCACGATGGCGCAAGACGATCCCTTCACCTTCGACCTCTTCGGCAACACTGCCCTATCATCTGGCCTCGGCCTCGGCGTGACAGCTTTCGGCCGCGATTTCGCGCCGGACGACGACGATCCCGATCCCTCGACGCCTGCCCCCGCGATACCGATCGCGGGGGCAGGGCGCTCTTCGGCGCCGGCGCGCCGCGAGCGCGGAGCGGATTTCGAGCTGACCGGCAATCGCGCCCTGGCGAAGGGCTGGAAGGCCCGGGCGCGCGACAACATCGCCGCCATCCTGCTCGCCGCCGAAATCGAGGCGGCCGAGCGCCCGGCGACACGGGACGAGCAGGAGCGGCTGATCCGCTTCACCGGCTTCGGCGCCGGCGATCTCGCCAACGGCGTCTTCCGCCGGCCCGGCGAAATCGATTTCCGCGATGGCTGGGACGAGATCGGCTCGGCGCTGGAGGGAGCTGTCACCGAGGCCGACTATGCCTCGCTCGCGCGCTGCACCCAATACGCCCATTTCACGCCGGAATTCATTATTCGGGCGATCTGGTCCGGGCTCCAGCGCCTCGGCTGGCGCGGCGGGCGGATCCTCGAGCCGGGGATCGGCACGGGCCTCTTTCCAGCATTGATGCCGGAAGCACTGCGGGCCGTCTCCCATGTCACCGGGGTCGAGCTCGATCCCGTCACGGCCCGCATCGCCCGGCTGTTGCAGCCGCGGGCCCGCATCGTCACTGGCGATTTCGCGCGGACCGAGCTGCCGGCGGCCTTCGACCTGGTCGTGGGAAACCCGCCGTTCTCGGACCGGACGGTCCGTTCGGACCACGCCTACCGCTCCCTCGGCCTTCGGCTGCACGACTACTTCATCGCACGCTCGGTCGACCTTCTGAAACCCGGCGCCTTTGCTGCCTTCGTGACCAGCTCCGGCACGATGGACAAGGTAGACGTTACCGCGCGCGAGCACATCGCCAAATCCGCCGATCTGATCGCCGCGATCCGGCTGCCCAAAGGCAGCTTCCGCGCCGAGGCTGGCACGGACGTCGTGGTCGACGTCCTGTTCTTCAGAAAGCGGAAGCCCGGAGAGGCGAAAGGCGACCAGACCTGGCTCGACATTGACGACGTACGCGCGGCGACGGCCGACGAGGGGGCGATCCGGGTCAATCGCTGGTTCGTCCGGCACCCGGATTTCGTGCTCGGCACGCACGCCCTGACTTCCGGACCCTTCGGCGAAACCTATACCTGCCTGCCACAACCGGACGAGGATCTCGAAAAGGCTCTCGCCGCCGCCATCCTTCTCCTTCCGGAAGACATTTACCACGGCGAGCCGACCGAGATCGGCTTCGAGCTCGCCAATGCCGACGATAGCGTCGTCATCGATTTTCCGTCCGGTCGCCATGTCCGCGAAGGCAGCTACTTCTTCGACAGGGCGCAGGGGCTGAAGCAACTGATCGACGGAGAACCCGTCCTGGTGAAGGTCCGGAAAGGGCGCAGCGCTGACGGCATTCCGGAAAAGCACGTCCGCATCATCAGCAAGCTGATCCCGATCCGCGACGCGGTGCGCGAGGTCCTCAAATGCCAGGAGCAGGACCGGCTATGGAAGGATGCGCAGGTTCGGCTCAGGATCGCCTGGTCGAGCTTCGTGCGCGACTTTGGCCCGATCAACCACACGACCGTCTCGATCAGCGAAGACGACGAGACCGGCGAGGTCCGCGAGACCCATCGCCGTCCGAATCTCCAGCCTTTCCTCGACGATCCGGATTGCTGGCTGGTCGCTTCGATCGAGAACTATGATCTCGACACGGACACGGCGAAGCCCGGACCCATCTTCACCGAGCGCGTGATCGCGCCGCCCGCGCCGCCGGTCATCACATCGGCGGCGGATGCTCTTGCTGTCGTGCTCAACGAACGCGGCCGCGTCGATCTCGAGCACATCGCCGAACTTCTCCACGTAGACATCGATCGCGTCGTCGCCGAACTCGGTGACGCGATCTTCCGGAACCCCGCCGACGGATCATGGGAGATGGCCGATGCCTATCTGTCGGGTCCCGTGCGCGACAAACTGGTGGCGGCAGAGGCCGCGGCGAGCCTCGACCCTACCTTCGAACGCAACGTCCGCGCACTCGTTGCCGTCCAGCCCGCGGACCTCGGTCCGTCGGAGATCACCGCTCGCCTTGGTGCGCCGTGGATTCCGGCGACCGATGTGGCCGCCTTCGTCAAAGAGGTGATGGCGGCCGACATCAAGATCCATCATATGCCGGAGCTCGCCTCCTGGACGGTGGATGCGCGCCAGCTCGGCTGGTCAGCCGCCGGCACGTCTGAGTGGGGCACCGATCGTCGCCATGCCGGTGAACTGCTTTCCGATGCACTCAACAGCCGCGTCCCGCAGATTTTCGATACCGTAAGGGACGGCGACAGCGAGCGGCGGGTTCTCAATGTTGTAGACACCGAAGCCGCGAAGGAGAAGCTGTTCAAGATCAAGACCGCGTTTCAGAACTGGGTCTGGTCCGATCCGGACCGCACCGACCGCCTGGCGCGGGTCTATAACGACCGCTTCAACAACGTCGCGCCTCGAAGCTTCAACGGCGATCATCTGAAACTACCGGGCGCCTCTGGCGCCTTTGTTCTTTATGGGCACCAGAAGCGGGGTATCTGGCGCATCATCGCGGCAGGCTCGACTTATCTTGCCTACGCGGTCGGCGCCGGCAAGACCATGACGATGGCCGCCGCGATCATGGAGCAGCGGCGGCTCGGGCTGATCGCCAAGGCGATGCTCGTCGTTCCCGGCCATTGCCTTGCCCAGGCCGCACGGGAGTTTCTCGCGCTCTATCCCTCGGCCCGCATCCTCGTCGCGGATGAGACCAACTTCACCAAGGACAAGCGCGCCCGGTTCCTGTCGCGTGCCGCGACGGCGACCTGGGACGCGATCATCATCACGCATAGCGCGTTTCGCTTCATCGGCGTCCCGTCAGCCTTCGAACAGCAGATGATCCAGGACGAGCTCGCGTTGTTCGAGACCCTGCTGACCAAGGTCGAGAGCGACGATCGCGTCTCCCGCAAACGCCTCGAGCGCCTGAAGGAGGGCTTGCAGGAAAGGCTGGAGGCTCTCGCGACGCGCAAGGATGATCTGCTGACGATCGCCGAACTCGGTATCGACCAGATCATCGTCGACGAGGCTCAGGAATTCCGCAAACTCTCCTTCGCGACCAACATGTCGACGCTGAAGGGTGTCGATCCGAACGGATCGCAGCGCGCCTGGGACCTCTATGTCAAATCCCGGTTCGTAGAGACAAGGAACCCCGGCAGGTCGCTTGTCCTGGCCTCGGGAACGCCGATCACGAACACGCTCGGCGAGATGTTCTCGGTGCAGCGGCTGATGGACCATGCCGCCCTGATGCAGCGTGGCCTGCACGAATTCGATGCCTGGGCCTCGACCTTCGGCGATACGACGACGGAGCTCGAGCTTCAGCCATCGGGCAAGTACAAGCCGGTCTCGCGCTTCGCCAGCTTCGTCAACGTGCCGGAACTTATCGCAATGTTCCGCGCCTTCGCCGATGTCGTGCTGCCGGAGGACCTGCGCCAGTTCGTCAAGGTGCCACTCATCTCAACCGGGCGCCGGCAGATCGTCACGGCGAAGCCGACCGCAGCCTTCAAGCGATATCAGCTCGTGCTCGACGCCCGCATCGAGGCGATCGAGGAACGCGAGCGTCCGCCGCAGCCGGGCGACGACATCCTGCTCTCCGTCATCACCGATGGACGTCACGCGGCGATCGATCTTCGCCTCGTCGATGCCGACAACGACAATGAGCCCGACAACAAGCTCAACAACCTCATCTCGAACGTCCTGCGCATCTGGCGCGAGACCGCGAGCCGCACCTACCTTCAGCCGGACGGCAAGCCCTATGACATCCCCGGCGCCGCGCAGATGATCTTCTCAGACCTCGGCACGATCAGCGTCGAGGCGACCAGGGGCTTCTCCGCCTATCGCTGGATCAAGGACGAGCTCGTTCGGCGTGGCGTGCCGGCGGCGGAAATCGCCTTCATGCAGGACTATAAAAAGTCCGAGGCGAAGCAGCGGCTGTTCGCCGATGTGCGCGCCGGCCGGGTCCGCGTTCTGATCGGCTCTTCAGAGACGATGGGCACCGGCGTCAATGCGCAGCTCAGGCTGAAGGCGCTGCATCACCTGGACGTGCCCTGGCTGCCCTCACAAATCGAGCAGCGCGAAGGCCGTATCGTCCGTCAGGGCAATCAGCACGACGAAGTGGATATCTACGCCTATGCGACCGAAGGTTCGCTCGATGCGACCATGTGGCAGAACAACGAGCGCAAGGCCCGCTTCATCTCCGCAGCGCTCTCCGGCGATACATCGATCCGCAGGCTGGAGGATCTCGGCGAGGGCCAGGCCAACCAGTTCGCCATGGCCAAGGCGATCGCCAGCGGCGATCAGCGACTTATGCAGAAAGCTGGCCTCGAGGCCGATATCGCCCGGCTCGAACGGCTTCGCGCTGCGCATCGGGACGACCTGTTCGCTGTTCGCCGCCAGGTCCGCGATGCCGAGCACGACATTGAGCTCTCGACGCGCCGCATCGCGGAGATCGGCCAGGACATCGAGCGTCTTGTCCCGACCGCCGGCGACGCTTTCGCCATGAGCGCCGCGGGCAAGCGATATGTCGAGCGTAAGGAGGCGGGCCGTGCCCTGATGAAGGAGATCCTCACCCTCGTGCAGCTTCAGCAGGAGGGCGAGACCGTTATCGCCGAAATCGGCGGCTTCCAGCTCGAATATGCCGGCGAGCGCTTCGGCCGGGACGGCTATCGATATGCCACCACGCTGATGCGGACCGGAGCGGACCATGAGATCGAGCTGCCCGTGACGGTGACGCCGCTCGGCGCGGTCGCTCGCCTCGAACACGCGCTCGGTGATTTCGAGGCGGACCGCGAGCGTTATCATCAGCGTCTGGCGGATGCGCGCCGCCGGCTCGCTTCCTATCAGGCGCGGGACGGCGGCGATTTCGCTTTCGCGAACGAGGTTGCGGACAGGAGGCGACAATTGGCGGCGATTGAGCAGGATTTGGCGATGGACCTCGGGCACGCGGCGTGAGTCCTCGGCCATGTCGGGCCCGCGCTCGACATCTTCGATGGGCAGGCTGCCTTCATTCAAGGGGAATGCCCGCCTCCGGAGGCGGGCATTCTTTATGTCGTGGAATGAGTTTCGCGGTTGCGCTTCAATCGACCCACGCGAAGCTGGTTGGCCATGCCGAATTGCACGTGACAATTCTAGACCGCAACAAGTCCCACTGGATCGCCCGTCTTTTCCAGCGTCGCGATGCTGATGTGCGGCCAGGCGGCTCGCTCAGGCAACCCATCGCCTCGAGGCGAAAAGAAGTTCATCATGACGACCTGGGAGTATTGCAGCCGGAGGCGCGGTCGTCCGTGCTCATCCTTCTCGGCAAGTTCCTGAATCCAGAATGTTGACTTCATGCTGACGGGGTCCGCCTCCCGCTTCGAGAAGGGGACGCTCGATATCCCACCGCTCCGTATGGTGGAATCGACCGTCAGGGTCGTCGTCTTCGTAATGTTGACGCCCTTATTGGCGAAGCGAAGAATTTCATTCATGTCGATCGGGCTAAATCCCGGAAAGCCGGAGACCGTCACATTGCCCATGAAGGGATTGGCGATGTAGTGCCTATACGGGTCCAGATATGGATCGGCCCCCGTCGGGTCGGGGAACCGTCCCATCGGCAACCCGGTCAGGCGCGGGATCGCAGGCATCCCCTCCTGAACTGCCCAGTTTCCCAATGCTAGGACCGAATTTCCGTGAGGGATTGAGGCCAGACGAGCAATATTGATATCGACTTCAGTGGCAATTTCACCATCGAATTGGTCGGTCTTCGATAGCAGGCTGTTGTCCTTATCGAAGAGCCACAACCCTGGCTCGTGATGAATGCCATCACCGGGAGCTCCGGCCAAGCCGCTGTCTGGGCGATCTTCAGACGCAACCTGAGTGATGACCTGCTGGTAGTCGACGGTGGCCGTGCGCTGATCGGTATTGGTCTTTCCTGGCCTCAGCAGACCGCGATTGGGCACATTATTGTCGACGAAATCGAACCGGAGCTTCTCGTCATATTGGTTCATCATGACGCGGAATTTGAAACCCGCCGGAGGCGCCGCGGATCCTGCGAACGGCAGGGCGATCATGTTCCAGCCGGTGCCCTTTGCCTCCCAGAACCCAAGTAGCTCTTGAAGGGGTCCTATATCCGGAATGGGTTTCGCCGGCATCGGCGCCGTTTCAAGAAATGTTGTTGTGCGTGGCGAGGCAACTTCAGTAAAGCTTCGCCCGTTAGACGCGGGTTTCCTGCCGACCGCCATGATTTTCCCCCAAATATAGGCGTGTAATCTGCTCCAGATGCTACTTTCGCGATTTTAGAACTGCAACCGGATTCTACGAATCCGGCCTCACGAAACACGGGGTGGTCGCTGAAAGCTTGACGGGGGCCATGTTGGGCGTCCACCTCCCATGCAAAGTCGACCTTGCTGGTCATGGCGGCCGACGTGGGTCTCCCTGTTCCTCCCGCAGAGGCACTATCCTACCCAGGGTAGCATGACGCAAGGGGAATAAAAGTAAGGAGAGAGTTGTAGGTGGAAAAAACCTCCTCGCAGACTGGCCAGGCCGGCAGTGCGTTACTCAATCGCTGCCTGCGCGAGCCCGGCCCGTCGTCCTGCGCAGGGCCTTAAGGCCCTGCTGGTCCAGCCGGACAGGGCTGCTCGGCCGCAATTGTGCCGGCCTGACCGCTCCGCGGGCCGGGAGGGGTCTCGGAAAGGAGACGAGAGAGGACTGGCAGGGGCCGGTCCGCAACCCCCGAAGGAGCATTCCCATGCGTCTCATGAAGGTTGATCCGCGCGCGCTGAAGGACAATCCCGACCGCCTGCGTCAGACGAAGTCCACGCCGCAGGCCGACGCGCTGCTGCTGGCGACCATCAAGGCCGTCGGCATCGTGCAACCACCGGTCATCACCCCGGAAACCGATGGCGGCAACGGCTATGTGATCAATGCCGGCCATCGCCGCGTGAAGCAGGCCATCGCCGCCGGTCTCGACGAGATCGACGTGCTCGTCGACGAAGCGGCGAACGACAATGGGGCCATGCGCTCCATGGTGACGAACATCGCCTTCGAGCCGCTGAATCCCGTCGACCAGTGGCGGGCGATCGAGCGCCTCGTCGCGCTCGGCTGGACCGAGGAGGCGATCGCCGTCGCGCTGGCGCTGCCGGTGCGCCAGATCAAGAAGCTGCGGCTCCTGGCCAATGTGCTGCCGGCCATGCTCGACCATATGGCGAAGGGCGACATGCCCAACGAGCAGCAACTGCGCACGATCGCCGCGGCATCGCTCGACGAGCAGCGCGAGATCTGGAAGGCGCACAAGCCGAAGAAAGGCGATCCGCAGGTCTCCTGGTGGAGCGTCGCCAATGGTCTCTCCAAGAAGCGGATGTACGCGCGCGACGCCAGCTTCGGCGACGACCTGGTCCAGGCTTATGGCATCCAGTGGGTCGAGGATCTGTTCGCCCCGGCCGATCAGGACAGCCGCTACACCACGGATGTCGACGCCTTCCTCGGTGCGCAGCAGGAATGGATGACCGCGAACCTGCCGAAGAGGGGCATCGTCACCGAGGCGAACACCTGGGGCCAGCCGACGCTGCCGCCGAAGGCCGAGCGCGTTCACGGCAAGCCGGGCAAGTCCGACCGCACCGCCATGTATCTCGACCGCGACGGCAAGGTGCAGACGGTCCATTTCCGGATGCCGGAGGCCAAGAAGGCCAAGGACAAGATGGTGGATGATGGCGACGACGCCATAGTCGCCAAGCCACGGCCCCCGGTGACGCGCAAGGGGATCGAGATGATCGGCGATCTGCGCACCGACGCGCTGCACGAGGCTCTCGCCCGCGCGCCGATCGGGGATGACACGCTGATGGCGCTGCTCGTCCTCGGGCTTGCCGGCCGCAACATCACCATCCAGTCGGGGGCTTCGGACGATATCTACGGCTTTGCCCGGATGGATCGTCATGCCGCCCGCCTTGTCGGTGACGATGGCAAGCTCCTCTACGACATGGAGACGCTGCGTGTCGCGGCCCGATCCGCGCTGATCGACGTCCTCTCGGCGCGTCAGAACCGCAGTGCGAGCGGCATCGTCGCTCGGATCGCCGGCGACGCCATCGGCGCCGACAACTTCCTGCCGAACATGGGTACGGAGGACTTCCTCTCGTGCCTGTCGCGGCAGGCGCTGGAGGCGTCCTGCAAGGACACGCCGGTGCTGCCGAGGCCGCGGGTGAAAGATACGCGGGCGGCCCTGGTAGCCCATTTCGCGGAAGAGCGTTTCGTTCATCCGTCCGCGCTGTTCGCGCCCGATGCCGCCGAGCTGGCGGCCTGGCTGTCGTCGAACGAGCCCGATGACGACCAAGAAGTGGATGAGAGCCCGGATGCCGGCGACGGCGATCCCTCGGAGCCCGACGAGGGCACGTTCCGGGAGGCGGCCGAATAGCCGCGCCCCCCCCCCCTTCTTCTTCCGAACGATCTTCCCGCCGCCGGCCATGCCGGCGGCGGTCCTGTTTCCAGCCATGCGCAAACACGGAGGACATGATGTCCGCGCACCTGATCTACGACACAGCACCCATCGGCGCCTTGGTGGCCTGGTCCGCCGGGACCCCGCAGCCGCCGGCCCGTTTCATGCGGAAGCTCTCGGCCTGGCAGACCAACAACAGCCGAGGCCGCCTTGTCCGGAAGGAGGGCGAGCGCGGCATGGGCAATGTCACGCTGTCGGCGAGCTTCACCTTGCACGAGGCGGATCACGGCGACGGCGGCGTCATCGCAGTCCGCGTGTACCGGACGTTCTCGCTGGCCTCGACGTTGCGCTTCGCGATCCTCGAGCGCCCGGCCCTCTGGTCTGTGCGGGTCTTCGACGGTCCCGGCGAGGGCGCCGAGCTCGTCCACCTTGCGCCCGACCGCCAGGCGGCCGAGGAATGGTTGAGCCGGCACGGCTATCCTCGCGCCGTGCTCGTGGAGGTATCGGCGGACGAGGTCGGAGCCGATATCGTCGAGGGGAGGGCGGCATGAGCGCCTCCGTCCCCAACCGCTCGGTCGCTATCTCGCAGCACGACGACCCCCCGGATATTCCGGGGGCGACGTTCGGCCGAACCGCTGACGGGCTGCTCGTCGCCCGTGTCGGGGATCTCGTCTTCGCCATGGCGCGAGGCCGGGTTGGCCACTTCCTCGTCAGCGCATGGCGAGTCCAGCGGCCGCTTGAGCAGTTGAAGCGGGATGATTTCTATTCGCATCACGGTGACGTCGCCGACGAGGCAGCGTTTCGGGCGTGCATTTGCGAGCAGGCCGAGCATAGCCGCGAGCTGAAGTCGCTCTCGCGGGAGGTGACGCGCACATCCTGCAGCACGCCATGGGGGCTATCCCAGACCGGCACGATTCACGCCGACGGCATCGTCGAGCATTCCACCGCCGCACATGGCGGCTTCCATCTCTCGGTGGATCGGAACGCGCAGGTTCATCCCATGCTGCGCAGCGACGGCGGCTGGTACGAAGAGGATTCCGCCTGGGCCATCGTTGCGATCACCTTCCCGGACCTCTTCACAGGCTATGAGCGGCGCTGCGCCGAGCGCACGATGAAAGACGGGTGGCCGGATGCCTGGGAGACGATCTTCGGCACAGTTCTCGGCCCCGGCGAATCCTACGAGAAGGACCGCATTGCCTTCGAGAAGCGGCACGCCGCCGACTGGATCGTCGTCGCGGGCATCAACTCCAGCCATCACGCGGGCTTCGTCGAATGCGTGGCGAAGATCGGTGGCCGACGCGGCGCGGGGACGGAGGAGCTGCGCTTTCTCGTGCCGTCCGGCGAATACGTGGTCGGGCGCTTCGGCTTTGTCATCGATCCGGATCGGCACCGGGTCTATGATGGACCATCCGACGTTGTCGGCTGGCAGTTGGGGAGGCGGACATGATCGCCTCTACGCAGCGCCGGTCGCTCCTTCACCGGATGGAGGAGGCCCGTCGGCAGACGCAGCGTCAGCTCGACATGATCGACCGGCAGATCACGCGGCGCATGACCGCGCTGATCCCGCAGCTTGGCCGGAAGCGCTCCGGATACCGGCGCGGCGCCGGACCCGAGCCGATTTCTGGAGCGCTACCGTGCGTCGCTGGCGGCGCTTCGGTCCGAGCGCCAGCCGGAGATCGACGCGCTCTCGCGGAAGCTCGCCCGGCAGGATCGCGCCATTGCCGAGCTGAGCGGACGGCTCGCAATCATGGGGGAAGGGCGACGACGCCCACCCATTCCCCTCGGCGTTACCGCTGCGGAGCCTGCACCATGAGGTTCCGCTGTCGCAGATGCGGCCTGAGCTGGCCGGACCATCCTGTGACCCGGGTCGCCTGCCCAACGTGTCGTGCTGTGCCGGGCGCCTGGTGCCGCCGTCCATCCGGGTATCGCGCGGCGGAGCTTCATGTCGATCGCGAGCACGCCGCACTCGCCATAGGCGTTCTGCAGACGTGTCGGCCCTTCGGGAGACCACTTATCGGAGGGTGAGTTTCCCGGAGCCGGGCCGGCCTTGGGGGCGGCTCGCCCGGGTCATGGGCCTTCCTGTCCATCGGCTTCGGTGCCGTCGCACGGGCGCCTGCCGGTCTTCCTTCGGGTTTGGCGCGCTCGTAAACCGGCGGCCGGCCCTTTCCAAGGCCGCTACGCGCCGCGTTGCGGCCGGAGCCGCCGATCTCGGCACAGCGGGCCCGCGTCAAGCGCGAGGGCCGGTCGGCCCTGCTTGTGCGCAAACCCGCTCCGCTCGATCTGGCAGCCCCGGACCCTGTGAAGGGCCGGTCGTGCCGCCGGTTTCTTCCGATCGCACCCGAGGGAAGGCCGGCAGGCGCCGGTCCGGACCCTCCGGGCGAACCGAAGGAAAGGACTTACCCCATGACCAAGACCACGCACGTCGCCCCCCGGCCCAGCAAGGTCGTCCAGCTCCGCAAGGGCACCACCCTCGAGATGATCAGGCTCTGCTGCCCCGACACCGCCCAGGCGACCCTCATCTCCGAGAGCTTCGGCCTTCCGGTTCTCGATGGCGAGGGCATCCGCGATAGCCACCGGATGTTAATCGTCGCGAGTGCCGAGGCTCTCAACGAAGGGCTCGGCGAGCGGGCGATGCAGATCCACCTCCAGCGTATCGTCGGCGCCTATGTCGGCTCCGCCCACGGGGCTGGCCAATTCTACAGCCGCGCGGTTTCCGAAGCCCGCGATGCGACGGCCAAGGCGGCCTGCGACGCCCGTGACGAGGATGTCGATGGCCCGGTCGGGTTCGACAGCGGCGCACAGCGCAAGCGCGAGTTCGCGGCTGACATGGCCCTTCAATCGCACGTCCTCCTCATGGCCGCCGAAGGCGCGGTGGCTGCCTACGAGCACGTGGTCGGCGAGAAGTGGAAGCCGTTCGAACGCCCGCTCGACAATCCCGGTCAGAGCGTCGACCGCAGGGCGGCCGCGGCGCAGATGGCGGCTTTCGGCTGAGCCGCTCGGGCGGGGCGTCGTCCCCGCCCGTTCTCCACCTCGATACGGCGACAGGCCGGCCCTTCGGGAGGCCGGCCTATCGTCGTGTCGGGTTGCCTGCGATATCCGACAAACCGTCGGATGGACGCGCCTCGGGAAGGCGGAATGCCGACCACGCCACGCGGCCCGTCCCGGATGGCGGTCCTGCCGGGACCTGCGGTCCGGGCAACGGCTGCGCCGTCCTTCACTGGCGTTGCGGCCCTTCCCGCCCACCGCGCAGGCGCGGCGCGCGGTCGGGTGCACGGCCCCCAGATCGTCCCGGCCGAGGACCTCCGTGACGGGGCCGCGATAGGCGCGGCCTCCGAAATGGAGGTCTGAATCATGAGAGAGAAGGAAACCGGATCGCGCACCGACATCTATGCGCGGATCACGGCTCGGATCGCGGCGGAGCTGGAGAAGGGCGTGCGCCCCTGGGTCCAGCCGTGGAATGTCGGCAATACGGCCGGCCGGATCACGCGGCCGCTGCGCCACAACGGCGAGCCCTATAGTGAGCTCAACGTCTTGTTGCTCTGGTCGGAGGCGATCGCGCGCGGCTTCACCGCGCCGACCTGGATGACATTCCGGCAGGCGCGCGAGCTCGGAGCGCATGTCCGCAAGGGCGAAACCAGCACGACCGTCATCTATGCGAGCCGCTTCACCAAGACCGAGACCGATGCCCGCGGCGATGAGGTCGAGCGCGCCATCCCGTTCCGCAAAGCCTATGGCGTCTTCAACGTCGGCCAAATCGAAGGCCTGCCGGAGCACTACTATGCGCCGCCGCTGCCCGTGCTCGATCCCATGGAGCGCATTGCGCAGGCCGATCTCTTCTTCGCACACGCAGGCGCGGTGATCCGCCATGGCGGCGTGCGGGCGTTCTATTCGCCCTCGAGCGACCACATTCAGATGCCGCCGTTCGAGGCGTTTCGCCATGCCGCCTCCTACGTCGCCGTGCTGAGTCATGAGCATATTCATTGGACGGCAGATTCCCGTCGCGTCGGGCGCGATCTCAGCCGCTACGGGAAGGACCGCACTGAACGCGCGCGCGAGGAGCTTGTCGCCGAAATCGGCTCGGCGCTGCTCTGCGCGGATCTCGGCATCGTGCCCGAGCTGGAGCCACGGCCCGACCATGCGGCCTATGTCGCGAGCTGGCTCAGGGTGCTGGCCGACGACCGGCGCGCCATCTTCCAGGCCGCGGCCCACGCACAGCGCGCCGTCGCCTTCCTGCATGGGCTCCAGCCCGGCGCAGAGACCGGGCGGGAGGCGGCCTGATGTTTTGCGCCCCGCCAGTTTCAATGGAGGGTTCATCGCCCTCTCCGATCCGCCTGCGCGCACTCTCGCTCGGTGCGGGCGTCCAGTCGACCACGATGGCTCTCCTCGCCGCTCATGGCGAGGTCGGGCCGATGCGCGACTGCGCGATCTTCGCCGACACGGGCTGGGAGCCGCGGGCGGTCTATGAGCATCTCGCCTGGCTGATGAGAGGCAATCTGTTGCCCTTCCCTGTTCACATCGTCTCGGCTGGCAACATCCGCGACGACCTGATGGCGGCCAGCAGCGGCGAGCGCTGGGCCTCGATCCCCGCCTTCACCAAGACGGTGACGCCGACTGGCTCGGACCTTCCCGTGCTCGACGAGGACGATGAAGGGGAGCTGGTCGAGATCGGCCGGCGCAGGACAGCGACGGAGATCGTATCGATCGGCATGATCCGTCGGCAATGCACGACCGAGTTCAAGATTGTCCCAATCCGCAGGAAGGTGCGAGAACTCGCTGGCCTCACGCGAAGGCGTTCGCCGCCCGTTCCCGTCGTCGAGCAGTGGATCGGCATCTCGACCGATGAGGTGGTGAGGGCAAAGCCGAGCTTCGAAGCCTGGCAGGTCAAGCGATTTCCCTTGATCGAGAAGCGGATGAGCCGGGACGATTGCCTCGCCTGGCTGCGCCGGCATGGCTATCCCAATCCGCCGAAGAGCGCCTGCATCGGATGCCCCTTCCACGATGACCGCCGCCGGCGGGCCATGCGCGATCGCGACGAGGAGGCCTGGAGCGACGCCGTTGCCGCCGACCGGGCGCTGCGCTCTGGATTGCGCGGCATCCGTGGCGAGGTCTTCCTCCATCGCTCGTGCGTGCCGCTCGACCAGGCCGACCTGTCGAATGCCGCCGACCGCGGCCAGCTCGATCTTTTCGCGAACGAATGCGAAGGGATGTACGGGCTTTAGCGTCAAGCGAGCCCGGCCCGACGGTCGAGCCAGACCGACTTTCTCCCAATGACCCTATATCATACCGGCAGTCGGGCCGCGTCAAGGACGCGCAGTGCCCCCAATTTTCTCGCCGCTGCGCGCCGACAAAATCGGCTCCCCCACGCGCCGGCGCTGCCGGTCGCTTTGTGATCCCTGACCCGTCCCTCCAACGCCCGGTCGTCTGCCTCCGTCATCTAGACGCAGGAGGTTCACATGAGAGACGTTCGCGACATCTACCAGGAAATCGCCGAGCAGCGGGCCGAGCTGATGCACTGCCCCATGACCCGCAAGGAACGCAAGGAGGCGCAGCGGCGCCTGGAGGCGGCGCTTGCGGAAGCCGAGCGCCGACTGCGCGAGTACCAGGACGAGGGGCCGTGAGGCCCCTTTTTCTTGTCGGCGACGCAGCTGTCGCGGCTTGGAGAACCTGGCGCCGGGACCTCTCATCCGGCGCCGCCCGCGGCGGACCCTCGTCGTAGGTCTTGGTGGAGCCGGGCGCGGAAGCTGACGAAGGCCTCGCCCATAAGATCCTCAACTGGGAGGGGGTTCGGCATCGAGGTCGGGAAGCGCGGTTTGCCCGGCAGCTTCGCGTGGGCGTTTGCGCCTTTGGACGACAGCTTGCTCGGCCCGATGAGCCGCCGAGGAGAGGCACTGCCGCAGGACCGATCTCCATGGATGTTCGCGGACCGCGAATCCTGTGCCGAAGACATGGGGGAAGGGGATGCACGCTCCTGTGCTGCCTTGTCGGCGGTGAGGCCGATGCGGGGATGCGCATGTCGTCATTCCCAGACGTGTTTTGCGAAAGCCACCCCCATCGCGAACCGATGGACTTGGTCTGGCCGAGGGACGAGCGCGCTGCGCACGCACTCGATCTTGTCCCCGCAACGTCCTGCGCCGACTTTTTTCCGCCGCCTTCGGCTTTGCATCGCCAAACAAAAAAGCCGTCTCCGGCCGCCCTCCACTGCGTTCCGGCCCTCCGGGTGCGGGTCGATCGCCCCCGACCTCACGACCGCCATCGGGTCGCGATGGGCGCGGCCCGGAAAACAAGGAATGAGACAATGGCCAACATCGGCACCTTCACCTCCACGGGCACCGGCTTCCAAGGCTCGATCCGCACCCTCACCCTCAACGTCAAGGCCCGCCTGGTCCGCATCGAGAACCCCTCGGACAAGGGTCCCCACTTCCGCATCTTCGCCGCGGCGAATGTCGAGCTCGGCGCGGCCTGGCAGAAGGTCTCCAATGAGGGGCGCGACTACCTCTCGGTGAAGCTCGACGACCCGTCCTTCCCCGCTCCGATCTACGCCACCCTGGTCGAGGTCGAGGGCGAGGACGGCCTCCAGCTGATCTGGTCCCGGCCGAACCGGGACTGACCCGCCTGACGAGGGGGCTCCGCCGCGACGCGGAGCCTTCGCCTTGCCTATGACGGAGCTTAGATCGGCGGACGCGCTCAGCCGCCCGCCTCGCCGCCGGCGTCACGATAGCCGCGCCGCCTCTTGCCGCGCCCGAGGCGGCCGAGTGCAGTTGTGGCATCATCATGATGATCGAAGGTCTGCATCATCGACTGGCCGCACGTCCCTATGCGTCTCCCATGGCGAATGACCGAGGCTCCGCCGAACAGGGTCGGCTGGAGCGATAGCGCATAGAACCGATGCATGTTCCGGCCGGGATCGATACGGTGCAGGTGGAGGGGGTCTGCTTTCTTCCCGGCCATGACCGGAGTCATGCTTCCTCTGGAAGCGTCGTCAAACATATTTCCTGAATCGATCAGTCCCGATCGATTCATTCTCGCGATAGACACCAGCGACAAGTTTGGCGCTGGCCCATCCGAATGTCCGTTTCATCTCGCAGGAGGCAGACTTCGATGCCGACGCGATTGTCTCCTTCCGGTTGATGCGGCCCGGCCAAGTGCCGGGTATTGCCAGTCGCGAGCGCGGAGGAACATCACGCCTGCTTCGGAAGCGAATTGGCATCTTGTCCCTTGGTGAGATCCGGGCCAGGCGCCTGCGGCGGTCGGCTCTATTTGCTGCGCTCACGAAGCCCTATGTGGAGCGGCTCTCGGGCGGCTGATCCACGCGGCAGGGTTGACGCAATGCGGAAAGCTTTACGTAACGTTCGGAACCTATAGTTCGGACAGACCACTGCTGATGCCTGTGCCATGCCTAGATCGTGCAAATCCTCCCGTCCCGCCCCTGGCGAACGCGACAAGCGCGCTGCTCAGCGACGAGCCATCTCCTATCCCGTGGCCATCGAGACACTAGACGACGGCGGCCACCACCCCTGCATGATCCTCGACATTTCGGAAACAGGCGCCCGCCTCTCGCTGTTCAAGGCGATGGAGCCGCCTGACGAGTTCCTGCTGCGCCTGGCCGGCCACCGCGTCGCGACGCGCCTGTGCCGCGTGGTCTGGCGCGACGCCACGGCGATCGGCGTGCGCTTCGTCGAGGTGGAAGCGACTTGATTCGCGCGTGAGGCGCAGCCTCATCAAAATCTCTGCACAGGCAAAACGCCTGCATTGTTCACACGGCGCGGCGCTCGAAATTGGTGCCGGAGCAGACGGTGCCGATTCTGTCTTTTGTCCGGTTTGAGAACATCTGTATACCGAAGGGAGGGCGTAATTTTATACAGGGCGTCAAACAGGAAAGCGCTCAAGCAGATGTCTCCTGGTAACGCTAACGTCCCAGCCGCTCACGCATGACGGTTTCGATCGGCGATGGCAGACGACCGTCAATACTGTGCCGCCGTCGTACAGCCACGCCGCGTCCGACAAGCTCTCCGCCTTTCATACCGTCACGCTCGCTGAAAGGTTAGATGCTTGGGTGAAGCTGTCAGGATTGGCGCCGCGTGCGACTAACGGGAAAGGCCTTCCTGGCATTCCGAATAACGTGGATCGCGGTGCGCTCAATACTCGCCTTTTTACCGCAGCGTCTGCATGAACCGCTGATGGCTTTGGTCCATCTGCTGCATCCGTTGCTGTCCCCACTGCATCCTCTCCTGCCCCCAGCGCTGAATCGTGCCCATGCGCTCCTGGTGGGTTGAGCCCAGCGGGTTGACCCCGGACGGAGCCATGGGCCGCTGCATCGAGCCCATGGACACCATCTGCTGCACCTGCAGATATGTGCCGGTTAGCCTCTGATAGGCGCTCTGATAATAGGCGCAGGCCTGATGATTGCCGGCGACCCGACAATCATATCCGGCATTCAGCATGGCCGCGCCTTCCCTCTGGACGGCCTGGTAGGCCTGGCAGGCTTGCGGATTGCCGGCCTGGCAATATTGCCCATAGATCGCGGCAAGATGGGTCAAGGCCTGAACCACCTGCGGATCGGCGGTCTGGCGCCAATGATCGGCCCTGGCGCCGGCCGGCAGGAGGACGGCGATCGAGAAAGTTGCCGCGACGCATCGGGTTCTTGAAAGGAGCATCGTGAACTCTCCGCTGGGTGGATCTTGGCCCAGCCTACGCTCATTTACGCATGTTCGGAAACTCCTTAGCGACGATCCTCTGTCAGTCGATACGACAAACCATCTCCTGCCGAATGAGGAAACGACCAGCCCGCGGAGACGTTCAACCTCGGTCATTGAAGGTGCATATAGTGCCGAGCTCGGTCAACCAGCTCTCCTGCAGGACGTGGTCGGCGGCAACTTCCTTGCTCGGCGCAACGTGGTCCTCGTCGCCGGCAACTGGACCGCAAGACCTATCCGGGCCGGCGCACGCGGCCGCTTCGTCATTTGCACAGGACCTGAGCGATAAGCTTCCGGCCGATCTCGCCGCGCGCTTCCGGCGGCAGCGGCGGCATAGCTTGTGGCCGCAATGTCGACAGGCCTACAATGTAGATGATGAAGATGCCGACCGAGAGCAGCGACCGGCCGATGGCCCCGAGATATATGTCGCCCACGGACTGTCCGAGCTGATCGGCGAGCAAGCTACGCGAGTGCATCGAGGCTGATCCTGCAAGGCCAATGCACGTGTTGACCGAAATGGCATCGGCGATCGGCTGATTTAGTCCACACCCCACCCGACGCATGCGACGCGACGAGAGGGTCGATTGTCCCATTGGCCGAAGGGTGCAGCCACACGCGGCTGGTCGGGCCGACGCCGCTACGCCTCGCATGGCTGGGGTTGTGTGTGAAATCGGCCACCCCGCCAGTCGATGAATCAGGCCGGATCGATCAGGCCACTCACGACGAGGAGGATCATCGATGCGCGACACTCCGCGGGGCTTGTTCAGCAGATCGGAGTGGACCAACAGTCATTTTGTCCATTCAGTCACCCCAGAAGAAGCTGGGCACTCCGAAAAGATCAGGAATTCCATAATCATCCACTTGTAGGTTGTCGCCTGACCATAGCCGTACAAGAAGCTGTTCCGGCTCTACCGGGAGGAGAAGCTTCCCGTTCGCCGGCGTGATGGCCGCAAGCGGGCGATCGGGACCAGGGCGCCGATGCTGGTGCCGCTGCGTCCCGACGAGCGCTGGTCGCTCGACTTCGTGTCGGATCAGCTCACCGACGGCCGTCGCTTCCGCATCCTGGCGATCGTCGACGACTGCACTCGCGAATGCTGGCGCTGGTGGTCGACACGTCGCTTTCGGGCATGCAGGTTGCACGCGAGTTGGACAGGCTCGTCACCGATCGCGGCCGGCCGAGGATGATCGTCAGCGACAATGGCAGCGAGTTCACCTCGAACGCCATCCTCACCTGGGCCGATCAGAGGAAAAACAGCCTGTCGGGATCGAGGGCGTCCTGGTTCTCGAACCAAGCCTCGCGGGATGCCCTTACGTCCTCGCGCGCCTGCTCGGCGGCGTGGATTGCCCCTTTTTACGGGTGATGCCACGCCGGGCGAAGAAGCGGGATAGGCTGCTCGTGCTGGTCTGCAGGCCGCGCTCGGCCAAAGCGTCACGCAGTTCGCGCAGAAAGATCGCCAGCCGCGCCTCGTAGATCGTCAGGATCAGGTCGGCCTGCGCCTCGATCCGGTGCGAGGCATGATCGCCGCCCGACGGCTTGGGCGCAAGCTGTCCCCCCTGGCGAAACCGATCCGACCAGCGGCTGGCGCTGGACACGCTGACCCCAAACCGGGCTGCAGCCTGATGACACGACGCGCCCGCGGCTACGGCCGACACGACACGCTCGCGTAAATCGACCGACAAAGGTGAAGGCATCGCCATCCTCCTTCACCCCTCAAAGTCCCGACCCTCCAGCCGTCCCAAACCGCTCGGGCACGGCTCTAATCCTGCACTCCTAAATGGTTCGTCCGGCGAATTTCTGAGGCGGTGCGGCCAGTCTTACGACGTAGCAGAGTGCGGAGAGTGGCTGCATTATCATAGCCGGTGCGGGCTGCGATCTCATCCATTCCCAATTTGGTCGTTCTCAGGAGATAAGCCGCTCGTTCAACGCGCAGGCTCTGGAAATAAGACAATGGAGAGCGGCCCAGCACCATATTGATTCTGCGGGACAGAGTTCGTTCACTTGTCCCGACAAAGGCCGCGGCCTGCTTCAAGGAAAAGCCCGTATCGAGGTTTTCACGCGCCCACTTCTCGAAGAGCATCACCAGGTGGTCGGCGTGGCGCAAATGATCCGGGATGGCATAGGTGGCTTGAGGCGAGCGAGGATCGAGCATTAGGTAGCGAGCGACGGTGTCGGCCAGTTCGGGGCTCCGCTGACGAACGAACCAGAGCGCCAAATCGAAATGTGCGAGCACCGCGCCTGCGGTAACGACCCTGTCGTTACCCACCAGCGCACGGCTGTCATCGAGTGCAACGCTGGGATACCGGGCTCTAAAGAAAGGTGCGAGCCACCAACTGGTGGCGGCCTCTTGTTTGTCTAACAATCCCGTCTCGGCGAGGACGAATGTCCCCGTACAAGCAGCAGCGATAGTCGCACCATTTGCCTGCCAGGTTCGCAATAGTTCGACAGCTCGCTTTACATCGGGATGAGCAAGGGCGTCGGCAATGCCTTCCTCCGTCTTCGCTCCCAATGCCGGCACGAAGACAAAGCCGGGAGTCGGGAGGGCGTCGGCCCGAACCGTAGGGATTGCGAGGCCGTGCGCTGTACGTGTTGCGCGACGAATGCTGGAAACCGACGAGTTCAAACTTTCACGCAAGGCGGGGGGCGCCAAGTCTCGCGCCGTCGCTAAGGTGTCCTGAAACGCCGCAAGCCCAGTATCGAACACCCCATCAAGCGCTAAAATTGTCGTAGCTGTGCTCATGGCGAGAATGGTATCAGGTTTGTCAATTCTGCCAAGCGCTAGCGCTCCGCTGCGATGATAGTCTAGCGACGCGGCCGACGATGGCGCGATCAAATAGGGAAGAAAATGAGGACCATTGAAGTGTTCCTACTCACGGCGGCCCTCGTTGTCGCCACCGGCGCGACAAGCGCAATGGCGGATACCACAGGCAGCTCGAAGTCAACCTAACCACACCCAAAGATGGAGACGATGAAGATGACACATATGGGCTTATTCGTGCGGCTCAACGCCAAGCCTGGCAAAGAAGCGGCTTTGGAAAAGTTTCTGAAGGACGCGCTGCCGTTGGCACAAGCCGAAACCGGTACTCCGGTCTGGTATGCTGTAAAGTTCGGACCAAGCAGTTTCGCGATCTTTGACGCCTTTCAGAATGATGGCGACAGAACCGCACATCTCAACGGTCCGATCGCGGCAGCACTCATGCAGAACGCCGATGAGCTTCTGGCCACGCCGCCGGTCATCGAGCGCTGGGATGTCCTCGCGGTCAAGTAAGCTAGACAGAGCGGTATGTGGCATCGCTGCGACCGCTCTGCCGCCATCGTCGTGGTGAGTTTTTTCTTCCACGTAAGCGATGTCGCGCTAGAGCCGTGCCCGAGCGGTTTGGGACGGCTGGAGGGTCGGGACGTTGAGGGGTGAAGGAGGATGGCGATGCCTTCACCTTTGTCCGTCGATTTACGCGAGCGTGTCGTGTCGGAGCGCGGCCTTCACGAGTTCGACGCCTGGGCCTCGACCTTCGGCGATACCACGACGGAGCTGGAGCTTCAGCCATCCGGCAGCTACAAACCGGTCTCTCGCTTCGCCGGCTTCGTCAACGTGCCCGAGCTGATCGCGATGTTCCGCTCCTTCGCAGACGTCGTGATACCCGGGGGCCTTCGCGAGTACGTGAAGGTGCCGGCGATCGCCACCGGCAGACGCCTGATCATCGCCTCGAAGCCGACGCAGGCCTTCAAGAACTACCAGCTCCAGCTCGCCGCTCGCATCAAGGCCATCGAGGAGCGCGACCGGCCGCCGTAGCCGGGCGACGACATCCTGCTCTCCGTCATCACCGATTGGCGCCATGCCGCGATCGAGCTGCGCCTGGTCGACCCGGCGAACGACAACGAGCGCGATAACAAGCTCAACAAAATGATCGGCAACGCCTTCCGTATCTGGCAGGCGACGGCAAGCAACACCTATGTCCGGCCGGACGGCGAGCCGTTCGATCAGCCCGGCGCGGCGCAGATGATCTTTTCCGATCTCGGCACGATCAACGTCGAGGCGAGCCGTGGGTTTTCGGCCTACCGCTGGATTCGCTTGGACCTGATCCGCCTTGGCGTGCCAGCCGCCGAAATCGCCTTCATGCACGATTTCAAGCGGAGCGAGGCCAAGCAGCGCTTGTTCGGCGATGTTCGCGCCGGCAAGGTCCGCTTCCTGATCGGCTCCTCGGAAACCATGGGGACCGGCGTCAACGCGCAGCTTCGCCTGAAGGCGCTGCATCATCTCGACGTGCCCTGGCTGCCTTCCCAGATCGAACAGCGCGAGGGCCGCATTGTTCGGCAGGGCAATGCGCACGATGAGGTCGATATCTTCGCCTATGCGACGGAGGGCTCGCTAGACGCAACCATGTGGCAGAATAACGAGCGCAAGGCCCGCTTCATTGGGATGGCGCTCTCGGGCGACACCTCGAAGGGGATGCACGCTCCTGTGCTGCCTTGTCGGCGGTGAGGCCGATGCACACGCGCATGTCGTCATTCCCAGACGTGTTTTGCGAAAGCCACCCCCATCGCGAACCGCTGGACTTGGTCTGGCCGATGGACGAGCGCGCTGTGCGCGCTCTCGATCTTGTCCCCGCAACGTCCTGCGCCGACTTTTTTCCGCCGCCTTCGGCTTTGCATCGCCAAACAAAAAAGCCGCCGCCGGCCGCCCTCCACCGCATTCCGGCCCTCCCGGTGCGGGCCGATCGCCCCCGGCCTCACGACCGCCATCGGGTCGCGATGGGCGAGACCCGGAAAACAAGGAATGAGACAATGGCCAACATCGGCACCTTCATCTCCACCGGAACCGGCTTCCAGGGCTCGATCCGCACCCTCACCCTCAACGTCAAGGCCCGCCTGGTCCGCATCGAGAACCCCTCGGACAAGGGTCCCCACTTTCGCATCTTCGCCGCGGCGAATGTTGAGCTCGGCGCCGCCTGGCAAAAGGTCTCCAACGAGGGCCGCGACTACCTCTCAGTGAAGCTCGACGACCCGTCCTTCCCAGCCCCGATCTACGCCACGCTGGTCGAGGTCGAAGGCGAAGACGGTCTCCAGCTGATCTGGTCCCGGCCGATGCGGGACTGACACACTCCGACGAGAGGGCTCCGCCGCGAGGCGGGGCCTTCGCCTTGACCATGACGGGGCCGGGATCCGCGGACGCGCTCAGCCCACCGCCTCGCCGCCGGCGTTGCGATAGCCGCGCCGCCTCTTGCTGCGCTCGAGGCGGCCGAGCGCGGTCGCGGCATCATCATGATGATCGAAGGTCTGCATCATCGATTGGCCGCACGTCCCAATGCGCCCCCAGTGGCGAATAACCGAGGCTCCGCCGAACAGGGTCCGCTGGAGCGACAGTGCATAGAACCGACGCATGTTCCGGCTGGGATCGATGCGGTGGAGGTGGAGCGGGTCTGCGTCCTCTTTGGCCATGACCGGAGTGTCGCTTGCCATGAAAGCGCCGTCCAATGCAGTTCGTGAATCGATCAGCCACGACCGATTCATTCTCGCGATAGGCAGCCGCGGCAAGTTTGGCGCAGGCCCATCAGCATGGCCATTTTATCTCGCAGGAGGTGGGCTTCGATGCCGACGCGTATCTCCCTCCGGTTGATACGGCCCGGCGACAGCGCCTGGTATCGCCAGTCGCGAGCTTGGGGGAACATCATGGCTGTTTCGAAAGGGATTTGGCTTCTTGTCCAATGGCGATGATTCGGGCGAGCCGCCTGCGGCGGGCGGCTCTATTCACTGCGCTCACGAAGCCCGCACGCGGGCTTCGCCTATTCGGGTGACGATCCTCTCGCGGGACGAGGGCGCCCGGATTGACCGGGTTTCTCGTCGCGTGAGGGGTTTCCTCGGACCCGGCCGGCTGCGGTCACGGCGCCGATCGGCACCGTGGTTTCCTCTCTCTGCCGGTTCATCAGGCACCCGCCATGGCGGTGTCAACGAAGAACGATCCCCCCGCACTCCGGTGTTCCGATGACAACATCGTATCAGCCGTGCAGCTCTTCCTTTTGCGCTGCGAGAAAGTCGGCGATCAAGGTTTCGACCACGCTTTGCATCGTCGTTCGGTTTCGGGCGCAATAGACTTGGAGCTCGACCATTAGCGGCGTTGGAATGCGCGTATGCACCCGCGCCATTTGCTGATCTTTCGCCGACGCAGCCGCAATCCTCTTCCTTTCCGGTGGGGCGTGTTGAACCTGCTGCACGAGCTGCGGTGTTTCATCCACGCCTGCCTGGACGATCGCGGCCATGGTGCGGCTGAACTGGCCCACGGCCGCGGACCGCGGCTTCAGCTTCGGCAGCGCCAGCGCGCCGGCCGGTCTCTCATCCTTGCCCATCGGGCTCATTGCCTCCGTTCAGAATTCTGGTGATCTCGGCCGCGAGCGCGTTGGTCTGATCACGGGCGTCGTTGATCGCCTTGGTGCTGGCTTCGATCTCATAGAGGCTGCCGGCCGTCGCGATCGCCGCAAAGGTCGGCCGCTGCGAGAGAAACGCATCGAGGATCCGGGCCTCGGCCTGCTGCAACAGCGCGATCGATGTGCGGAACGCCATGGTGTTGTGCTCGATGCCCCCCACCATGTTGATCATGACGCCATAGGCGATCTCGCGGTGGCGGCCGCCGAGGGAGCGAATGTGCCGGATGAGGCCGAGACACTGCTTCACATCGAACACATGCGCCTTGGTCGGGACCAGCACGAAATCGGCGTTGGCGACGGCGGGGCCGAGCGCCGCCGCGGCCGTGCCCTGCACATCCACGAGGAGAATGTCATCCTCGCGCGGGCGCCCGAGTTCCTCGATCAGGATGTCAGCGGTGCCCACCGCGGTGACGGTGATATTCCGAAGGGCGAAGCCGGCGCGCCGGCTGTTGTTGCTCCACTCGACCGCCGAGAGCTGCGGATCGGTGTCGATCACCGCGACCCGATAACCCGCGGCAGCGAATTCTCCTGCCAATAGGATCGTCGCCATGGTTTTGCCCACGCCGCCCTTCGGAGACGCGATCGTGATCTGGGCGGGCCGGTGGCTCACTTCCTTCTCCCGGATGCTCTTTGTCACTTTGTGCATTGGTGCCAATGCGTTTTGGCGCATTTGAGGGAATGCGACAAGCGAACAGTATAATGAACACATTGGCACCAATGCGCTTTGGCGCCAATTCACATTGGTGAAAGGAGATGTATTGCAGTGAGTTGGAATGAGCAGAATGGGATGGATGGTGGTTCAGTTGAATTGACAAGATACGCAATCTGGGTCCAAATCGCTGAGCAGATGGCCGATGGCCACCTGGGTCGGCTGAGCCGATGAACCCCTCACCTCCAGGCGGAGCCCATGTCAGGTCAAAAGCCGGCCTCGGATCACCGCCAACGAGCGCGGGTGGATCTCACGCCCGAGGTCAGCTCCCTGCTCGATCAGGCGTCGGCCAGTTTCGGTTTGAGCCGCGCGGAGACCTTGCGGCGCATCGTCCGGGGAAGTCTTGACGTGGGGCCAGCTCTGTCGGCGGAGAACACCAAAGTGGTCGCGGCGCTGGCTTCCCAGGTGCGGATGGTCGGACGGAATCTGAGCCAATTGCTGCATGCTATTCATGGAGGGCGGGCGGTCTTGCTGGAGAGCGCACTCCCCGTTTTCGAGGTCTTGGATCAACGTATCCGCGAGCTTGACGCTGAGCTGACCGCCATGACGGTGGCGCACGGCCTGAAACTGAGACGGGCGGCCCATCTGCCCGAACTGCGGTCATGAGCATCGACCAGGCCGCGCTCCAGAT
Organism: Phreatobacter sp. AB_2022a; assembly: GCF_026847585.1. Classification (NCBI taxonomy): domain Bacteria; kingdom Pseudomonadati; phylum Pseudomonadota; class Alphaproteobacteria; order Hyphomicrobiales; family Phreatobacteraceae; genus Phreatobacter; species Phreatobacter sp. AB_2022a. The sequence continues at coordinate 35,930 of NZ_JAPSET010000048.1, forward strand.
ATTTGCGGCGTGTCTGCGGGCGCATGCCGAAGTAGAAGAGGCCAATCGGGCACGGCGGCGACGCGCGGCGGAACTGTTCGACATTGCCAGCTGGTCTGCGAGCGCGCCGCGCGTTCGCGGCACGCGAAGCGGGAACATGGGACCGGCAGGGGAGGGGCCTCGCGAGGTTGCTACGGCGATGTTCCGGACAGCCCAGGTGTCGCCCCTGGATGCCAGCCCTGTCAGGGATGCCCTGGAGGATGCCCCTCGCGGCAAAGGCGCTCCCCGGATCGGAGGTCCGGCTACGTCGAGGCCACTGGTGCCGGGCGCAGGCGCCTCGGCCAGCTCAGCGACGAAGCTTGCTGCCGGCTACCAGCCGGCGGTGCTCAAGGTCATCTCTTATGGCCACGGCGGAGCGCGGGCGACCGCCATCGGCCAATATATCCAGCGCGACGAGGCGGCGCTGGAAACGCATGAGGGCAAGATTCTCTGCACCCATGAGGCGGTGGCCGCCGAGATGAAGGAATGGGCCAGAAGCTTCGACAAGCGGAAGGAGAGCGACGACGTCGCAACCTTCAGCCTCTCGGTGAAAGGGGAGGGCGAGGAACAGTTGGCCGCCGCGGTCGAAGTTGCCTTCTCGGGCCATCGCTATGCCTATCGGATCGACACGTCCGGGGACGGCTCGTGCTCGGCCCGAGTGGTGGCAACCATGGCCGGCCGCGCACTTGTTCAGGGCGAGAACGGCGATGAGGCCGTGAAGGAACGCTTCCATGTTGCGGCCCGCCGAGGCGCCGACGGGCGCCTCACGTTCAGCAGACCGACGAAGAGTATCATCGGCGACCGTATCGCCGGCGCGCTCGGCGTCGAGGCGGATGCGGTCAGTGTCACTCTGGTCGGCGAGCCCAGCCACGGCAAGGCGGGCGTGGTCTTCCAGCTTTCGCGGCTGGTGCACGACGGACCGGCGAGGAATGGAGACGGTGGCCTGATCGGGTCGGAGCAGCAGGTCCGGCAGGCTGCCCAGGCTTGGCACCGCAGCCTGAACTCCTTCAGTCCCCGTGACACCATGCACATGATCCTGTCGGCCAAAGCCGGGGCGGACAAGGAAGCTCTGGTGCGGGCCGCGCGCGGGTTCCTCCATGAACAGTTCGCCGATCACAAATTCGCCTTCGCCCTGCATGACGACAAGGAAGCCGACGGCCACATGCACGTCCACGCGATCGTGGCGGTCAAGGGCGAGGACGGAGAGCGATTGCGGACCGGGCCCGCGGTGCTGCGGTGCTGGCGTCATACCTATGCAGAGCATGCCGAGGCCGAGGGGCTGAAGATCGTCGCGACGGCCGCAACCTATCGCGCGTCGTCCCAGAGCTACGGGCCGCGCGACAAGGCCATCGTGGATGCCGCCGAGCGGCCGCGTGCTGGCCGGGAGGCCCGTGACCGGGCCTACGCCCAAATGAACCCGCATGTGGTCGAGAACGCCCGCGAGCGGATCCAGCGCGCCCGGCAGAATCCTATCCTCATCCCGGAGACGGGCCGAAGGCTGGCGGCCGTGAATGCCGCCCTGGAGGATTGGAGGGCGGTTGCCGGCACCGCACCCGATAGTCGGATCGCTGTGCAGTATGTTGAACGGCTGACCATGGCCGCATCGTCTGGTAGTGTCCTTTCCCGTCTGGATACTTATCGGAAAGGCATCGCCATGACTGAAGCCAGCGCCGCCGAGATGCGCGAGAACCTCAAGGACATCAACGACGCGGTGCAGGTGACCGCCGGCCTGCTCACCGGTGCGACCAGGGCGGAATTCCTGCGACGCTCGGCCGAGGCGATGGAAATGCTGGCCGTGCGGACCGATCTGAAGGCCCGGCAGGAGACTGGGGCGACGCAAATCAGCGAGGAAGAGGCACGTGCCATGATTGGCCCGCGTGCCAACGAGCTGATCGCCCGCGCGCGCGAGATCCAGGCCGCGGAAGACCGGGAAGCGCAGCGCGCCGAACAGATCCGCGACCGTGCCATCGAGCGCGAGGCGCGCAGCGATGCCGGCACTTCCCCTTCGTCCCTTCAACAGGTCGCCGACCGGGCTTTGGTCCGGCAGACCGAGACGATTGCCGCGAAGGAACGCCAGGAGGCACAGGCTGCCGCCGAAGCGGCGCGGGCGATTGCGGCTCATCCCGCCGAGCGGATTGACCCGAACCTGGTCAAGGGAGAGCGCCTGGAAGATCTGGCTCACGATCAAGCCGATCGCATCAACACAAAGCCTTTGGCGGCAGAGAAGGCTGAGACGCAGAAACCGCGTGGCCAGCGGCAATAGGCTGCCTGGTCCGTGCGAGCCAAGCGTGGCGCAGCCTTGGTAAGATGCGCGACGTCCCGGGACGCCCCAGAATGAACGGGAATGCGGCTTGGAGAGCCGGGCAAACCGCCAAGATCTGTCGCACCTGCGCTGGCACAGGCCGGGCTGCATCCCGATTGCCTGATCGAGGTCGAGGCCGGTGACGAACAGTCGCTACTGGCCTGCTTTGAAGAAGACTGCACCACGGTGGGCTAGGAGCCGTCGTCGCGGAAGCAGCGTGGCTGTCCATGACTGCGTCCAGCCGACTTCAGTTCGCGGCGGAGGGGATGGGACGATCGGCACCGCAATCCGGCGCTGGCTAAGCAAACACAGCGCATAGACTATTGTGGCAAGGTGAGAGATTGCAAAGAGGGACCAGGTCGCGCATGAGACTGCGCCTGCGTCACCCTTATCCTGGGCGATCCGTGCGATCTGAGGCAGATAGGCAAGAGCCCTGACGGCGTTTGCAGCAGTGAAGGCAGCTATCGCGAGTTCTACACCGGTCATGGTGCTAGCCTCCGTAATCTATGGCTTTAAGGATTGGTGCCATTCAGCCGTGCGATGACGCGCGCGTAGATCGTCAGGCTCTCCTCGGTCCGTCCGTCCTTGCAGGCACGTCGGGCATCCATCACCCTGAAGAAGGCATCGGCGATCTCTTGTGGCGGAAGGCTCTGTGCCTCTCCGTGTCGCTCGATGAGGGTCCAGGCTGCGAGATCGCTCGATGCGCAGGCTTGAGGGATCGCTCCGCTCGCCGCTACGCGCTCGATTGGTATTGCGATTATGACCGCGCAGATGGCCGTGCTCGTAAAACGGTGCAGCTTTCCCATGACCGAGATTCCTTCAGAATTGGGGCAAGGTGGCGCGGAGAATCTTTGAAGCCCGCGTCAGCGGCGGCGGACAATGGTCATGCCGTGAGCGATCGGCAGGAGGACCCGGTCGACGCGCTCGTCATCCCGGATCGCGCTGTTCAGCGCGCGCAGCGCAACCGTGTCCGGCTCATTATTGCCAGGGTCGGCCACGCGACCACGCCGGAGCATATTGTCGAGCACGATCAGGCCACCTGGCCGGACGAGACGCAGCGCGAGGCGGTAATACTCCGTATAGCCCGTCTTGTCGGCGTCGATGAAGGCAAGCTCGAAGCTGTCTTTCATGCCAGAGCACACCATGGCGGCGAGCGTGTCGGCGGCGGCTCCGAGCTTGAGCTCGATCTTGTCGGCGACGCCAGCGGCCTGCCAGAACGGTTGCCCGAGCGCTGTCCAGTCCTCACTGATATCGCAGGCGACCAAGCGCCCATCTGCCGGCAGGGCGAGCGCCATCGCCAGGGCGCTATACCCGGTGAATGTGCCGACCTCCAGCACGCGCCGCGCGCCGATGAGCCTGACCAGCAGGGCAAGCAGATGCCCCTGCTCGGGTGAAATCTGCATTCTCGCTTCGAGATGGGCAGCCGTCACTTCACGCAGGCGCTTCAGCATCGCGTGCTCGGACGGCTGATGTGCAAGCAGATAATTCTGGGAGCGCTCGTTGAGCGTCATGAATGTGGTAGCCATCCTGATCTCCAATCCCACCATCGGCGTCGTCAGAAGAGCGCCGTATGATCTGAGCGAAGTCCCGTAGAGGCCTTCAGTTGCTGGTGATCCGCGCCTTGGCGATCACTGGCTGCCAGGCGTTGACATAGTCTCCGACGAGGCGGCGCATCTCTGCCGGCGAAGTTGCGTGCGGCCGGGCCTGTAGTCTTCCGAAGCGCTCTCGGACTTCCGGCATCTGAAGGACGGTGCGAATCCCCGCTGCGATCGACTCGACGATGGGCTTCGGCGTCGCGGGAGGAGCCGCAATGGAGAGGAAGGTTGCGGCCTCGAAACCGGGCAGCAACTCGGCGGTCGCGGCCACTTCCGGGAATTCGGGGAGTCGTTCGCGGGCGACTGGCGCGATCAGCTTGATCTTGCCCATCCGGATGTGCTCCAGCGAAGCTGGCAGCGGGACGGCGTAAAGGTCCATATTGCCGGCCAGCATGTCGGTGATCGCCTGCATCCCGCCGCGATAAGGCACATGGGTGATCTCGACGCCGGCGCGCATCTTCATTGCCTCCAGGATGAGATGCGCCATTGAGCCGTTGCCTTGCGAGGCGAAGTTCAGGCGGCCGGGATTAGCGTAGGCATATTCGATCAGTTCGGGAAAAGTCGCGACCGGCAATGACGCGCGACTGACGATGACCGTCGGAAAAGTCGCAAGCACGCTGACCGGCTCCAGGCTCAGAGGATCGACCGCTCCCGGACTGAGAAGGTGGCTGATGAAGATATATTCTGGCGCGCAGAACAGCGTCCGGCCATCCGGCGCCGCGCGACTGATTGAGCCGGTAGCGATCGTCCCTCCAGCGCCCATGCGGCTTTCGACGATGATGGTCTGGCCGAGGAGCGGCCCAAGCTTTTCGGCGACGATGCGGCAGAGCGTATCGGCGGCTCCGCCGGCGGACGTCGGGGTGATCAGGGTGGTTGTAGGAACATTCGCCGCCTGCCCATGCGCCACACCAGCCGCTGCACATCCCAGCCCCATCACAACAAGAGATGCCATGAATCGTCTTCTTGCAGTCATCGCCTTGATCCCATGAGGAACATGAGAACAGCTTGACGAAACGAGGTGTCACCATAAAGTTCTCGTTTCGAACATCGATGTACCCTTTTCGATACGGAGCGCCGATGCGTTGGGACGATCGAACTGGACGTCGTCTCAAGCCGCGCGACCTGCATGTCTTCGCCGTCGTCGCGGCCCAGGGCAATATGAGCCGGGCCGCCGACGTGCTGGCGATTTCCCGCCCGGTCGTCTCGCGGACGATCACTGAAATGGAAGCGATGCTCGGCGTGCCGCTGTTCGACCGCAGCCCCCAGGGCGTCGAGCCGACGATCTATGGCGAGGCGTTGCTGAAGCGTAGCGTCGCAATCTTCGACGAACTGCGTCAGGGGATGGAGGACCTTGTCGCCCTTGCCGATCCGACGGCGGGCAAACTCCGTCTCGGATTTGCGGAGGTTATGGCGGCGGGTTTCGGCGCCGCCGTGCTTAACCGCCTGTCGTTGCGCCGGCCCAACCTGGCTCTGGAAACCGTGCTCGGGGATTCCGGCATGCTTGTCCAAGCCCTGCGCGAAAGGCGCTGCGAACTGGTACTTGGACGGGTTTGGGATGACGAAATCGTGGATGATCTGGACGTCGAACCATTGTTCCACGAGAGGCTTCTGGTGGTGGTGGGACAATCCAACCCTTTAGCTTCACGGCCGCCCCCTTCGCTTGCCGATCTAGTGGACGAACCATGGATTCTATCGACCCAGGAATGGAAGCCCGGCGTACCTGTCTATGAAGCCTTTGCTGCCCTCGGATGCAGTCCGCCGAAGGTGCGCATGGTGACCAATTCGATCAATCTTCGCACAAGCCTGCTTCCCGAGGGCCGCTTCATCACGGTCATGCCCAGCTCGTTGCTGCACTACGGACCTCCTCGCCCGTCACTCGCAGTTCTACCGATCACCTTGCCGCTCTGGTCTGTTCCGGCGGCGCTCATCTCCCTCAAGCACCGGACGTTGAGCCCGATGGCTCAGCAATTCGCGGCTACCGTCCGCGAAATCCTGGTGGAAAAGCCGCCCTACACATAAAGGCCGGCCGCCCCGTCGTGGTGCCGGTTCAAGCAGCGGCTCAATGCGATCGCTCGCGCCTTCGATATCGTTTCAGGATCGTCAATCCGAGGATCGCAAGACATGCGAACATATTGAGGGTGAAGATGGCCGCCATAGTCAAATCTCCAACTACCGCGAGCGCATAGGCCACCGTAGCTAGGTGTGAGACCGCAAAAAGGCTCCAGGTCGCGCATGAGACCGCCCGTGCATCACCGAGATCTCGAGCGATCCGCACGATCTGTGGCAAATAGGCAAAGACCCGAACCACATTCGATACCGCGAAGGCGGCTATCGCGATTTCTGCACCGGTCATGGTTCTGAACTCCCGACCTGTCTCGATCAGTCAGGGAGCGGCGGCGTTCAACCGGGCGATGACGCGGGAATAGATCGCCAGAGCTTCCTCAAAGCGTCCGTCATTGCAGGCGCGCCGTGCATCCATGGTTTTGAAGAAGGCATCGGCCAGTTCTTCTGCCGGCAGGCTGTGCGCTTCGCCGCGCTGTTCGATCAGCGTCACCACCTTCAAGTCCCGCGCGGCGCAGGCTTGAGCCGACACATTGCCTTCCGAAGCATGGACGATCGAGATTGAGGCTATGAGCGAACAGGCGGCCGCGACTGTGAAATGGTGCAACTTTCGCATGGTGAGGATTCCTTAGAAATTAAGCGGTCTCCCGGAGAGAGACGCCCTCAGAACGCGCGGACAATGTTCAGGTCGGCCGGATGCCGAGGTCTCGCGCGAGCCGCCGCCACCGCTCGGCCTGCTCCTGCATGTAGGCGTTGAGGGCCTCCGGGCTGCTTGTCTTGACTACCTGCCCGGCGCCGGCGAGGCGGTTCGCGATCTCCGGCTTTGCTCCGACGGAGGCGATGTCCGAAGCGATCTTGCGGCGTTGCTCTATGGAAACGTTGCGCGGGGCGAAAAACGCTATCGTTCCTTCCAATGTCAGTTCGGAATGCCCCGCCTCCTGTACGGTCGGGATGTCTGGCGCGCGCGGCGCCCGGTCGGGATTGCTGACGGCGATGAGCCGCACCTTGCCGCCTGCGACTAGTGGAAGGAGCGGCGCCAGGGGCGCCATGATGACCTGGATTCGGCTTTCCGCGAGGTCGCGAAGTGCGTCCGGCGCGCCACGATAGGAAACGAAGGCCATATCGATTTTCCGGCGCCGCATCCAGTCGGTGAACACCATGAACGGCCCGCCAGGAGCAGCGAACCAATTCATCTGACCGGGGTTCGCTTGCACGCTGCGCATCAGCTCGTCGAGGGAATGCACGGGCAGAGTGCTTGGCACTGCGATGGCAAGAAAATCGGCGGCGGCAGTCGAGACTGGTTGGGCGTCGCCGACCGGATCATACGGCACGCGCTCGCGCAGGACGGGAATGACGGTCAGAACCGTCGTTGGCGCGACGAGAAGCGCATGGCTGGTTTCGAGCGAGGCGGCCTCTCGCAAACCGTTGACGGCGAGACTGCCATCGGCGCCCGGCCTGTTTTCGGTTATGACGCTCTGCCCCCAAAGCCCCGCAAGCGCTTCGCCGAAAACGCGGGCGATGACATCCGGCGAACCGCCGGGCTGGGATGGCGTCAGGAGCTTCACGGCATGACGAGGCCATGCCGTCTCCGACGCGAAAGAGAGAGGTGGATGAGCGACCGACATGAGGAGCGGAAGAGCAAGGCGCCTGGTGATCAACATGTCGGTCTCCAAAATCTATCGTGGTTTGCGTCGCTTTCGTCGCCCCCAACCGCTCCTAGCCTCATGGGCAAGGTTCGCGGAGACGACGCGGTACAGCATGTCGACGAACAGCGGACGCTCCTCGAACGACAGTGGTTGGACGAGCTGCTCCTGCGCCCTGAGCATCGCGGGGCGGATCGTCAGCCGTAGTGCCTCGCCTTCCTCGGTGAGGCGCAGTTTTCGAGCTCGCCGGTCCTCGGGGCTCACCCGCCGTTCGATGAGCCGGTCGCTCTCGAGCACATCGACGATCTCCCCGATGGTCGTCCGGTCTATGCCCAGTGCCTCACCAAGGCGCTTCTGATCGATATCGGGCGCTTCGGCTAACTCGGCGAGGACGCTGTAGAAGGCCGGATCGAGATCGTGGTCACGCAGAACCTCCTCAATGAGGCCCAGATAGACTTGGGCCAAGCGACGCGAGAGGTGGCCGACCTTCCGGTGCTTCGGCGGAATCTCCTGCGCCGGAGCGTCTGATGAAGATGCAAGTCCATCAGCTGTGTGCGCTTTCTTGGCCAATACTCACCTTTCTGACGATCAGTTTAGCTGACTATTGCGGGCTGTCAATCATGATCGAGCCTCCGGCTGGAATCAGCCGGCGCCCCTGCCGGTAGCGTGACATGACCGGGTCGCTTTGCCGCCCTGTATTCGGCAAGGCCAGGAGCAGATGCAGAGATGATCAGCGTTGCGTCCGCCGCCATACGGATAATGTCGCATAATTTCTGATTGTGCGACTGTCGCGTGTTTCGGGATTTTTGCGACAGTGCGTAGAAGGAAAACTCATGCTTATCATATTTGGGGGACTGCCAGGTTCTGGAAAAAAGGCGCCATTGCTCAAAGTTTGGCCGACAAAATCAATGCCTTCTATTTGCGGATAGACTCCATTGAACAAGCGATACGTTCTTCCGGCATCTTGTCTCCCGACGCCGAAATCGGACCGGCTGGCTACATGGCAATTTATCGTGTCGCCGCCGACAATCTTCGCTTAGGCCATTTCGTGATAGCCGACTCGGTCAATCCCATCGAGATAACGCGCACGGCATATAGGGAGGTTGCGGAACAGGCCGGCGTCGGATTCCTTGAGGTTGAAGTCGTCTGCTCCGATGAAACGGAGCATCGGCATCGCGTGGAAACTCGTCGTTCCATGGTCGAGGGCTTGAGGCTCCCTACTTGGGAGCAGGTTGCAACACGAAGATACGAAACATGGGATCGTCCGCATCTTCGTCTCGACACGGCCAGTTTGTCTGTTGAAGAGAGTGTCGCAAAGATTCTCGCGGTAATCTCTGACGTTGCCCCCGCGATTTAATCCGGATTGAAGTTCGTTCTGGCCCAT
>NZ_JAPSET010000049.1:0-41487 GCF_026847585.1 Phreatobacter sp. AB_2022a
CGCCGCTGCCCGGCGGCCTCTTCGGCGTCGGCGGCGGGGCCAATGCGGCTCCCGCAGGCGTGCCTGCCTTCACCTCGCCGCGCTGACGCCAGGACCGCGCGCGGCCCGGCCCTGCTGCGGCGCAAAAGCCGCGTTGCCAGAAGCGCATTCATGGGTTACCCCTGCCAGGACTATTGCCTTGTTGGGAGATGCGCCATGGCTTCCGAGCCCCACGTCGACGGTACCGCGCCGATGGATTATGCCGAGCACGAAAAGACCTATGAGCTTTTCGTCGGCCTGACCAAATGGGGCAGCGTCGCCGTCGTCCTCGTGCTGATCCTGATGGCTTATTTCCTTCTGTGATGTCCTGAGAGCGTCCGTCTGAGGGGGGCATCGGCCGCGCTCCTACCGTTCCGCGCCCCCCGGCGCGCCCGCGCAAGACGGGTCACCGGAGGACTATTTGATGCGCATTGCAGTCCCTAAGGAGATCGATGCCGCGGAGCCGCGCGTCAGCGCGACACCCGACACGGTCAAACGGCTGATCGCGCTCGGGGCGGAGCTCGTCGTCGAGCCCGGGGCGGGCCTTGAATCGGGCATCACCGATGCCGACTACGAGGCCGCCGGCGCGAGGCTCGCCAAGGACGCGGTGCAAGGTGCCGATGTCGTGCTCAAGGTGCGCCGGCCGACCGCGGCCGAGCTCTCGGGCTACAAGTCCGGCGCGGTGGTGCTGGCCACCATGGACCCCCACGGCAACGACCAGGCGCTCGCCGACATGGCCAGGGCCGGCATCGCCAGCTTCGCCATGGAACTGATGCCGCGCATCACGCGCGCCCAGGTCATGGACGTTCTGTCGTCGCAGGCCAATCTTGCCGGCTACCGGGCCGTGATCGACGGCTCGGCCGAGTTCGGCCGGGCGCTGCCGATGATGATGACCGCCGCCGGCACGGTTCCGGCGGCACGCATCTTCGTCATGGGCGCCGGCGTCGCCGGCCTGCAGGCGATCGCGACCGCAAGGCGCCTCGGCGCGGTGGTCACCGCCACCGACGTGCGGCCGGCCGCCAAGGAGCAGGTCGAAAGCCTCGGCGCCAAATTCGTCGCGGTCATGGACGACGAGTTCAGGCAGGCCGAGACGGCGGCGGGCTATGCCAAGCCGATGTCGGCCGAATACCAGGCCAAGCAAGCCGCGCTCGTCGCCGAGCACATTGCCAAGCAGGACATCGTGATCACCACGGCGCTGATCCCGGGCCGGCCCGCGCCGCGCCTCGTCAGCGCGGCCATGGTCGCCTCGATGCGGCCGGGCTCGATCATCGTCGACCTTGCGGTCGAACGCGGCGGCAACGTCGAAGGCGCCAAGGCCGGGTCTGTCGTCACCACGGCGAACGGCGTCAAGATCGTCGGCCATCTCAACGTGCCGGGCCGGCTCGCGGCGACCTCGTCCGCGCTCTACGCGAAGAACCTCTTCGCGTTCCTTGAGATCATGATCGACAAGGAGACCAAGTCGCTGGTCGTGCCCTGGGAGGACGAACTGGTGAAGGCGACGCTGCTGACCCGCGACGGCGCCATCGTGCATCCGAGCTTCCAGGCCGCGGCCCCCGCGACGGGGGCAACGGCGCCGGCCGCGGCGCCCGCCGCCACGGCCGACGAGCCGACAAAAACCAGCAACGCCTGAGGGTGCATCAATGGCCAATCTTTCTCCGGATCAGGCCCTGGATAGGGCGCGCGCGGCAGCCGAGGTTGCCCGCACCGCAGCCGAGCAGGCGCGCATCGCGGCCGAACAGGCCACCGCCGTCGCCGACCAGTTCGCCACCGCCGCGGGCGCCGCGGCCCATGCGGCGAGCGGCGGGGCGATCGACCCGACCATGTTCCGCTTCGCCATCTTCGTGCTGGCGGTGTTCGTCGGCTACTACGTCGTCTGGTCGGTGACGCCGGCCCTGCACACTCCCCTGATGTCGGTCACCAACGCGATCTCGTCGGTCATCGTGGTCGGCGCATTGCTCGCCGTCGGCGTGTCCTGGATGGAGACCGGCTCATTCCTCGCGCGCCTCTTCGGCTTCTTCGGCCTGATCCTCGCGGCGATCAACATCTTCGGCGGCTTCCTCGTCACGCAGCGCATGCTCGCGATGTACAAGACGAAAGACAAGCCAGCGGCAAAGAAGGGCTGAGGGGGATCCAATGTCAGCCAATCTTGCAGCGCTTCTCTATCTCCTGTCCGGCGTCCTGTTCATCCTGAGCTTGCGCGGCCTGTCGAGCCCCGAGAGCTCGCGCCAGGGCAACATGTTCGGCATGACCGGCATGGCGATCGCGATCCTGACGACGCTCGCCTCGCATCCGCCGTCCAGCGTCGGCTCCTGGATCCTGGTCCTGCTCGGTCTCGGCATCGGCGGCGGCATCGGCGCGGTGATCGCCCGGCGCGTGCCGATGACCTCGATGCCGCAGCTCGTCGCCGCGTTCCACTCGGGCGTCGGCTTGGCCGCCGTCTTCGTCGCCGCGGCCGCGCTCTATGCGCCGACCGCCTTCGATCTCGGCCAGCGCGGTGCCATCAAGGGCGCCTCGCTGTTCGAGATGGTGCTCGGCGTCGCCATCGGCGCCATCACGCTGACCGGCTCGATCATCGCCTTCCTGAAGCTGGACGGGCGGATGAGCGGCAAGCCGATCATCCTGCCGCAGCGCCACCTGCTCAACATCGCGATCGCCGCGGCGATCGTGATCCTGATGGTCGTGTTCATCCGCACCGAGAGCCATTTCGCCTTCTGGCTCATCGTGCTCCTGTCCTTCGTCATCGGCGTGACCCTGATCATCCCGATCGGCGGCGCGGACATGCCGGTGGTCGTGTCCATGCTCAACTCCTATTCGGGCTGGGCGGCCGCGGGCATCGGCTTCACGCTGGGCAATACCGCGCTGATCATCACCGGTGCGCTGGTCGGCTCGTCCGGCGCGATCCTGTCCTACATCATGTGCAAGGCGATGAACCGCTCGTTCATCTCGGTCATTCTCGGCGGCTTCGGCGGCGAGACGGCCGCGGCGGGCGGCGCGGTCGAAACCCGCCCGGTCAAGCAGGGCTCGGCCGACGATGCGGCCTTCATCATGAAGAACGCCTCGAAGGTGATCATCGTGCCGGGCTATGGCATGGCGGTGGCCCAGGCGCAGCACGCCCTGCGCGAAATGGCCGACCTCCTGAAGCAGGCCGGGGTCGAGGTGAAATACGCCATCCATCCGGTCGCCGGCCGCATGCCCGGGCACATGAACGTGCTGCTGGCCGAGGCCAATGTGCCCTATGACGAGGTCTTCGAGCTCGAGGACATCAATTCGGAGTTCGCCCAGGCCGATGTCGCGTTCGTCATCGGCGCCAATGACGTGACCAATCCGGCCGCGAAGACCGACAAGACCTCGCCCATCTACGGCATGCCGATCCTCGACGTCGAAAAGGCCGGCACCGTGCTGTTCATCAAGCGCGGCATGGGATCGGGCTATGCGGGCGTCGAGAACGAGCTGTTCTTCAAGGACAACACCATGATGCTGTTCGCCGACGCCAAGAAGATGGTCGAGAACATCGTCAAGGCGCTCGCCCATTGAGGCAGGCGCGTCATTCCGGATAGAGTTGCGGACGGGGCCTTCGGGCCCCGTTTCGCTGTCTCCGGAGGCTGCCATGCTGTTCATGGTCATCGAGCGCTTCGCCGATCAGGACGCCGTGCCGGCCTATCGCCGGGCGCGCGATGCCGGCCGGTCGCTGCCGGAAGGGCTGACCTATGTCGACAGCTGGGTGGAGCCGAATTTCGGCCGCTGCTTCCAGCTCATGCGATGCGACGACCTGCGCCTCTTGCAGCAATGGGTGCTGAACTGGCGCGGCACGGGCGTCAGCTTCGAGATCGTGCCGGTGGTCGGCAGCAAGGAGACGGGCGCGGTGATCGCGCCGTTCCTCGACGCGCCGGCGCGGGAATGAGGGGTCTTTGATGAGCCTCATCCTGCGCCCCTATGAGCCGGGCGACCGGCGCGCCGCCATCGGGCTGATCCATCAGCTCAACGTGTTCGAGGATGCGATCTCGGGCGATCGCGCGAAGGACCATGCCGCGGCCGAGGCCTGCCTCGACCTCGACCTGCGCCGTGCGGCGGAGCAGGGCGGCGCTGTGGTCCTGGCGCTCGACTGCCGGGAGGCGGTCGGCATGATGGCCTTCTTCATCGATCGCAAGGAGCCCTATCTCAGCGCCGAGATCGGCAAGGTCGGACACATCGCCGAGCTCGTCGTCGACGAGCGCCATCGCGGCCAGGGCATCGGCACGGCCCTGCTGGAGGAGGCCGAGCGGCTTGCCCGGCTGCACGCGGTCAGCCGGCTCAGGATCGGCGTCATTGCCGGCAATGGGGTCGCCCGCCGCGCCTATGAGCGTTTCGGCTTCCGCGCCGCCGCGATCGAGCTGACCAAGGAGGTCGGGCGCTAGCTCGGAAGCGCCGGGATCCGGCCAGTGCGGCAAAAAAGTGCGTGCGACGACATGGTCCGGAAACAGCCGGCTCGCAGTCTCGGCGCATGAAGTGGCTCGGTATCGTCGCCGTCCTCGGCATCATCGGCTATCTCGTGCTTTGCGCCGCCATGTGGGGCCTGCAGCGACGGTTGCTCTATTTTCCCGACACGACCGGGGTCAGTCCGCGCGAGGTCGGGCTGGTCGCCGAGGTCGTCGAGGCGCGGGCCGAGGATGGCGCGCCGGTGCGCATGTGGTGGATGCCGCCGCAGGCCGGACGGCCGGTGGTCATCCACATGCATGGCAATGGCGGCAACCTGTCCTATTGGGCGCCGGTCTTCCGCGACCTGACGGCGGCGGGCTATGGCGTCATGGCCCTGTCCTATCGCGGCTATGCGGGCTCGCCGGGCCGGCCGAGCGAGGCTGGCCTGATCGCCGATGCCCGGGCGGCCTACGACGCGGTGCGCGAGCGTGCGCCGGAGGCGCGCATCGTGCTCCTCGGCGAGTCGCTCGGCTCGGGCGTGGCGACGGCGCTGGCCGCCGAGCGGCCGGTTGCCGGCCTCGTCCTGAGCGCCCCCTTCACCGCCATCGCGGACCGCGCCGCGGAGATCTTTCCGTTCCTGCCGGTGCGCCTCCTGATCGCCGACGGCTTCCTCTCGCGGGAGCGTATCGGCCGAGTGCGCGCGCCCGTGCTGATCGTGCACGGCAGCGCCGACATGACCGTGCCGATCGGCCATGGCGAGCGACTGTTCCAGCAGGCCGCCGAGCCGAAGCGCTTCGTCCGCATCGTCGGCGGCGGCCACAACGACCTCTGGTCGCGCGGCAGCCGGGAGGCGGTATTGGGTTTCGTCGGCGAGATCGCGCGATAAGGCGCGGGGCAGGCTGTGCGTGCCGGCGCGCGCCAGGGCCGGCACGCTGGCCGGCTTCAGGCCACCGGGCTTAGTTGAACAGGCGGTAGCTCTGTCCCGAACGGCCGCCGAGCCGGGCGAAGGCATCGCGGGCGGCGGGATTGTTCTCCTCGATGCTGAGCGCCTTGGTATAGGAGCCGAGCGCCCGCTCGGTGTCGCCGGCTGCCTCCAGCGCCTTGCCGCGGGCAACCCAGAGATCGGCGGAACGCGGATTGAACTGGACCGCCTCGTTGAAATCGTTGAGGGCGGCCTGGTTGTCGCCGAGCGCCTGGTAGCTCAGGCCGCGTCCGAAATAGGGTTCGGGGTTGTTCGGCGCGAGGCCGAGGGCGGTCGTGAAGTCCTCCACCGCCTGGCGGTGATTACCCTGGCTTGCATAGACGAGCGCGCGGTTGTGGTAGGCCTGCGGGTTCGAGCCCTGGATCTGGATTGCCCGGTTGTAGTCGGCGAGCGCCTCGGCCGAGCGGCCCTGGGCGCGGTAGATGTTGCCGCGGCCGACATAGGCGGCGGCATAGTTGCCGTCGGCCTGGATCGCCCTGTTGTAGTCGGCGAGGGCGAGGTCGGTGCGCCCGGTCTGGCGGTAGAGGAGGGCCCGGTTGGACAGGGCCTGGACATAGTTGCCGTCGAGCTGAATGGCGCGGGAAAAGTCGGAGAGCGCCTCGGACTGTCGGCCGGTGCGCGCGAGCACGGTGCCGCGCATGTTGTAGGCCTGCGGGTCATTGGGGTTGCGGGCCACCACGTCCGACAGGGAGGAGAGGTTGGCGGTCGAGCCGATATATTGCGAATCGGCATCGTCGCCGCCGGTCACCGAGCCCACGCCGCCGGTGGTTCCGCAGGCGGCGAGCGCCACGCTGCCGGCGACCAGGGCCGCGCACCTGATCATCCGGATGGTCGAGGTGGCGGAGCCTGTCATCCCTATCATCCCCTTCGAATCGCGGTCGGCACGCCCTTTATCAGGCTATGACCGGCGTGTTGTCTTGCCGCAACCCAGGTTCGGTTCCGGCGCCTGCGCCTGATGGCGGACCGCCGAGGTTGGAAACGAACCGGCATTCGCGATGCGGATCGAACTTCACGTCGCCGACAATCTACGCGTCCACATGCCACGGGAAGCGAAAGCCGTGCGCCCGAAATGAACACGGCCCGCACGAAGGTTTCGTTGCGGGCCTGTCAAAATTACGGCATCGGCTTGTAAAAGGTGTCAGCGGGCGCCGACCTTGGCCTTGACAGGCTTGGCCGGGATCAGGCCTTCACGCTGGGCGCGCTTGCGGGCCAGCTTGCGGGCGCGGCGCACGGCCTCGGCCTTCTCACGTGCCTTCTTCTCCGACGGCTTCTCGTAGTGGCCGCGCAGCTTCATTTCCCGGAAGATGCCTTCGCGCTGCATCTTCTTCTTCAAAGCCTTGAGCGCCTGATCGACATTGTTGTCGCGAACGAGAACCTGCACGCCGGTGTTCCTTCAAACCTGACTGATAGGGCGGTTGGCACGACAGGAATTGCCGCGCAACGTTGCCGCTGCTCGAGAGAGACAGGCCGATATCAGAATCAAGCGGCCTTGTCCATGTCAAAACCGCCTGATTTGCTGACTTCGCGGCGTCTTTTCCGCTGCGGGGGAGGGCGCGCGGAGGGGGCCTCGCTGACCCGTCGCGTCACGTCCCGGCCCAACTGCAGGTTTGCGTCCGGGCCGGGCAAGCGCTATATCGCGAAGTGATTTCCCGATCCTGCGATCGTTATGAGGCAGCCGCCTCGGCCCAGGCCCCCCGGCCAGGGCACGGGATCGGTCAGCCCGCGATCGACGAAGAACGAGGCTTGCCATGACCCAGTTGCTGATGCCCAAGGCCACCGCCGTGTGGCTCGTCGACAATACCGCCCTGTCCTTTGACCAGATTGCCGCCTTCTGCACGCTGCACCCGCTCGAGGTGAAGGCGATCGCCGACGGCGAGGCCGCCCAAGGCATCAAGGGCGCCGACCCGATCATTACCGGCCAGCTCACCCGCGAGGAGATCGCCAAGGCCGAGAAGGATCCGGCCTACCGGCTGAAGCTCGCGCCGCCGAAGGTCAAGCTGCCCGAGGTCAAGGGCAAGAAGGGGCCGCGCTATACCCCGGTGTCGCGCCGCCAGGACCGACCGAACGCCATCCTCTGGCTGGTGCGCAACCATCCGGAGCTGAAGGATGCCGCCGTGATGCGCCTCGTCGGCACCACCAAGCCGACGATCGCGGCGATCCGCGACCGCACGCACTGGAACTCTCAGACGCTGACGCCGATGGATCCGGTGACGCTCGGCCTGTGCTCGCAGATCGATCTCGATTTCGAGGTCAACCGCGCCGCCAAGGAGCGCGGGCCGGTCGAGACGGTCGCCGAGCAGACCCTGCTGCCGGCTGATCAGACCACCCAGGCGCCGCCCAAATACGATCCGTTCGAGCGTCCCGAAGCGCCGAAGCGCGAGGAGCGCTACGACGCCGCCAAGGTCTTCGCCAATCTGAAGCCGACGCGCGAGGAGGATGCCGACGAGGAGTGAGCCTGGTCCGGTGGAGGGCGGCAACCGCACCCTTCCCGCCGGGCTCGCGACGTTGTACGCCGGGGGCGCCCCGCGCCCGGCGGGGCCGTCCCGATTCGCCTTGCCGGAGATGAATGATGTCCGATACGCCCCGCTCGCCCGTCAGCCTCGACGGTCTCGACCTTGCCGCTCTCCTCGCGAGCCGCGTCTGCCATGACGTGATCTCGCCGGTCGGCGCCATCGTCAACGGGCTGGAGCTGATGGAGGATGGGGCCGACGAGGCGACGGCCGAGCTCGCGCTCGACCTGATCCGCAAGAGCGCCAAGACCGCCTCGGCGCGGCTGCAGTTCTGCCGCATCGCCTTCGGTGCGGCCGGGTCGGCCGGCTCGGCCATCGACACGCGCGACGCGCAGGCGGTGGCGGCCAATTTTTTCAATGACGACCGCACCAGCGTCGACTGGCAGGTGCCGGCGGCCTATCTGCCGAAGAACCGGGTGAAGCTGCTCCTGAACCTGTTGATGCTGGGCGCCGCAGCGATCCCGCGCGGCGGCGTGATCCGGGTCGAGACGATCGGCGAAGGCGACGGGACCGGCTTCCTCGTCACCGTCACCGGCCTCAATGCGCGCATCCCGCCGCATGCCGTCGAGCTCGTCGCGGGCATTCCCGGCAACGAGCAGGGCACGATCGACGCCCACGCCATCCAGCCCTATTATACCGGCCTGCTCGCCCGCGCCGCGGGCGTCTCGGTGACCATCGAGAAGGTCGACGACAAGGTCGTCCTACGCGGCGCCTGAGGCGGCCGGCCCGGCCGTTTTCCAGCGCCGGCAAGGCTTTCAAAAATAAGTTGTTTCGCTCGCAGAACGAGCAATCCGCAGGGGTTCAACTTCAACAAGATTTAACCCTTTTGCCCGACATTTGGTCACCGGGGGGATCGTGTCGTCGATCCGCTAGTTTCCTTTTGTTCGGGCGCGTCGACATGGATGACCTGCTGCGTGAATTCCTGACCGAGACTTCGGAAAGTCTCGATGTCGTCGATGTCGAGCTCGTCCGCTTCGAGCAGGACCCCAACAACGCCAGCATTCTCGGCAATATCTTCCGACTGGTTCACACCATCAAGGGCACCTGCGGCTTCCTCGGCCTGCCGCGCCTCGAGGCGCTGGCGCATGCCGCCGAGACGCTGATGGGCAAATATCGCGACGGCTCGCCGGTCACCGGCGACGGCGTCACGCTGATCCTGTTCACCATCGACCGGCTGAAGGAGATCCTTGCGGAACTCGAAGGCATCGGCAGCGAACCCGACGGCGACGACGGCGACCTGATCACCCAGCTCGAGGCGACCTCGGCTGCGGCAGGCGTCGCACCTGTCGTCGAGGAGACGCCGAAAGTGACCGTCGGCATGCTGGCGCCCCAGACCCTGGAGCGGCCACTGCGTCCGGGCGAAGTGTCGCTCGACGAGCTGGAGCGCGCGTTCCGCGAAACCGCGACCGAGGTCGTCGCCGCCCCGGTGCCGCCTCCGGCGCCGGCCGCCCCGGCCGCCGAGGCTCCGGCCAAGCCGGCCAAGGCCGACGGACGCAAGGCGGCTGCCCGCAATCCCAGCGCCGGCGGCGAGGACGAGGACAAGGCCGAGGCGCTCAAGGGCGGCCAGACTCTGCGGGTCAATGTCGACACCCTCGAACAGCTGATGACCATGGTCTCCGAGCTGGTGCTGACCCGCAACCAGCTGCTGGAGATCGTTCGCCGGCACGAGGATTCCGAATTCAAGGTGCCGCTGCAGCGCCTGTCCAACGTGACGGCCGAGCTGCAGGACGGCGTCATGAAGACGCGCATGCAGCCGATCGGCAATGCCTGGCAGAAGCTGCCGCGCATCGTCCGCGACCTCGGCAACGAGCTCAACAAGCAGATCGAGCTCGAAATGCACGGCGCCGAGACCGAGCTCGACCGGCAGGTCCTCGATCTGATCAAGGACCCGCTCACCCATATGGTGCGCAATTCGGCCGATCACGGCCTGGAGAGCACGGAGGAGCGACGCCTGGCCGGCAAGTCCGAAAAGGGCACGATCCGGCTTGCCGCCTATCATGAGGGCGGCCATATCGTCATTGCCATCGCCGATGACGGGCGCGGCCTCAACACCGAGCGGATCAAGAAGAAGGCGCTGTCGAGCGGCATCACCACCGAAGCCGAGCTGGACAAGCTCACCGAAGCGCAGATCCACAAATTCATCTTCGCGCCCGGCTTCTCCACCGCCGCCGCCGTCACCTCGGTTTCCGGCCGTGGCGTCGGCATGGACGTGGTGCGCACCAATATCGACCAGATCGGCGGCACGATCGATCTGAAGTCGGTCCAGGGCGAAGGCACCACCGTCACCATCAAGATCCCGCTGACGCTCGCCATCGTCTCGGCACTGATCGTGGAAAGCGCGGGCGACCGCTTCGCCATCCCGCAGCTCTCGGTGATCGAACTGGTGCGCGCGCAGCAGAATTCCGAGCATCGCATCGAGCGCATCAAGGACACGCCGGTGCTCCGGCTGCGCAACAAGCTCCTGCCGCTGATCCACCTCAAGCAGCTGCTCGGCATCCAGGACGGCCAGCCGCTCAACGAGGAGAACGGCTTCATCGTCGTCACCCAGGTCGGCAGCCAGACCTTCGGCATCGTCGTGGACCAGGTCTTCCACACCGAGGAGATCGTGGTGAAGCCGATGTCGACCAAGCTCCGGCATATCGGCATGTTCTCCGGCACGACCATCCTCGGCGACGGCTCGGTGATCATGATCATCGATCCGAACGGCATCGCCGCGGCGCTCGGCAGCGACGTCTCCGCCTCGGCCGATCAGGAGGAAGGCGACAGCCGCCGCGCCGGCGAGGCCAAGCTCATTTCCATGCTGGTGTTCCGGGCTGGCACGCCGGAGCCGAAGGCGGTGCCGCTGTCGCTGGTGACCCGGCTCGAGGAGGTCGGCGTCGACAAGATCGAAACCTCGCACGGCCGCCATCTCGTCCAGTATCGCGGCGCGCTGATGCCGCTGATCCCGGTCAACGGCACCGTCCAGGTGCGGGCGGAAGGCGCCCAGCCGCTGCTGGTCTTTTCCGATGCCGGACGCTCGATGGGCCTCGTGGTCGACGAGATCGTCGACATCGTCGAGGACGCGCTCGACATCCAGGTCGCCTCAGACGTGCCGGGCCTGCTCGGCTCGGCGGTCATCAAGGGGCAGGCGACCGAGATCCTCGATATCGGCCACTATCTGCCGCTCGCCTTCGAGGACTGGTTCAAGCGCAAGGAAATGCGCGTGGAGGCGCTGACCAAGCGCCTGCTGTTCGTCGACGACTCGCCGTTCTTCCGCAACATGCTCACTCCGGTGCTGAAGGCCGCCGGCTATGACGTCACCACCGCGGCGGCCGGCGCCGAGGCGCTGGAGCTGATGAAGCGCGGCCAGTACGACGTCGTCGTCTCGGATATCGAGATGCCCGAGATGAACGGCTTCGAGTTCGCCGAGGCGCTGCGCGCCGATCCGCGCTTCCGCGAGATCCCGATCATCGCGCTCTCGTCGATGACCAATCCGGCGTCGATCGAGCGCGCCCGGCTCGCCGGCTTCCACGACTATGTCGCCAAGTTCGACCGGCAGGGCCTGATCGCGGCCCTGAAGGAAACGGCTTTCGACTACGCCCACGCCGCCTGAAGGACCTGACCCGTGCAGACCACCACGACCGATGACGTCACCGAATATGTGACCGTGCTGATCGGCGGCCAGCTGTTCGGCCTGCCGATCTCGCGGGTGCAGGACGTGTTCATGCCCGACCGCATCACCCGCGTGCCGCTGGCGAGCCCGGAGATCGCCGGGGTCCTGAACCTGCGCGGCCGCATCGTCACGGCCATCGACATGCGCGTGCGCCTCGGCATGGCGCAGGTGGGCGAGGCCCGGCCGCCGATGGCGGTCGGCATCGAATCCAAGGGCGAAAGCTACGGTCTCCTGATCGACACGGTCGGCGAGGTGCTGAAGCTCTCGCCCGACAGCCGCGAGCAGAACCCGATCAATCTCGACGCGCGCTGGACGCGCGTTTCGGCCGGCGTGCACCGGCTCGACGGCCAGCTCATGGTCATTCTCGACGTCGACGCCGTGCTCGCCACGGGTGGCGAGGCCCTGGCGGCCTAACCTTCAACAGTCAGGATCCCGTGTGATGAAAACCTGTCTCGTGGTCGACGATAGCTCCGTCATCCGCAAGGTCGCCCGCCGCATCCTGGAGGGGCTCGGCTTCACCATCGAGGAGGCCGAGGACGGCCAGAAGGCACTTGAGGTCTGCCGGCGCGCCATGCCCGGCGCGATCCTGCTCGACTGGAACATGCCGGTCATGGACGGCTACGAGTTCCTGCGCGAGCTGCGCAAGCTGCCCGGCGGCGGCGAGCCGAAAGTGGTGTTCTGCACCACCGAGAACGACGTCGCCCACATTGCGCGCGCCATGCATGCGGGTGCCGACGAATACATCATGAAGCCGTTCGACAAGGACATCGTCGAGGCGAAGTTCGCCGAGGTCGGCCTGATCTGAGCCTCGCCCGGCGCGGCGATCGGCCTGCGTCCTCCAATTCCCTCCAGCGCGAGTGGCTGTGCATGAGTTTCGCGTCCACGACCGGCGCGCCGGCGGCAGGCGCCGCGGCCCAGGCCGAACCGATCAAGGTCATGCTGGTCGACGATGCCGTGGTCGTGCGCGGGCTGGTCGGGCGCTGGATATCGGACGAGCCGGACATGACGCTGGTCGCTGCCCATCGCTCGGCGCGCGAGGCGGTGGCCGACATCACGCGGCAGGATCCTGACGTGGTGGTGCTCGACATCGAGATGCCCGATATGGACGGCCTGACCGCGCTGCCGTTGATGATCGCGGCAAAGCGCGACCTGGTCGTCGTCATGGCCTCGACGCTGACCCGCCGCAGCGCCGAGATCTCGCTGAAATGCCTGTCGCTGGGCGCTGCCGACTATGTGCCGAAACCGGAATCGAATGCCGGCGTCACCACCTCGCCGGCCTTTCGGCGCGAGCTGATCGACAAGATCCGTGCGCTCGGTCGCCGGCACCGGCTGCCGGCGCGGGCGAGCGCGACGGCCGCGAGGGCGCAGACCGCGGCGGCGCCGGCGCGCGTCGCTGCGCCGTCGATCGTGCCTCACGCCCATGCGCCGCATGCGTTCAAGACGCGGGCCTTCCAGGCCATGCTGCCCAAGGTGCTGGTGATCGGCGCCTCGACCGGCGGCCCGCAGGCGCTGACCACGGTGCTGCGCGGCCTCCAGCCCATTCTCGAGCGCGTGCCGGTGCTGATCACCCAGCACATGCCGCCGACCTTCACCACCATCCTCGCCGAGCACACGGCCAAGGCCACCGGCCGGCCGGCGACCGAAGCGAAGGACGGTGAGCCGGTGCAGGCCGGCCACATCTACGTCGCTCCCGGCGGCCGCCACATGCTGGTCAAGCGTGTCGGCGCGACGCCGGCGATCCAGCTCGACGACGGGCCGCCGATCAATTTCTGCAAGCCGGCCGTCGACCCGCTGTTCAAGTCGGCGGCGCAGGTCTGGGGCGGCGCGGTGCTCGCCTGCGTGCTGACCGGCATGGGTTCGGACGGCTCGCACGGCGCCGGCGACGTCGTGGCGGCCGGCGGCAATGTGATCGCCCAGGACGAGGCCTCCTCCGTCGTCTGGGGCATGCCCGGGGCGGTCGCCATGGCCGGCCACGCCGCCGCCGTGCTGCCGGTCGACCAGATCGCAGCCAAGATTGTACGCCTGTTCTCAGGAGACCGGTCGTGACACCGCTCGACTACGACTATCTGCGCGGCTTCCTGAAAACCCGCTCCGGGCTCATGCTGTCCAACGACAAGCAATATCTGATCGAGAGCCGGCTGATGCCGATCGCGCGCAAGGAGGGTCTTGCCGGCATCAGCGAGATCGTCCTGAAGCTCAAGGCGCCGGGTTCCGAGCGGCTCGCCGCCAAGGTCACCGAGGCGATGACCACGAACGAGAGCTTCTTCTTCCGCGACAAGACACCGTTCGACCATTTCCGCGACGTGATGATGCCGGCGCTGCTCGCGGCACGCGCGGCGAAGCGGCATATCCGCATCTGGTGCGCGGCCGCCTCGACCGGGCAGGAGCCCTATTCGCTGGCCATGATGCTGAAGGAGATGGGGCCAGCGGTCGCCGGATGGCGCATCGAGATCATCGGCACCGACCTGTCGAACGAGGTCCTGGAGCGCGCCCGGGCCGGCGTCTACACCCAGTTCGAGGTGCAGCGCGGCCTGCCGATCCAGATGCTGCTCAAATATTTCACGCAGAACGGCGACCAATGGACCATCGCGCCGGAGATCCGCGCGATGGTGCAGTACCGGCCGCTCAACCTGCTCAACGATTTTTCCGCCCTCGGCCAGTTCGACATCATCTACTGCCGCAACGTGCTGATCTATTTCGACCAGCCGACCAAGGTCGGCGTGCTCAACCGGGCAGCCAGGCAGACGGCGCCGGACGGCTATCTCCTGCTCGGCGCGGCGGAAACGGTGGTCGGGCTGACCGACGCCTACAAGCCGGTCGCCGACCGGCGCGGGCTCTATGTCCCGGCCGGCGCCGCCTCGGCGCCGCGCCCGGCCGCGGCCGCGCCGGCACGGGTCATGGCGGTATCGGGCGCGCTCGCGCCGCGTACCGGGCTCGCCTGACGCCGCCCGCGCGCAGCCTGCGCTGCGCATGGCTCGTAAGCCTTGTCCGCAGCCGCAGCTCCGGCTACCGAACGGCGATGATCACCGACCCGACCTTCTATGCCGCGGCCGTGCCGGCCGTGACGCTCTACGGCTTGTCCAAGGGCGGCTTTTCCGGTGTCGCCATCCTGTCGATGCCGCTGCTGTCGCTGGTGATCGCGCCGACCACCGCGGCGGCCATCGTCCTGCCGGTGCTCATGGTTCAGGACGTCGTGACCGTCTGGAGCTATCGCAAGACCTGGGACGGCAAGGTCCTGGCCTATCTCGCGCCCGGCGCGCTGGCCGGAATCGCCACCGGCTATGCCTTCGCCTCGGTCGTCTCCGAGCCGGTCATCCGCATCATCGTCGGGCTGATCGCGGTGATCTTCTGCCTCGAGCGCTGGCTGCGGCCGGCCGCCATGATACCGGCCGTGCGGCCGAACAATGCGCTGTCGGCGACCGTGCTCGGCTGGATCTCCGGCTATACCAGCTTCGTGATCCATGTCGGCGGCCCGCCGTTCAACATGTATGCCATGCCGCGCGGGCTCAGCCGCGACGTCTTCGTCGGCACCGCGGCCCTGTTCTTCGCGGCGGTCAATCTCGTCAAGGTGGCGCCGTTCATTGCCCTCGGCCAGATGACGACGGCCAATCTCGGCACGGCGCTGGCGCTGTTTCCGGTGGCCATCCTCTCCAACATGGCCGGCATCTGGCTGGTCAGGCGCATGCCGACCGGGGCCTTCTACGCGCTGATCTACGCCCTGACCTTCGTCGTCGGGGCGGTGCTGCTCATCGGCGGCATCGGCGCGCTTCTTTAAACGAAACAGGCAAGGCAAGCGGGTGAGCTGGTCGCCGGCGCTGGCGCCCGGCTCCGCTCGGGCGACACGGCCGTCCGGGAGCTTCGCCCGGCCGCGCTGGCCCAGCCCGTGCCGCCCGAGGGGCGGGCAATAAAAAACGGGCCGCCCGAAGGCGGCCCGTTCGTCACGATCTTCGCGAGAAGATCGATGGCTTATCAGTAGCGAGCAACCACAGCGCCCGGGCCGGTCGAGAACAGGTAGTTCACGCCGATCTTGAAGAGGTGGGCGTTGTTCTGGGTGCGGAAGCGGTAGTTGAAGCCGTCCGAGCCCAGAGCGTTGACGGTCTGGTTGCCGAAGCTAACGTAGTTGTACTCAGCCTTGACGGTCCAGTTCTGGTAAGCGGCGTACTCGATACCACCACCGATGGTCCAGCCGACGTTCGACGAACGCGAACCCGAGAGGGTCAGCGGGCCGCACGGAGCAACCGAGCAGGTGTCGGTGACGCGGGCGCTGCCGCCGCCGAGGGCGAGACCGCCCTTGACGTAGAACAGGGTGCGGTCGACGGTGAAACCGGCGCGGGCCGTGATCAGGCCGTAGACGGCGTCGTTGATCTTGCCGACGGTGTCGAGGCCCGGCGAGGTCGGGTCAGCGCGGCGCGAACCGCCGAGATAGCCGACTTCACCTTCAACACCGACCAGGAAGTTCGGGGTGATCTGGTAGTTGTAGCCGAGGGTCAGACCGCCCAGGAAGTTGGTCTTGTTGACGCCCCAGGGGCCCGGCGTGTTGTAGCCGTCGAGGTCGTTGAAGCGGCCCTGGCGCGAGCTGACGCCGAGATAGCCACCGACGTAGAAGCCGGTCCACGAGAACACCGGGGAGACGATCGCGGCCGGGACTTCGACGCGACGAACGCCGAGGTCGGCGGCCTGGGCGCCGGAAGCGAGAGCGGCGAGGGCGGCACCCGCGAGAAGAAACTTCTTCATGAGGTTCATTTCCTTGGTTGACTTCGCCACCCCGCTTTGACGGTTCGGCGCATTTGACGATTTTCCAGGCACGCCCGGCCGGTGGGAGGACCAAGCCGATACATGTCTACTCATCACGGCCGACCTCTATCGGACGATCGTGAGAAATCAACTAACAAGAAGGACGGAGAGCCGCCTTCCCCATCTAGTTTGAATTGTTTGTAGGGTGCTGTGTCTGAAGCACAACACCTGTCATGAGGCCGTTAGAATATTGCTAACGATAATTGCGGTTCGTTTGAAATGTTGTTGCCTGGCTAACGGATTCGAAACCATCCCAGGACGGCTGAAATCCATGCGATTCCCGGCCGTGGCGGCCTTACTCCAGCGTGTTTTCGGAAGCTCTCCTCAGCCGGCGCGTGTAGGTCTTGCCAGGCGATCGCGATGGCCCGCCGGGCCTGCCGTCAGTAGCCCTGGAGATCACGCCGGGCTAGGCTTGGCCGGCAAAGGACGAGGGTTGAGAAGGGCCCGGTGGAATGAGCGTCTACGATACCGATCTGGAAAAGCGCGCGGCGAACTATCAGCCCCTGACGCCGCTGTCCTTCCTCGAACGCGCAGCGCGCGTCTTTCCCGATCATTGCGCGATCATCCACGGCGGCCTGCGGCGGAGCTATGCGGAATTCTACGCGCGCTCGCGCCGCCTCGCCTCGGCGCTCGCCAAGGCGGGTGTCGGCAAGGGCGACACCGTAGCCGTGCTGCTCGCCAATACGCCGGCCATGCTCGAATGCCACTACGGGGTGCCGATGGCGGGCGCGGTTCTGAACACGCTGAACACCCGGCTCGATGCGCCGATCATCGCCTTCTCGCTCGATCACGGCGAGGCCAAGGTCTTCATCGTCGACCGCGAATTTTCAGCGCTCGCCCGCGAGGCCCTCGCTCAGGCCAGCGTCAAGCCGCTGGTGATCGACTATGACGATCCCGAATATGACGGCGCCGGCGCGGCGGTCGGCACGACCGGCTACGAGGCCTTCCTCGCCGGCGGCGAGGAGGATTTCGACTGGACGCGGCCCGGCGACGAATGGGACGCGATCGCGCTCAACTATACATCCGGCACCACCGGCAATCCGAAGGGGGTCGTCTATCACCACCGCGGTGCCTACCTCCTGGCGCTGGGCAATGTCGTCACCTGCGGCATGGCCAAGCATCCCGTCTATCTGTGGACATTGCCCATGTTCCACTGCAACGGCTGGTGCTTTCCCTGGTCGATCTCGGCGGTGGCCGGCACGCATGTCTGCCTGCGCTGGGTGCGCGCCAAGGCCATGTACGATGCCATCGCCGATCACGGCGTCACCCATCTGTGCGGGGCGCCGATCGTCATGAGCCTGCTGCTCAATGCGCCCGAGGCCGAGAAGCGGGCCCTCGATCACGGCGTCTCGTTCTTCACGGCGGCCGCCCCGCCGCCGGAGGCGGTGCTGGCGGCCATGCAGGCCGCGGGCTTCGAGGTGACCCATCTCTACGGCCTGACCGAAACCTACGGGCCGGCGGTCATCAATGACTGGCATCGCGACTGGGACGGACTGGCCAGCGCCGAATATGCCGCGCTCAAGGCGCGCCAGGGCGTGCCCTATACGGTGCTCGACGACCTCACCGTGATGGATCCGGAGACCATGCAGCGCGTGCCCGCCGACGGGCAGACGCTGGGCGAGGTGATGTTCCGCGGCAATGTGGTGATGAAGGGCTACCTGAAGAACCGTGCCGCCTCGGACGAGGCCTTCGCCGGCGGCTGGTTTCATTCGGGCGATCTCGGCGTGCTCTATCCCGATGGCTACATCCAGCTGAAGGACCGGTCGAAGGACATCATCATTTCGGGCGGCGAAAACATTTCCTCGATCGAGGTCGAGGATGCGCTGTTCAAGCATCCGGCAGTGCAGGCGGCGGCGGTGGTGGCGAGGCCCGACGCCAAATGGGGCGAGACGCCCTGTGCCTTCGTCGAGCTGAAGCCTGGCAGGAGCGCCACCGAAGCCGACATCATCGCCTGGTGCCGGCAACATCTCGCCGCCTTCAAGTGCCCGCGCACGGTCGTCTTTGCGGAGCTGCCGAAGACCTCGACCGGCAAGATCCAGAAGTTCCGCCTGCGCGAGATGGCGCGGGCGCTCTGAGCCCAGGCGTCCTGTCACTCCACTCTTGCGTCGGGCCGGGGCTCGGCCACAATGCGGGCCGGCGAGAGCGCCGGCGCGAGACCGGCAGGGCAGGGGAGAGCGGCATGGATGCCGATGTGATCGTCGTCGGCGCGGGGCTTGCCGGCCTCGTCGCGACGGCCGAGCTGGCGGCGGCCGGCCGCAAGGTGATCCTGATCGACCAGGAGGGCGAGCAGAATCTCGGCGGCCAGGCCTTCTGGTCGTTCGGCGGCCTGTTCTTCGTCGACAGCCCCGAGCAGCGGCGCATGGGCATCAGGGACACGTTCGACCTTGCCTGGCAGGACTGGCAGGGCTCGGCGGGCTTCGACCGGCCGGAGGACGACTGGGCCCGGCGCTGGGCCGAGGCCTATGTGCATTTCGCCCACGAGGAGAAGCGCGCCTGGCTGCACGCCCAGGGCATGCGCTGGTTTCCGCTGGTCGGCTGGGCCGAGCGCGGCGGCGGGCTCGCCACCGGCCACGGCAATTCCGTGCCGCGCTTCCATGTCACCTGGGGGACCGGTCCGGGCGTGCTCGCGCCGTTCATCGCCAAGGTCCGGGCCGCGGCGGCGAGCGGCCAGGTGCAGCTGAAGTTCCGCCACCGGGTCGACGGGCTGACCCGGTCGGGTGGCGTCATCGACGGGGTCGAAGGCGAGATCCTGGAGCCGAGCACGGTTGCCCGCGGCGAAGCGAGCTCGCGCGTCGCCACCGGCACGTTCGCGCTGAAGGCGCAGGCCGTGCTGGTCGCTTCGGGCGGCATCGGCGGCAATTTCGACCTGGTGCGGCAGAACTGGCCGGCGCGGCTCGGCACGCCGCCGGATTTCCTGGTCTCGGGCGTGCCGGCCCATGTCGACGGCCGCATGCAGCTGATCACCGAAGGCGCCGGCGGCCGGATCGTGAACCGCGACCGCATGTGGCACTATGTCGAGGGGGTGCGGAACTGGAACCCGATCTGGCCGAGCCACGGCATCCGCATCCTGCCCGGCCCGTCCTCGATCTGGCTCGATGCGACCGGACGGCGCCTGCCGGCACCGAACTTCCCCGGCTTCGACACGCTGGCAAGCCTCGAGCACATCATGAAGACGGGCCACGGCTACAGCTGGTTCGTGCTGTCGCGCGCGATCATCAAGAAGGAATTCGCGCTGTCGGGCTCCGAGCAGAATCCCGACCTCACCAACAAGAGCATCACCGGCATCCTCTCGCGGCTCGGCAAGGGTCTGCCGCCGCCGGTCCAGGCCTTCATGGACAAAGGCGCCGACTTCATCGTCGACACCGACGTCAAGGCGCTCGGCCGGCGCATGAACGCGCTGGTCGGCACCTCGCTGATCGACCCGGAGGCGCTGGAGCGGGAGATCGTCGCGCGTGACCGGGAGATCGAAAATCCGTTCTCCAAGGACGCCCAGGTGATCGCCATCCGCGGCGCGCGCAACTATCGCGGCGACAAGCTGATGCGCACCGCGCCGCCGCACCGCATCCTCGATCCGGCCAAGGGCCCGCTGATCGCGGTGAAGCTGAACATTCTCACGCGCAAGACGCTGGGCGGCTTGCAGACCGATCTCGACGGCCGCGTGCTCGGCGCCGGCGGCGCGCCGCTCGGCAATGTCTATTCGGCCGGCGAGGTCGCGGGCTTCGGCGGCGGCGGCGTGCACGGCTACCGGTCGCTGGAGGGCACCTTCCTCGGCGGCTGCATCTTTTCCGGTCGGACCGCGGGCCGCGCCATGGCCAAGGCCGTGGCCTGAGGGAGGCGACGATGCCCGGCATACACGACTTCTGGCTGTTCGTTCTGGCCGGCCTGATGCTCAACATCACGCCCGGGCCGGACATGGCGCTGGTGATGGGCCGCAGCATCGGCCACGGCCGGCGGGCGGGCGCGGCGGCCGCGCTCGGGGTCGGCGCCGGCGCGCTCGTTCATATCGCGGCGGCGGCCCTCGGCCTCTCGGTCGTGCTTTCGACCTCGGCGCTCGCCTTTGCCATCGTCAAATGGGTGGGCGTCGCCTATCTCGTCTTCGTCGGCCTGAAGCTCCTGCTGTCGCGGCGGGCTGCGCCGCTGGCGGTCGCCGATGCGCCCGCCGCCCTGCCACTGCGCCAGGTCTTCATGCAGGGCTTCTGGACCAATGTCCTCAACCCGAAGGTCGCGCTGTTCTTCCTCGCCTTCCTGCCGCAGTTCATCGACCAGGACGCGCCGGCCAGGCCGCTCGCCTTCCTGGCGCTGGGCCTGGTTTTCAATGTGACGGGGACGGCCTGGAACCTGATCGTCGCCTGGGCCGCCGGCGCCATGGCGCGCTCGCGCCACATCAGCGCGGTCAAGGCCTGGCTCGACCGCGCGCTCGGCGCGTTGTTCCTGGCGCTGGGGGCCAGGCTGGCCGTCACCAGCCAGCCGTGAGCCGGATCAGGGCCGGTGGCCCCGCGGCGGCCGCTCAGAGGCCGTCGAAGAGAGCCGTCGACAGGTAGCGTTCGGCAAAGCTCGGAATGACCACGACAATGGTCTTGCCGGCGCTGTCCGGGCGCTTGCCGATCTCCACGGCCGCCTGCAGCGCGGCGCCCGAGGAAATGCCGACCGGTATGCCCTCGGTGCGCGCGAGCTCGCGGGCGAGCGCGAAGGCCTGGTCGTTGCTGACGGTCACCACCTCGTCGATGACGCTGCGGTCGAGAATGTCGGGAACGAAGCCTGCGCCAATGCCCTGGATCTTGTGCGGGCCGGGATTGCCGCCGGAGAGGACCGGCGAATCCGTCGGCTCGACCGCGACGATCCGGACGCTCGGCTTGCGCGATTTCAGCACCTGGCCGACGCCGGTGATGGTGCCGCCGGTGCCGACGCCCGACACGAAGATATCGACGGCGCCCTCGGTATCGTTCCAGACCTCCTCGGCGGTGGTGCGGCGATGGATGTCGGGATTGGCCGGGTTCTTGAACTGCTGCGGAATGATCGCGTGCGGGTTCTCGGCGGCGAGCTCCTCGGCCTTGGCGATGGCGCCCTTCATGCCCTTCGGGCCCTCGGTCAGGACGAGCTCGGCGCCCAGCAGGGCGAGCATCTTGCGCCGCTCGATCGACATGGTCTCCGGCATGACGAGGATCAGCTTGATGCCGCGCGCGGCGGCGGCAAAGGCGAGCGCGATGCCGGTATTGCCGGAGGTCGGCTCGATCAGCACCGTCTGCGGCGTGAGCTTGCCGGAGGCGGCGAGCGCATCGAGCATGGCGACGCCGATGCGGTCCTTGACGCTGGCGATCGGGTTGAAGAATTCGAGCTTGGCGAGCAGCGTCGCGTTGACGCCATGGGCCTTGGCGAACCGGTCGATGCGCACCAGCGGGGTATCGCCGATCGTGTCGGTGATCGAGGCATAGACACGGCCGCGGCCGGGCTTGCGGGTCTTGGCGGAGGAGGCGTGATCGGACATGACGGCACCCAAGCTGAAACGGGAGCGCGGATCATGCCGACGGCGACAGGAATTTTCTACCGCAAAGCGCGACGCGTCCCGAAATAAGAGAAGATCTTTCTCGTCTCGCAAGGGAAGGGGAAAACCCTTCTCAAGCACGGTCGCGACGGAGAACGCGGCGACCGCCCGGTCTCCGAGGCCGCTACAGGATCATCTGTGTTTGTGTCACCAGCGCGACCAGCTTGCCGTCCTCGCGCTCGATGCGGGTCTGCCAGACCTGTGTCCGGTTGCCGCGGTGGACGGCCGAGGTGGTGCCGGTCACGGTGGTGCCGGCCTTGGCCGCGGAGACGAAATTGGTCTTGCTTTCGAGCGTGGTCGTGCCCTTGGCCCCCTCGGGCAGATTGAGCACGGTGGAAGCGGCTCCCAGCGTGTCCGCGAAGGCCATGATCGCGCCGCCGTGGATGGCATTGCCGGCGGTGCACAGGTCCTCGCGGATGAAGAGTCTGGCGACGACGCGTTCAGGGCCGGCCTCGACATAGTCGATGCCGAGCAGATGGGCGAAGGGCAGCGGAAAGGCTCTGAGCTTGTCGAGGGCGGTCATCGCATGATCCTGCCAGCGTCGGGGATCTGGCGAGAGTGGCGGGCGCGCGGCGCTCCGGTCAAGACCAGGCTTTGGAGCGTGGCTCCACGTGCCGGCGGCCGTTCGCGGCCGCGTAGACGAGGATTTTGCGGACGCGGCCTATTTCGGGGCGAAGACGACCTCGACCGGGCTGTTCGGCATGCGGCTGGCGCTGCGCGGCCCGCCGCTCGGCGCGAAGGCCGGGTGCCATGCCCTCAGCCGTGCATTGGACATCCATTCCAGCTCAAGCTGGCTTTCGGGCGCATAGACCGTGAACCGCACGAGCGCGTTGGCGGTCGAAAGGCAGGTTCCCGCCCTGCCGGCCTCGAGAACGGTGGCCTGCGTTTCCTTGGACCAGCCGTAGGCACCGCCTTGCGGGCATTCCCGCACCTCCACGTGATGCCGGCCGTCCGGGGATGGGAGATCCACGAGGACACGGTTCGGTCCGCCACCGAACGCGGTCAACATCAGGACAACGGGCAGACACCACAGCGAAGCTGTCGTTCTCGGCCGGGCCGGGGCGCCAGGTTCCGTGTTCATCGTCGGAAGTCTCCTGTGTCGTGCGGGCGGTCGCGGGACATGGCTGGTCGCAGGCGTCGACGGCGGTCGTCCTCGTCGGGTGCGGTGGCGAAAAACAAAGAACCCCGCTCGGTTTCCCGGCGGGGCCTCCGTCACCTGGCGGCATTTCATCCGTGCTCGCTCGGTGGATGTCGATGGTATGGCAGAAGGGGATGACGGCGGTGTGACGCGGCGCGGGCCTGGGCCGCGCCGGCGGGTCAGGCCGGAATGCGCTCTTCCATGTCCGAGGGCTCGCGCAGCACATAGCCGCGGCCCCAGACCGTCTCGATGTAGTTCTTGCCGTCCGACGCATTGGCAAGCTTCTTGCGCAGCTTGCAGATGAACACGTCGATGATCTTCAGCTCCGGCTCGTCCATGCCGCCATAGAGATGGTTGAGGAACATCTCCTTGGTCAGCGTCGTGCCCTTGCGCAGCGAGAGGAGCTCCAGCATCTGGTACTCCTTGCCGGTCAGATGCACCCGCTGGCCGCTGACCTCGACCGTCTTCTGGTCGAGGTTGACCAGGAGGTCGCCGGTCGTGATGACCGACTGGGCGTGGCCCTTCGAGCGGCGCACGATGGCGTGGATGCGGGCGACCAGCTCGTCCTTGTGGAACGGCTTGGTCAGGTAGTCGTCGGCGCCGAAACCGAGGCCGCGCACCTTGTCCTCGATGCCGGCGAGGCCGGAGAGGATCAGGATCGGCGTCTTGACCTTGGCGACACGCAGCGACTTCAGAACCTCGTAGCCCGACATGTCGGGCAAGTTGAGGTCGAGAAGAATGATGTCGTAGTCGTACAACTTGCCGAGATCGATGCCCTCTTCACCGAGATCGGTCGTGTAAACGTTGAAACTCTCGGACTTGAGCATCAATTCGATGCTCTTCGCAGTGGCGCTGTCATCTTCGATCAACAGAACGCGCATGCTTATCCCCTTCCGCTGGCCCCTGACCGTCCGTTTCGTCGTGTCCGACGAAACAGCCGTTCGGCATAGCGATCCCGATCCTCCACCGCCGCGCGGAGGGCTGGAGGGATCCGTCCCCGTTCACTGATTCGACGCTACGTCTCAATGGTTAACAAACTGTGATTCGCCGGGGCAAGAGTCCTCGCAAAAGATTTTTGCGACTCACTCCAACCCACTGCCGAATCGACCATTTCCGTCGCGTCGTCGGTGTCCTGGACCTGCCGTGCCGCGACCTGGGTCCGTGCGGGGGCGATCCGCCCGGACCGTTAACGGCCGCGGTTGCCATTAATTGGCTGACAACGATCATTAACGGGCCGGGTTAAGGAAGGGTTACGCCGGCGGGCGGAATCCGGGCGTGATCTGGCTTTACTTGGGAATACGATCCGCCGCTGCGGGTAAACGCAGCAGCGGAAAGCCAAGGCGGGCGCGGCGGCGACCCGGTTCGGGCGGCCGGGGCCGGGGAAGGGGCCGGTTGTGCCGCGCTGGGCAATTTCTACCGATGATATGGTTAAGGCATGGTAAACGCCGCCATCTGCCGTGGCGGGGAACGGCGGGCGGCGAGCGGTTTCGCCCGGCGCACCCAGGCAAAATCTGCCGGGTTCCGTTAACGGTCCGTTCAAATTAACGCTTCGTTGACCAATTCGCCGCAAGGCTCGGGATTAGTCCTAATGCCATGGGTTTTGATCGCGCTCGCGCGCGACAGGCGACCGGCGGCGGACGCTTCCATGCCTGAACGGACATGCCGACATGCGCGCGCTCGCCGACCAGATCTCCGACATCGACGGGGTCGCCATCTATGGCCGGGTGTCCGGCGTGCGCGGCCTCATGGTGGAGGTGGCGGGTCCCGTCCACGTCATGTCGGTCGGCGCGCGCGTGACGATCGAGACCGGCGGCCGGCCGATCCCCTGCGAGGTCGTCGGGTTCAACGGCGACCAGGCCCTGCTCATGCCCTTTGCCGGCCTGGAGGGCGTCAGGCGCGGCTGCAAGGCGCAGGTCTCGCTGGCGCCGGCGGCGACCCGGCCGAGCGCCGGCTGGCTCGGACGCGTGGTGAATGCGCTCGGCGAGCCGATCGACGGCAAGGGGCCGCTGCCCCAAGGCGGCGATCCCATGCCGTTCCGCGCCAATCCGCCGGCCGCCCATGCGCGGAGGCGCGTCGGCAAGCCGCTCGATCTCGGCATTCGCGCGCTGAACACGTTCCTGACCTGCTGCCGCGGCCAGCGCATGGGCATCTTCGCCGGATCGGGCGTCGGCAAGTCTGTGCTGCTGTCGATGATCGCCCGCAATGTCGACGCCGACGTCTCGGTGATCGGCCTCATCGGCGAGCGCGGCCGCGAGGTGCAGGAATTCCTGCAGGAGGATCTCGGTGAGGAGGGGCTGGCGCGCTCGGTCGTGGTGGTCGCGACCTCGGACGAGCCGGCCCTGATGCGCAAGCAGGCGGCCTATCTCACCCTGTCGATCGCCGAATATTTCCGCGACCTCGACCAGCAGGTCATGCTGATGATGGATTCGGTGACGCGCTTTGCCATGGCGCAGCGCGAGATCGGCCTGTCCGCCGGCGAGCCGCCGACCGCCAAGGGCTATACGCCGACGGTCTTCTCGGAACTGCCGCGGCTGCTGGAACGGGCCGGCCCGGGGGCGGGCGAGGGCGCGATCACCGCGATCTTCACGGTGCTGGTCGACGGCGACGATCACAACGAGCCGGTGGCCGACGCGGTGCGCGGCATTCTGGACGGCCATATCGTCATGGAGCGGGCCATCGCCGAACGCGGCCGCTATCCGGCGATCAACGTGCTGAAGAGCGTCTCGCGCACCATGCCGCGCTCGGCCGACCCGGCCTACTGGCCGGTGATCCAGCGGGCCAAGCGGATCCTGTCGACCTATGGCGACATGGAGGAGCTGATCCGGCTCGGCGCCTACCGGCAGGGCTCGTCGGCGGAGGTGGACGAGGCGATCCGCCTGCAGCCGGCGCTCGAGGCTTTCCTCGCCCAGGGCAAGGACGAGGTGAGCGGCCTGGCCCGCGGCTATGCCGAGCTTGCCGCGATCCTCGAGGAACCGGCGGCCGATGCCGGCTGAGCCCGCAAACCTTGCGAAGGCGGATCATCGGCGCCGGCTATCCGCCTCTGCATCAATACATTTTCAAGTTTTGCGGAAACGGAATCTCAACCTCAACGATGCTAGACAGAGTGTGATGAGGACGTGGGCATTCCCTCCGAGAATGCCGATTGCGCCTGCATTTCGTGTGGTTGAGATGCGGGCGGTGAAGACTTCTGGGAGTGTGTGTCGATGAAGTCGCGAGATACTCTGATCCGCCTGAAGCGCTTTCAGGTTGATGAGAAACGTCGGCAGGTCGCGCAGATCGAAATGATGATTGCCGAGTTCGAGCGGATGGCCGGCGAACTCGATCGCGAGATCCTGACGGAACAGAACCGGGCGAACATCCATGATCCCGCCCATTACGCCTACCCGACCTATGCCAAGGCCGCGAGCCAGCGCCGCGACAACCTGCTGGGCTCGGCCAACGAGCTGAGGGGCCAGCTCGACGATGCCAAGGGCCAGCTCGCCGAAGCCTTCGAGGACCTGAAGAAGGTCGAGATCCTCGACGAGCGCGAAAGCGCGCGCGACCGGGCGGCGGAGGCCGCGCGCGAACAGGCCGAGATGGATCGGATCGGGTTGTCCCGTCGGGGATCCTATATCGGCGCCTGAGCCGCACCTTTCGTTCCGACGCCTGAAAGGCGCATGGTCGATGCCATGCGCCTTTTTGCATGGCAAGGGCCGCTCAGTCCGGTGGACGGCGCCGGGTCACCCCGATGCGCCAGGCGCCGGGACCGCCGTCGACGGTGACAAGGTTCCAGGCGGCCGGTTCCATCCGCCCGGCCGCCACCGCCGCCGAGGCCGACGGGACGCCGTGGACCGGGATCGGTCCGTCGGGTCCGTCGAGCGTCACCGCCGAACCGATATGGGTATGGCCGTGCAGGACGAGTTCGGCACCGCTCGCCTTCAGCACGGCGGCGAGGGCCCGGTGGTCGGTGAGCTGCTTCTGCCAGCCGGCGGCGAAGGGCGGGTGGTGGATCATCAGGACGCGGGCGAGGCCCTCCTCGCGCAGGGCGTCGAGCGTCTCGGCGAGATCGGCGAGCTGGCGACGGCCGAGCGTGCCGGTGGCCAGGAACGGCGGCTTGGGCACGCCGCTGTTGACGCCGACCAGCGCGACGCGGCCGCGCCGGCGCACGAAGGGAAAGGCCTCGTCCAGCGAGCGCGGCGGCGGCTCGTGGTCGCCGGCGAACCAGGGCGCCCAGAACCGGGTGATCAGGGGCAGCGTCGCCCGCATATAGGCGTCGTGATTGCCGGGCACGAAGCTCACCCGGTCGGGCGGTCCGAGCCGTTCGAGGAGCGCACGGGCCTGCGGATATTCGCCGGCGAGGCCGAGATTGATGAGATCGCCGGTCACGGCGACATGGTCGCAGGCGCTCGCCGCTATATCGGCGATCAGCCGTTCGAGCACGGCGGGACGGTGATGCGCGGCCCGGCCGCGCCGCCAGTTGAGATAGCCGGTGATCCGCTTGCCGGCGAGCTCGCGCATGGCGGGCTGCGGCAGCGGGCCGATATGCAGGTCGGACAGGTGGGCGAGGCGGAACATCCGCCCGGCTTAGCCCAGAAGCGCCCGCGGCGCGAATGCGACCCGTTCGTCAGCGGGCGCCGCCTGCGCGCCCCCCGCGGCGTCAAGCATTGCCGAGCAGGATGCCGGTGATCAGCACCAGCGTGCCGCCGAGGACGATTTGGAACACCGCCTTCAGGAATGGCGTATCCATGTAGCGCCAGCGGATCCAGGCAATCGCCCAGAGCTCGACCAGCACGATGGCGACGGCGATCGAGGTGGCGATCCAGAAGGCGTTCGGCCAGCCGTTCGGGATGAGATAGGGGAGGGCGTGGCCGAGGCCGCCGACCGCGGTCATGATGCCGCAGGCCCAGCCGCGAATGATCGGCGAGCCGCGGCCGGTGATCTTGCCGTCATCCGACAGGGCTTCGGTCAGCCCCATGGAAATGCCGGCGCCGACCGCTGCGGCGAGCGCGACCAGGAAGGTCGCGGCATTGTTGTGGGTGGCGAAGGCGGCGGCGAAGACTGGTGCAAGCGTCGAGACCGAACCGTCCATCAAGCCAGCCAGGCCCGGCTGGACATAGGTCATGACGAAGCGCTTGTGGGCGGTCTCGTCCTCGCTGCGGCGCGCGTCGGGCGTCAGATGCGTCTCGACCAGCCGGTGCGCGAGGCCCTGATGGCTCGTCTCCTCGTCGGCCAGCTCGGTCAGGAGCTGGCGGATCGAGACGTCGCGAGCGTTCGAGGCCGCCTGGCGGTAGAAGGCCGACGCTTCGGCCTCCATGCTCTCGGCCTCCGCGCGGATCCGCTCGATGCCGCGGTTGCAGATCAGCCAGAGCGGCTTGCGCTTGAGGAAGCCGGTCACGTCCTGGCGCCGCACCAGCGTCAGATGCTCGCCGAATTTCGCGCGATGGAGGGCATAGAGCCGGTCGCGATGGCCGGCCTCCTCGGCGGCCATGTCCCGGAACACCTTGGCCGTCGCGGGATAGTCGGCCTCCAGATGTCGGGCGAAGTCGCGATAGATCCGCCCGTCCTCTTCCTCATTGGCGATGGCCAGCGCCAGGACCTGCGCCTCGGTCAGATCGGACAGCGGAACCATGAAATCCTCGCATGCGTCGTGAGCGGCATCAGATTAGAATAATTCTAATTTGATTGCCAGTGCGCTGACGCGGCGAAGGGCAAAGAAAAGGGCGCCCGCGAGCTTGAACTCAGCGGGCGCCCGGCCACAACCTTAGCCAGAGGGGAGGTTGGCTTCAGTCGCGGGAATAGATGCCGAGTGCGGCGGCGGTCTGACCGTCACGGATCTCGATGGACGGCTGCCAGCGGAACCCGTTGCGGCGCGAGAACAGCGTCGAGAGCAGAGCGATCAGCATGGGAAACTCCCAAAGGTTCGAGGTTGGCCGCAGTTCCTGCCGGGCAGGTTCGTTTTGCAGCGCAACATGGCCGTTAGATAGGAGTGTCCCGGCGGCTTTGTTACCCTTTGTATTAGCTATCAGCCATGCATTTCTGATTAGCCTCGTTCATGTTTCCGCAACATCCAATCGGTTTCGTTGATGAGATGGGCATTCCATGATTCTGGCCGACCCGAAGCGGCGCTCGCCGCTGACACCGCTCCTGCATCTCTACTGGCGTTTTGCCCGCGGCATGACGCTCGGGGTGCGCGCCTGCGTCATCGACGGCGAGCGGCGCGTGCTGCTCGTCAGGCATTCCTACATGCCCGGCTGGTATTTTCCCGGCGGCGGCGTCGAGGTCGGCCAGACCATGACGGACGCGCTGGCGATGGAGCTGCGCGAGGAGGCCAATGTCGAGCTGACCGGCCCGGCCGTCCTGTTCGGCGTCTACCTCAATGCCCGCATTTCCAAGCGTGATCATGTCGCGCTCTACAAGGTCGAGGCCTGGCGGCAACCGAGCCCGCCGGTACCGAATGCCGAGATCGTCGCGCACGGCTTCTTCGCGCTCGACGCGCTGCCCGAGGACACGACGCGCGGCACGCGCGAAAGGCTCGCCGAGATCTTCGACGGCCAGGCGGCGACGGCGACCTGGTAGCGGCAGCAGGCCGCCGCGACATCCGCAAGATTTGTCAAAAACGCCCGTGATAGCGTCCCGCACACACTGAAACGGGGACGCGGCGATGCGCGCGGATCGAAACTGGACGGCCTATGGCGATCGGCTCACGCGGGTCATCGACCATATCCACGCCCATCTCGACGACGAGATCGATCTCGACAGACTGGCCGAGGTCGCCTGCCTGTCGCCGCATCACTGGCACCGGATCTATCACGCGGTGCACGGCGAGACGATCGCCCAGACCGTCAAGCGGCTGCGCCTGCACCGGGCCGCGGGCCTGCTCGCCAACAGCAGCCTGCCGGTCGCGACCGTCGCGGAGCGCTCCGGCTATCCCAACCTGCAGTCCTTCACGCGCATCTTCGGCGCCGCCTACGGCATGCCGCCGGCACAATACCGCCGGCAGGGCGCGCACACCCATTTCGTCCGATCCATCACCGAGGTTACCGCCATGTACGACGTCACCATCACCACCGTGCAGCCGCTCGAGGCCGTCTCGGTCAGCCATACCGGGTCCTACATGGCGATCGGCCAGGCCTTCGACCGGCTTTACGGCTGGCTCGGCATGCGCCATCTCATCGGTCCGAGGATGCGCATGCTGGCCGTCTATTTCGACGACCCCTCCGCGGTCCCCGAGGCGAAGCTGCGGTCGAAGGCCTGCATCGTCCTGGGGCGCGCGGTGACGGTGGAGCCGCCGGTCGAGCTTACCGAGATCGCCGGCGGTACCTATGCGGTGCTGCGTCACAAGGGGCCCTATGCCACCATGAAGGCGGCCTATCAGTGGCTCTATGGCGACTGGCTGCTGACCTCCGGCCGCGAGCCTGCGGATGCGCCCTGTTTCGAGGACTATCTCAACAATCCCCGCGACACCGCGCCTGCCGAACTGATGACCGACATCTATCTTCCGCTGAAAGGCGCGCCGTGACGCGACCGGCGAAAGGGCGCCGGCGCCTTGCCCGTGCCGTCGCCGGCGCGCCGCCGGAGGACGCGGCGGACCGCCGGCGCGGCGGCCGATCAAGCCCTTGAGTCCCTGCGGCCTTTTGGATGCGTGGCCACTGTCCGGGCGGGGCGGATGTCGGGATCACGATCCTAGTGACGACCCGCGCGCATCATGCTATGCGCGCCCTATGACATGTCAGGCAAAGGTTCTTGTGTCGCGACGACGACGGTCGGTGTGAAGCCCGCCGCCGAAACCTTTTGTTCGTCCTCGCGCCCACGAGCCTGAGCTGATGCCCGACTTGTCCCTCGATCTCCATCCGGAAACCCTTGCCGACGCGCCCGCCATCGAGCGGCTGCACGAGCGCGCCTTCGGACCCGGCCGTTTCGCCCGCACCGCGTTCCGCCTGCGGGAAGGCGTGCCGCCGCTCTCCGAACTCTGCTTCACCGCGCGTGTCGGCACGCTGCTGGTCGGCTCCATCCGCCTGTCGCCCATCATCATCGGCCGCGACGTCGCGGCCGTGCTGCTCGGCCCGATCACCATCGACCCGGCCTTCCAGAGCCGCGGCATCGGCGCGGCGCTGATGACGCGTTCGCTCGACACCGCGGCCGCGAAAGGGCACCGGCTGGTCGTGCTGGTCGGCGACGCACCCTACTACAAGCGCTTCGGCTTCTCGGTGGTGCCACCGGGCCGCCTCACGCTGCCGGGTCCGGTCGATCCCGGCCGGCTGCTGTTCCGGGAACTGGCGGCTGGCGCCTTCGAGGGCGTCCGGGGTCCGGTCCGAGGCCTGCAGTCCGCGGCGCCCTGAGCGGGCGCTGCGCCCGCACCTTCAGCCTCGTGCGCCAGGCGATCCTCGACCCAGGTCTAGCGCCCCTCGCGGGCCCAGACGAGAGTCAGCGCGCCGAGCAGCAGAATGAGACCGAGCACGCCGGCAAAGGCCGGGAGGATGCCGATGCCGCGCACGACCGAGGCGTCGCGCTGGCGGATGCCGAGCCAGTCCTCGCCGCGCAGCGCATTGGCCGAGCGGGTCGGGACGATGCGCGGCATGGTGAGGCTGCCGTTCTCCGAAATGCGCCACAGGCCGCCGCCGGTCGCCCGCACCAGCGGCTCGAGCACCTGCAGGGTCGAGGTGACATCGGTGAATTCCCGCGGATTGGCCGGCCCGACATTGACGAGACGCGTCAGCGTGCCGGCCTGGGCGCGCCAGAGGCCGAGCTCGGTCACCTCCACCTGGCCGCGCCAGAGACCGGGCTCGGCCGCCTGCATGGCAACCGTCTGGCTGCGTCCGGACGGCGTCGTCAGCGTCACCTCGGCCGGGGCTTCGGCCATGGTCTGCAGCTCGACGGCCAACTGGCGGCCGCGCACGGCGAGCCTGAGGCTCTCCTCTTCCAGTTCCGGCTCGCGCATCAGCCAGTGCGACAGCCGGCGCAGCAGCTCCAGATGCGGCCCGCCGCCCTCGTAGCCGCGCGCCCACAACCAGATGTGGTCGGAGAGGAGTAGCGCGACGCGGCCCTCGCCCTGGCGCTGCAGCATGAGGACCGGCCGGTTGTCGGGGCCGTCCATGACGGTGGTCGAGCCCTGGCCGGGCGTGCGGCTCTCGATCAGCCGGAACCAGCGGCTCCATTGCGGCGTGCCTTCGGTGGTCGAGCCGGGCAGGGCCCGGGTCACCGGGTGGCGCCGGCCGAGCTCGGAGACGCGGGCGTGGAACGGGCGCTCCATGACGTCGCCGGTCGGTGCCGCCGGCAGAATGGTCTCCAGCGGCGTGTCGTTGATCGAGGCGGAGGTCGCGTGCTCGGGGCCGGCGGCCACCAGCAGCGCGCCGCCATTGCGCACGTAGCGCGCGATGTTCTCGAAATAGATCAGCGGCAGCACGCCCTGCTGGGCGTAGCGGTCGAAGATGATCAGGTCGAATTCGCGGATCTTGATCTGGAACAGCTCGCGCGTCGGGAACGCGATCAGCGACAGCTCGTTGATCGGCGTGCCGTCCTGCTTTTCCGGCGGACGGAGAATGGTGAAATGGACGAGGTCGACGCCGGCGTCCGATTTCAGGAGATTGCGCCATGTGCGCTCGCCCGCATGCGGCTCGCCGGAGACCAGCAGCACGCGCAGCTTTTCGCGGATGCCGTCGATGATGACGACGGCGCGGTTGTTGATGGCGGTCAGCTCGTTGTCGAGTCCGTCCACCTCGATCTCCACGATATTGGCGCCGGCATGGGTGACCGGCACCTGAACCATGGTGGTGGCGCCGGTCGTCACCGTGCGCCGCTCGATGGTTTCGCCGTCGCGCTTGACGGTGACGGCCGCCTCCGCCGCCCGCCCGCCGGTGCCGTTGTCCTCGATGCGGAAGCCGACCGTCTGCGTCTGGCCGACAATGCCGAAGCGCGGCGTCTGGGTCAGCACGACGCGGCGGTCGCGGTCGGTCGAGCGGCCGGTGATCAGGGCATGGACGGGTGCCTGGAAGCCGATCGCCGCGGCCTGTCCGGGAACGTCGTGTACCTGGCCGTCGGTGATCAGGATGGCACCGCCGATCCGCTCGGCG
The DNA here is from genome assembly GCF_026847585.1 of Phreatobacter sp. AB_2022a. Lineage (NCBI taxonomy): Bacteria > Pseudomonadati > Pseudomonadota > Alphaproteobacteria > Hyphomicrobiales > Phreatobacteraceae > Phreatobacter > Phreatobacter sp. AB_2022a. The sequence goes on from NZ_JAPSET010000049.1 coordinate 33,081, forward strand.
GGCACGTCGGAGACGAGGCCGCGCAGGGCCTCGAACAGGTGCGTGCCGTCGGTCTGCCCGTCCGAGGCTCCGGCATCGACATAGCGCACCTCGAAACCAGGAGACCGGCCGAAGCTGCGCTCGATCGCCGCCTTGGCTTCGTCGGTCATGCGCGTGCGGTCGGCGAGCGACTGGCTGGCCGACCGGTCGAGCACGACGGCGACGACCGTCTTCAGGGGATCGCGGTCTTCCTGCGTGAAGACCGGATTGGCAAGCGCGAGCAGGGCCAGCGCCATGGCGCCGATGCGCCACCAGGCGCCGCGGGTGCGCGAGACGAGGAGCAGCAGCGACAGCACGACCACGGCGATGGCGGCGGCCGCGAGGGCGAGGAGCGGGACGAGCGGCGACCAGACGAGACCGAAGCTCATGGCTCAGTTCCCCAGCCGCTCGAGCAGCGCGGGCACATGGACCTGGTCGGTCTTGTAGTTGCCGGTCAGCGCATACATGACGAGGTTGACGCCGAAGCGATAGGCGAGCTCGCGCTGGCGCGCCTCGCCCTGGATCGGCAGCAGGGGATTGCCCTGCCGGTCGACCGCCCAGGCTGACGCGAGATCGTTGGCGGTGATGATGATCGGCGAGACCGAGTCGGAGGCGCGGGCCGGGCGGGCGGTCTCGTCGTCGCCCACCGGCGGGATCGCCTCGACCCAGGTCGCGCCGTCGGTATGGCGGCCGGGAAACTCGCGCAGGATGAAGAAGGCGCGCGCCAGCACATGGTCGCGCGGCACCTGTTCCAGCTCGGGAATGTCGAGACCGGCCAGGATGCGCCGCAGCGTCGCCTGGGCCGGGCTGGTCTGGCCCGGCCGGGCGGTCGAGGCGTCGCGGGTGTCGAACACCACCATGCCGCCCTGCTTCATATAGGCGTCCAGCTTCAGCAGAGCCTGCGGGGTCGGCTCGTCGGCGCCGGCGACCACCGGCCAGTACAGGATCGGAAAGAAGGCGAGTTCGTCGCGGTTGATGTCGACCCCTTGCGGCGCGGCCGGCTCGAGCGCGGTCCGCGCCGAGAGGAAGCGGGTCAGGCCCTCGAGGCCGGCGCGGCTGACCTCGTCGACCTCGCGCGAGCCGGTGACGATATAGGCAAGGCGCGTCGCCTGGGTGGCGCGCACGGCGGCGTCGTCGGCGGCGTTGCCGGTGGCCGCGGGCGGCCGGTTCTGCATCCTGCGCGTCTGGGCGTCGGCCGGACCGCCGGCCAGGAGCAGCCCCAGCAGCGGCATCAGCGCCAGGGCGAAAACGGCGCCCGTCGTGCGCGCCGTGCGCAGGCCGGTGAGCCGCGCAAGGCCGCCGGCAATGACGAAGACGGCCAGGCCGTCGACGAGGAGGAGGAACAGGGCGGCGATCACGAGCGGCGATCTCAAATCCACGGGTTCTCCAAGGCGATAGCGTTCGATCGCGGCGCCGAGAGGGCGGAGATCGAGCGGCTTCAGCCGCTCGTCGGGACCAAGAGCATTGACCGCGACGGTCGCGTCCGGCGGCCCGTAGAAGCCGGGCGGATAGTCCAGCGTCGCGGGCTCGCGCCAGTCGGCCGGGATCGGCTTGGCGGTCGCCGGCGGCCGGACGAAGGCGCCGAAACCGTCGAGCACTCGGTTCGGCGCGACACGCTCGGCCGCGCGCGGCTGTCCCGGCAGGCCGGCAAGGCCTTCGGCGGCGGGGCGCCCGGCGGCCGACAGCGCGGCAATGCGCTTCAGCATCTCGACGAAGGCGCCCGACAGCGGCAGGTCGGACCAGGCGGTGTCGGCGGTGACATGGAACAGCACGATGAGGCCACGGCCCCGCCGTTCGGCGGTCACGAGCGGCGTGCCGTCCTGCAGCTGGGCCCAGGTCTTGTCGGCGAGCAGGCCGTCGGGCTCGGCCAGCACCTGCCGGCGCACGCGCACGTCGGGCGGCACGGGGATATCGGCGAAGGGGCTCTCGCGGGTGAAGGCGGCCAGCGGCTGGGGCGTCTCCCAGGACAGCGCGCCGCCGAGCTGGCGACCGCCGCGCCTCAGGCGTACCGGCACGAGATCGTCGTTCTGCGCCCCGGCGAGCCGGGTGCCGGCAAAGCGCAGGAGAATGCCGCCATTGTCGATGAAGCGGTTGAGCGCCTCGCGGGCTTCCGGCGTGACCGTGCCGACATCGGTCAGGACGATCATCGGCACCCTGCCTTCGACGAAGCGGATCGCCGCCTCGGAGGGCGAAGCGCCCTCGACGGTGCGGATATCGGCGAAGGGTTCCAGCGCGCGGCCGAGATAATAGGTTGGCGACAGCAGGGGCTGCGCCGTATCGGTGGTGGCGCCGGAGACGACGCCGATCGTGCGGCGCTGCCAGCGCGCATCGATGAGCTGCACGGCGCCGGCCGAGCGCTCGCCCGCTATGTCGAGCCGGGTAATGTCGTTGCGGATCTCGACCGGCAGGTCGAAGCGGGCTTCGGTTTCGGTCTTGCCGGGCTCGAAGGCGAAGGTCGCCTCGCCGATCGGCAGGCTGCGTGTGTCGAGGGCGCGCACGCGGCCGGCCTGGGCCGGGCCTGGCTCGGCGCGGATGACCTGGACCGAGAAGCCGCCGCTGGCATTGCTCGCGCCGGTCAGCGCCAGCACCGGCGGCGTGCCGCCGGCATAGACGGTCAGCGCGTGGCTGCCGATCGTCTCCTTGAGCTGGCCGAGGAAGGCCTCGGACCGGCCGGTATCGACGCCGTCGGCGAGCCAGACGATCTCGGCCTGCTGCTGGGCGGCGAGGAAACGCCCGAGCGCCGGCAGGACGCCGGCGCGGTCCGGCGTATGCGGCGAGGGGTCGAGCGAGCGCAGGCGCTCGCGCACCGAGGCCGGCGTTTCGATGCCGATGGCGATGACCGGCTTGGCGGTGGTGGCGAAGGCCACCGGGCGTCCGGCACTTTCGGCTGCGGCGACGATCTGGTTGGCGACGCGGATGCGCTGGTCGAAGGCGGCGGCGGATGGCCAGCCGTCGTCGATCAGCACCAGGACCGGGCCGCGGGCGCCGCTGGTGGCGGCCGGCGGGTTCCACATCGGGCCGGCCATGGCGAGGATGATGATGAGCGCCATGAGCAGGCGGAGCGCCGTCAGCCACCAGGGACTGCGCGCGGGTGTCTCCTCCTTCGGCGCGATGTCGACGAGGATGCGGGTCGGGGGGAAGGCGATGCGCCGCGGGCGTGGCGGCACCAGCCGGAGCAGCCACCAGAGCGCGGGCAGCGCGGCGAGAGCGAAAAGGACGAGGGGGGAGGCGAAGGCGAGGGGCAGGCCCAGCATCAGCGCCTCGCAGTCCCGCGGGCCGGCGCCGCGGCGGCAAGGTCAAGCGGACCGGGTCCCATGCGCTGGTGCAGCGCCAGAAGGGCGCCCGCCGGGGCCTGGTCGGTGCGGTGCAGGCCGAAGCTCCAGCCGCGCGTCTCGCATTCGCGGCGCAGGGCGGCGCGATGGTCGGCGAGCCGGGCGACATAGTCGTCGCGCCAGGTTTCGGCACGGCCGGCGGTGATGGTCAGGCCCTCCTCGAGCTCCTCGAATTCGACCCTGCCGCGATAGGGAAAGGTCTCCTCGACCGGATCGTTGATCATCAGGACATGGCCGCGCGAGCCGCCTGCTGCAAGGTTCTTGACTGTTTCGGCGAAGGTTTCCGGCCGCACCAGGCAGTCGGAGAGGATCACGGCCTCCGACAGGCGCGACACCGGGGTGCGGGGCGGCAGGTTCGTGGCCTTGCCCGCCGCGTCGGCGAGAATGGCGTCGGCCATGCGCTCGATGACCGCCCGGCTGGCCGTCGGGCGCATCAGGCCGGGAATGCCGACCCGCTCGCCGCCGCGCACCAGGATTTCGGCCAAGGCGAAGGCGATGACCAGGGTGCGGTCATGCTTGCTGACCTTGGCCAGGTCGGAGGCAAAGCGCATCGAGGCTGAACGGTCGGGCCAGATCCAGACGGTATGGGCCGCCTCCCATTCCTGCTCGCGCACGTAAAGGTGCTGGTCGCGCGCCGAGCGGCGCCAGTCGACGCGGTTCGCCGGCTCGCCGTCGGTGAAGCGGCGGAACTGCCAGAAATTCTCGCCGGTGCCGGCGCGCCTGCGCCCGTGCAGGCCGTGAATGATGGTGGAAGCGACGCGCCGGGCTTCGAGGACGAGACGCGGCAGGCTGGCGGCGAGCGCGGCCGCGTCGTGCGGCACGCGCGCGCCCGCGGCATCCCCGCCTTGGCCGCGGCGCAGCGTGTCGGCCAGGCCGAACATGGAACGGGTCACCTGAGCGGCTTGACCAGCGAGGCGATGGTGGCCTCGACGGTCAGGCCGTCGGCGCGCGCGCCATAGGACAGCGCCATCCGATGCTTCAGCACCGGCTCGGCCAGCGCCACGACGTCGTCGATCGAGGGGGCAAGCCGGCCGTCGAGCAGCGCCCGGGCGCGCACCGCCAGCATCAGCGCCTGGGAAGCGCGCGGGCCGGGCCCCCAGGCTATGGCATTGGCAAGCTCGCCCTTGGCGGCATCGGGGCGGGCCGAACGGACGAGCTGCAGGATGGCGTCGACCACCGTCTCGCCGACCGGCAGGCGCCGCACCAGCCGCTGCGCGGCCTGCAGGTCGTCACCCGAGAGCACCTGCTTCGGCCGGCTCTCCTCGGCGCCGGTCGTGTCGAACAGGATCTTCCGCTCGGCTTCGAGATCGGGATAGTCGACGTCCACCTGCATCAGGAAGCGGTCGAGCTGGGCCTCGGGCAGGGGATAGGTGCCCTCCTGCTCCAGGGGGTTCTGCGTCGCCAGCACGTGGAAGGGCTTCGGCAGGTCGTGGCGCTCGCCGGCAACCGTGACGTGATATTCCTGCATGGCTTGCAGGAGCGCCGACTGGGTGCGGGGGGACGCGCGGTTGATCTCGTCCGCCATCAGGAGCTGGGCGAAGACCGGTCCCTTCAGGAAGCGGAAGGCGCGCCGGCCGCCAGCCGATTCCTCCAGCACTTCCGAGCCGAGAATGTCGGAAGGCATCAGGTCGGGGGTGAACTGCACGCGGCGGGCGTCGAGGCCGAGCACGACGCCCATGGTCTCGACCAGCTTGGTCTTGGCAAGGCCGGGCAGGCCGACCAGCAGCGCGTGGCCGCCGGAGAGAACGGTGACGAGCGCCTGGTCGATGACCGGCTGCTGGCCGAAGATCACCTCCGAAATATTGGCCCGGGCCTGGCGGACCTGGGCGACGGTGGTTTCTGCGGCTCGGACGATGGCGTCTTCCATGCGTTCAGCGGTCTCCGCGGTCATGCAAGCTCCTGTCGGGGCTACGTGCTTCGTGCGCTGCATCATCGCGCATGCATTGCGATAGCGATAGCTCAGTCTTACGTTCGCTTCATGGCCGGGCCAACGTTGGGCGCCGGAATGTTCATGATTTTCACTCAAACGTGAGGCTTTCGGCATGGCCAGCGGTTCATCGTCGTCAGGTGGGCTGGAGGGCATCGCGACGCAGGTGAAGGCGGTCAAAGGGCCGCCGCCGGTGCATTTGTGGAACCCGCCCTTCTGCGGCGACCTCGACATGCGCATCGCCGCCGACGGCACCTGGTTCTACATGAAGACGCCGATCGGCCGGCCGGCGCTGGTCAAGCTGTTCTCCTCGGTGCTGAAACGCGAGAATGGCCGCTATTTCCTGGTCACGCCGGTGGAAAAGGTCGGCATCACCGTCGACGACGCGCCGTTCGCCGCCGTGGAAATGCGGGTTTCCGGCTCCGGACGGGCGCGTGGCATCGCCCTGCGCACCCAGACCGAGGAATGGGTGGAGGTTGGCCCCGATCATTCGCTGCGCTTCGAAAAGGAGGCCGGAACCGACGGGTTGAAGCCCTATATCCACGTCCGACGCGACCTCTGGGCGCGGGTCTCGCGCGCCCTGTTCCAGGATCTTGCCGCGCTCGGCGAGATCGCTTCGGTCGAAGATTCCGCGGGCGACCGCCGCGACTGGTTCGGCCTCTATGCGGCGGGGACCTTTTATCCCATGGTGCCGGCCGCCGAGATCGAGGGCCTCATGTGATTCCCGTTTCGCCCGACCAGTTCAGCGCCGCGGTCACGCAGCGCCTGAGCCTCGACCTTCCGACCTTCGTGCAGGATGTGCATCCCGGCGGCGGCCAGCCGGCCGACGACAGCGATCCGACCATCAACGAGGGGCCGCCGGCACGGCCGGCCGCCGTGCTGATCCCGGTGGTCGCCCGGCCCGAGGCGACCGTGCTCTTGACCCAGCGCTCGTCGGATCTGGCCAGCCATTCCGGCCAGATCGCCTTTCCGGGCGGCCGGATCGACCCTGGCGACGCCGATCCGCTGGCGGCCGCCCTGCGCGAGGCGGAAGAGGAGATCGGCCTCGACCGCAGCCATGTGCGCCCGCTCGGCTATCTCGCGCCGTTCCAGTCACGCACCGGCTACCTGATCACCCCGGTGGTCGGCCTGGTCCGGCCCGGCTTCGATCTGACGCTCAATCCGAGCGAGGTGACGGACGTCTTCGAAGTGCCGCTCGCCTTCCTGATGAATCCGGCCAATCACCAGCGCCAGTCGCGCGTCTGGAACGGCCAGCGGCGCTATTTCTACGCCATGCCCTATGGCGAGCGCTACATCTGGGGCATCACCGCCGGCATCCTGCGCGATCTCTGGCAGCGCCTGTCCGAGCCGGCGGAGGCTGCCGGCGTGAGGGCGTGATGCGAGCTGTCGTCAACCTGCTGCTGTTCGCGCTGCCCTTCGTGTTCTATGTCGGCTGGCTGCACCTCAAGGAGCGCAATCCCTGGCTGAAGGAGCATTGGGACAGGCGGCCGGTGGTCTGGATCGGCCTGTGCGGCCTTCTGCTGTCGGGATCCTATTTCCTCTACCATCTGGCCGGCCAGAGCCGCGATCCGACCGCCGTCTACGTGCCGGCCCGGGTCGAAAACGGCGTGTTCCATCCGGCCGAACTCAAGCCGCGCGAGGCGGAGCCACGGCGATGAGCATGGATCCTGCGACACGACACATACCGGTGCCCGACTGGCTCGCCGCGGGACCCGCCGCGCGGCTCGTCGGACTGATCGCCAGGGCGGGCGAGGAGGTGCGGGTGGTCGGCGGCGCGGTGCGCAACATCCTGATCGGCGAGCCTCCCGGCGACATCGACATGGCCACCACCGCGCTGCCCGAAGCGGTGATGAGGCTCGCCGAGGCCGAGGGGCTGAAGGCGGTGCCGACCGGCATCGCCCACGGCACCGTCACGATCGTCGTCGAGGGACGGGGATTTGAGGTGACGACGCTCCGGCAGGATGTCGAGACCGACGGCCGCCACGCGCTGGTCCGGTTCGGGCGCGACTGGCAGGCCGATGCCGCCCGGCGGGATTTCACGGTCAATGCCATGAGCCTTCGCGCCGACGGCGCGCTCTACGACTATTTCGGCGGCGCGGACGATCTCGCCGCAGGCCGGGTCCGGTTCATCGGCAATGCCGTGGCGCGCATCCGCGAGGACCGGCTGCGGATCCTCCGCTTCTTCCGCTTCCAGGCGACCGTCGGCTCCGGCGCGCCCGATGCGGACGCGCTGGCCGCCTGCATTGCCGAGCGCGCGGGGCTCGCCGCGCTCTCGCGCGAGCGGCTGCGCATGGAAATGCTGAAGCTGGTAATCGCGCCGCGCGCCGGCGAGACTCTCGAGGTGATGGCCGATGCCGGCCTGCTCGGCATGGTGCTCGGCGGCGTGCCGCTCTATCGCGATCTCGGCCGTCTGGCGGCGATCGAGCGGGCGCTGGGCCTCGCGCCGGACGCCGCGCGCCGGCTCGCGGCGCTCGCCGTGCTGGTCCGCGAGGATGCCGAGCGGCTGCGCGAGCGGCTGGCCCTATCCAATGCCGACTACCGGCGCATCGACGGCATCGGGCACGGCTGGCGCGCGCTCGATCCCGCCCATGGGACCGCCGCCGCCAAGGCGGTTCTGTTCGCCGCCGGCCCGCGCGGCTACCGCGACCGGGCGCTGGTCGCCTTCGCGCGCTCGGCGGCGCCCATCGAGGATGCCGGCTGGCAGGCGCTCGCGACCCTGGCCGAGCGCTGGCAGGCGCCCGCCTTCCCGATCTCGGGACATGATCTCGCCGCGCGGGGCTTTGCCGACGGGCCGGCCGTCGGCGCGGCGCTGGCCCGGCTGAAGGCGGCCTGGATCGCGGCGGATTTTCCCGTGTCGCGCGAGGCGATCGAGCGGCTCATTTCGGACTTGACGACCGGACGTTGAAGCAAAAACCTGATACCTGCCGCGGACATTTGTCCGCTGCGGCGGGCCGTCGTCCGCCAATTAATTGATGCGCAAGGTTTTTTTGGTTGATTACGATCGGCCGCCTTCATGCGAAGCCGGCCCGCGGGTCTGTGCAACGATCGTATCCATGAACATTCGGGCCGAAACGGACGATGCAAAGCGCGAAATTCCTGCGGAGCTCTATGTTTCGCTGGTGGACGCGCT
>NZ_JAPSET010000005.1:0-206169 GCF_026847585.1 Phreatobacter sp. AB_2022a
CGCCGGCCTCGCCCTTCGCCTTCGCCCTCTATGCCGCCGCCTCGCTGCTGCTCGGCCTCACCCAGGGGCTCGGCCTCAATCTCGTCTCCGCCAATCTGACCGGCATCCAGGGCGCTCTCGGCATTACCCAGCTCGAAAGCAACTGGCTGGTCGCGGCCTACATGGCGACCAACATCACCGGCACCTTGCTCGTCTACAAGATGCGCACCCAGTTCGGCCTGAGGCGCTTCGCGGAGATCGGTCTTGCCGTCTACGTGCTGGTCGCCTTCGCGCACCTCTTCACCAACGATCTGCGGTCCGCCGTCGTGGTCAGGGCGGTGACCGGCTTCGTGGCGGCGCCGCTCTCGACGCTCGCCCTGTTCTACATGCTGGAAAAGGCGCCGCCGGCCAAGCGGCTGTCGATCGGCGTCTGTTTCGGCCTGTTGGGCGCGCAGCTCGCCGTGCCGCTCGCCCGCGTCATCTCGCCGGAGCTCCTGGAGATCGGCGAGTGGCACGGGCTCTATCTGCTCGAGGCCGGGCTCGCGTTGATGAGCCTCTGCATCATCCTGACCCTGCCGCTGACGCATCCGCCGCGGATGAAGGTGTTCGGCCTCGCGGATCTCGTCAGCTTCCCGCTGCTGGCGGTCGGCTCGGGCTCGCTCATCCTGGTCCTGGCGCTCGGCCGGGCCTACTGGTGGTTCGAGGCCCCCTGGCTCGGCGCGCTCGCCGCGATCGGCATCGGCGCGCTCGCGCTGATGGCCGCCGTGGAGCTCAACCGCGCGACGCCGATCATCGATCTGCGCTGGCTCTGCTCGCGCGACATGCTGGCCTTCACCGGCGCGCTGATGCTGTTCCGCGTGCTGCTCGCAGAACAGCAGGTCGGCGCCGTCGGCCTGTTCAACGTGCTCGGCCTGCAGAACGAGCAGATGGCGCCGATGTTCTGGATCGTCGCGGCGGCCACCGCCGCCGGCTACATATTCTCCAGCGTCGTGGTGACGCCGGCGCGTGCGCCCTATCTGCACCTCGCCGCGCTGGCGCTGATCGCGACCGCCGCCCTGATGGACGCGCGCGCAACCAACCTCACCCGTCCCGAACAGTTCTACCTCAGCCAGGCCATGCTGGCCTTTGCCGGCGCGATCTTCCTCGGTCCGGCCATGGTCTCGGGTTTCGCCCGCGTGCTGCAGCGCGGCACCGGCTATATCCTCAGCTTCATCGCGGTCTTCCTGGGCTCGCAGACGGTCGGCAGCATGCTCGGCTCGGCCGTGCTCGGCACCTTCGTCATCATCCGCGAAAAGTTCCATTCGAACGTCCTGGCGAGCGCGCTGACCTTGACCGACCCGCTCGTCGCCCAGCGCGTGCGCAGCTATGGCGCCGGCCTGGCGCCGACCCTGCAGGACGGGGCGCTGCGCGACGCCCAGGGCGTCGCCGCGCTGGGCCGCCTCGCGACCCAGGAGGCGAACGTCCTCGCCTACAACGACATGTTCCTCCTGGTCGCGGTCCTGGCGCTGGCAGGCATGGCCGTTCTCGTCCTGCACATGGCCGCCGATGTGCGCGCCGCGCGCCGCCGGCCGGCGCCGCAACCGATTTGAACCCGTCCGTACAAGAGAAACAAGATCATGTCCGCCACCCAGCTTTCCCGCCTCAAGATCACGCTTCCCGCGCTCGCCATCGGCCTTGCCGGCATCCTCATGGTGCTCTGGGCCTGGCAGCTGCCGCCGTTCCGTACCGACGTGCAGAGCACGAACAACGCCTATGTGAAGGGACAGGTGACACTGCTCAGCCCGCAGGTGTCGGGCTATGTCACCGAGGTTGCGGTGCAGGACTATGTGCGGGTGCGCAAGGGCGAGCTCATCGCGCGCATCGACGACCGCATCTATCGCGAGCAGCTTGCGCAGGCCCGCGCCGCGCTGCAGCAGCAGCAGGCCGCGCTGGCGAGCTTCGACCAGAACCGCGCGGCTCGCCAGGCGAGCCTCGATCTTGCCAGGGCTCAGCTCAAGAGCGCTGAAGCCGTTCTGGAAAAGGCCGAGCACGACCAGGAGCGAACCGGCTCGCTGGTCAGCCGCGGCGTTTCCTCGGCGGCGATCGGCGACCAGGTGCACGTGGCCCTGATGCAGGCTGAGGCCGGCGTCGCCCAGGCCCGCGCCAATGTCGACCTCGCCGCCCAGAACCTCGCGCTCGTCGATGCGGGCAAGCCCTCGCTGGAGGCGGGCGTGAAGAGCGCCGAAGCGGCGGTTGCGCTCGCCGAGATCAATCTGGGCAATACCCGCATCGTGGCGCCGGTCGACGGCCGGCTCGGCGAGGTCGGCGTGCGCCTCGGCCAATATGTGACGGCCGGCACCCAGCTGACCTCGGTCACGCCCGCGACCGTCTGGGTCATCGCCAATTTCAAGGAGGCACAGCTCGCCCATATGCGTGCCGGCCTGCCGGCGACCTTCACGGTCGACGCCCTCGACAACACGCCGCTGCGCGGCCATGTCGTGCGCATCGCGCCGGCCGCAGGCTCGGAGTTCAGCGTGCTGAAGCCCGACAATGCGACCGGCAATTTCACCAAGGTCGCGCAGCGCATCCCCGTGCGCATCGAGCTGGAGGCGGGTCAGGATCTCGCCGAGCGGCTGCGGCCGGGCATGTCGGTGGTGGTGGCCGTCGATACCGGCGCGCCGGTCGTGAGCGCCATCGCAGAAGCCGACCGCGCCCCGTCAGATGCCGGACGCGAGATAACCGCCGTCGACATTGATCACCGTGCCCGTGACGAAGCCCGCGGCGGGTGAGGCGAGATAGACCGCCGCGCCGACCAGTTCGTCGAGTTCGCCGAACCGGCCCATGGGCGTGCGCCGGAGCGCGCTCTCCTTGCGCTCTGGCGGCATCTTGTCCCGGTTGAGATCGGTCAGGAAGAAGCCCGGGGAGATCGCATTGACCCTGACGCCCTGCGGGCCCCATTCGGCGGCGAGCGTGTGGGTAAGCGCCAGCACGGCATGCTTGGTCATCGCATAGGGGCAGGCGCGCGGCCAGCCGCGATGGGCCGAGAGCGAGGCGATGTTGACGATGGCGCCGCTGCCGCGGGCGAGCATGGCGCGCCCGAACGTCGTGCAGGCGAAGAACACGCTGGTCTGGTTGGTCGCGACGATGTGGTTGAACTCCTCGCGCGTGAAATCCAGCGTCGGCTTGATGATCGTCGTGCCCTGGCAGGGCAGCAGCACGTCGACCTGGCCGAAATCCTGCTCCACCGTCTCGGCCAGGCTGGCGAGCGCCAGCGGATCGGTGACGTCGGCGACATAGCCCCGCGTACCGGGAAAGCGCTCGGCGAGCCGTGCGGCGGCGGCTTCGAGCTTGGGCGCGACCCGGCCGGCAATGGCGACCCGCGCGCCGGCGGCCGCATAGCCATGGGCGATGGCTTCGCCGATGCCGCTGGAACCGCCGATGACCAGCGCATTGAGGCCGGTCAGCGCCAGCGATGTCGATGGGGTCGTCATGCTCTTGTCCTCCCTGGACGGGGCGGTGGCCGCCCTCTTTTGCCGCGCGTCCGCGACCGTGCGGAGCCTGACGGGAGGATGGCCGAGGCCGCCAGACCGGGCAAGCAGACCGGCGCGGCACCGCCCTGCGTCGCTGCCGCTGGTCTCGGCCGGGGCCAGTGCTAAGGTCGGCGCGCACGGGCATGAGGATGGACAGCATGGAACCTTGCGATCTCGGAGCGGTCGAGGCACGCGCGCTGATCGGCGCGAAGAAGCTGTCGGCCAGCGAGCTGATGGAGAGCTGCATCGCGCGCATCGAGGCGGTCGATCCGGCCGTCAACGCCATGGTGGCGCGCGATTTCGACCGGGCCCGCGCGGCCGCCCGCGCCGCCGACGCCGCGACCATGCGCGGCGACCGGCTCGGGGCCCTTCATGGCCTGCCGGTCGGCGTCAAGGACCTGGAAAACACCGAGGGGCTCGTCACCACCTTCGGCAGCGTGCTGTTCCGGGACAACGTGCCGGGCCAAGACCAGCTGATCGTGCGCTCGGTCCGGCAGGCCGGGGCCATCGTCATCGGCAAGACCAACACACCGGAATGGGGCGCCGGCGCCAATACGCGCAACGCCGTCTATGGCGCGACCGGCAATCCGTTCGATCCCTCCCGTTCGGCCGCGGGATCGTCGGGCGGCTCCGGTGTCGCGCTCGCGACCAGCATGGTGCCGATCGCGACTGGCTCGGATACCGGCGGCTCGCTGCGCAACCCGGCCGCGTTCAACGGCATTGTCGGCTTCCGGCCTTCGCCCGGCGTGGTTCCGAGCGAGCGCCGGCCGCTCGGCTGGAACCCGCTCAGCGTGTCCGGGCCGATGGCGCGCACGGTGCCGGATCTGTGCCTGCTCTTCTCCGCCATGGCGAGCGATGATGCCGCCGATCCCCTGGCGACGACGATCCATGGGCGCAGCGTCCGCCGGCCGGAGGATTTTGCCGTGCCGGAGGCGATCGACCTCTCGGCGCTGCGGGTTGCGCTGACCCCCGATTTCGGCTTCGCGCCGACCGAGCGGCATATTCGCGAGGTCTTCGCCGACAAGACCGGCCGGTTCCGCGACGTCTTCGTGCAGGCCGATGAGGCGACGCCGGATTGTTCAGGTACGGACGAGACCTTCGAGGTACTCCGCTCGCTGTCGTTCCTGGCCGGCATGTACGACAAGGTGCGCGATACGCCCGACAAGGTCGGACCGAACGTGCGGGCCAATGTCGAGGAGGGGCTGCGCTACAGCGCGCTCGACGCGACCGAGGCGATGAAGCACCAGACGGTGCTCTATCGCCGCTGGCAGACCTTCTTCGCCGACTACGACGTCATCCTGAGCCCCGCGGTGACGCTCAGCCCCCGGCCCTGGTCGGAGCTCTTCCCGGCCGAGATCGACGGCAAGCCGACGCGGACCTATTTCCACTGGCTCGCCAATGCCTATGCGGTGACCGTTGTCGGCCATCCCGCGATCTCGCTGCCGGTCGGGCTCGACCGCAACGGCCTGCCCTTCGGTCTGCAGATCGTCGGCCCGCGCGGCGGCGATGCCAAGGTGCTGGCGGTGGCGGCGGCCCTGGAGCGGCTGCTCGCCGGCGACCCCGCGACCGCCCGGCCGGTGCCTGACATCGCGAAGCTGAAGGCGGCGCCCCGGATCAGCGACAGCCCGGGCTTCATGGGCTTCGACTGAGGCGGGCGGACGACGCTGGCGGCCATGCAACGCCGGTGCAATCCTGGCCGCCAGCTTCTCCCAACATGACCTCCGGTCCGCCACAAAGCAGCCGCGGCTTTGCTCGCGCCGCCCGCGATTGAAGCGCGGCCGGCGCATTCCGCGCCGTGTCGCTTTGGGGTGACATCGCATGTCTCATCTGCTTTCCCGCCGCATGGCGCTCGCCGCTCCGCTGATCGCGGCTCCCCTCGTCGCCGTCCAGCCCGGCCTTGCCGCCAGCCAGGAACTCGGTGCCCGGCTCGCGGCGCTCGAGGCGCGCAGCGGCGGCCGTCTCGGTGTTGGTGTTCTGGATACCGCGACGGAAACCCGGGGTGGCCATCGGGTCGGCGAGCGCTTCGCCATGTGCAGCACCTTCAAGTCGATCGCCGCCGCCCATGTCCTCGCCCGTGTCGATCGCGGCGAGGAACGTCTCGACCGGCGCGTCATCTTCGCCGAGAGCGACCTCGTGCCCTATTCGCCTGCAACCAAGCTACGGACCGGGGGTCAGGGCATGACCATGGCCGAAATCTGCGAGGCGGCGGTGGTGCTGAGCGACAACACGGCCGGCAATCTCCTGCTGGCGAGCTTCGGCGGGCCGGCCGGACTCACCCGATTCTTCCGCAGCGCCGGCGATACGATATCGCGGCTCGACCGCAACGAGCCCGAACTGAACAATGTCGCGCCGGACGATCCGCGCGATACCACGACGCCCGGCGCCATGTCGGAGACGGTGCGGCAGATCCTGCTCGGCGACACGCTGAAATCCGCCTCGCGGGAGCAACTGACCGCGTGGATGGTCGGCATGAAGACTGGCGACGCGCGGATCCGCGCGGGCCTTCCGTCGGGCTGGCACGTCGCCAGCAAAACGGGCAGTGGCAATGGCGGCGAGGCCAATGAGGCCGGCATCTTCTGGCCACCCGGCCGGGCGCCGGTGGTGCTCTCGGTCTACTACAGGAAAAGCGACGGCAGCTTCGACGAACGCAATGCCGTCATTGCCGAAGCCGCGCGCATCGTCGCCGCCAGCCTCTGATTTCCCACGGTCGACCGGGGCGGCCGATGCCGCTCCGGGCGCCGCATCGGGCCCGTCGGACGCCCGTGCAATCTTGCTGCAATCCTTGTCGCCGGTCCGGCGCGACAAGGCCTTCGTCCGGCCGCAAATGGGCCGCGGCTTCGCTCGCCGGCGGCCTGATCAAAAGGCGGCTTCTCCACATCGCGCTTCTTCCCGGATCCCGTTCCATGTCCCGTTCCGTCACGCGCCGCCTTGCGATCGCCGGCCCGCTGCTGGCTGCGCCTTTCGTCCTTGTCTGCCCGATCCTCGCGGCGGTCGGAGCCGGACTCGGTGACCGCCTGAGAGCGCTGGAAACGCGCCGCGGCGGCCGTCTCGGCGCCGCGATCATCGATACCGCGACCGGCGCCGGCGCCGGCCATCGCGCCGACGAGCGCTTCGCCATGTGCAGTACGGTCAAGTTCCTGGCGGCGGCGCATGCGCTGGCACGGATCGATCGCGGCGAGGATCGGCTCGACCGGCGCATCGTCATCCGCCCCGACGACGTCGTGGCCCACTCGCCGATCGCCGCGCGGCGCCTCGGCGGCGCGGGCATGACGCTGGCGGAGCTCTGCGAGGCCGCGATCACTGTCAGCGACAGCACCGCCGGCAATCTGCTGGTCGACGCCGCGGGCGGCCCGGCCGGCCTCACCGGCTATTGCCGCGCCCTCGGCGATACGGTGACACGTGTCGACCACCTCGCGCCTTACGCGGCCTCGAGCCCGAACGATGCCAACGACACCACTTCGCCGCGCGCCATGGCGGAGAATGTCAGGCGACTGCTCCTTGGCGCGGCGCTGCAGCCGGGCTCGCGCGCCCAACTCACCGCCTGGCTGGAGGCGAACCGCACCGGCGACGAGCGCATCCGCGCCGGCCTGCCGCACGGCTGGCGGGTGGGCGACAAGACCGGCTCGGGCCGCGGCGGCGAATGCAACGACATTGCCATCGCCTGGCCGCCGGGGCGCGCGCCGCTCGTCCTGTCGTTCTATTATGTCAAGGCCGGCGCCAGTGCCGCGGTGCGCAGTGCAGTGATCGCCGAGGCGGCGCGGCTCGTGGTGGCGGATCTTTGAGCGGGCGGGGGCTAGGCAGGCCGCGAGGGGGGTGTGTGCCATGTCGTCGCAGCGCATATCGCCGAGCCTCGGACGCCGCGTGCTGTGCGGCGCCATCGTTGCGGCTCCGGTCGTCCTGACATCGCGCATCTCGCCGGCCGCGGCCCTGGCCTGCCGTTTCGCCGCGCTCGAGGCCCGTTGCGGCGGCCGGCTGGGCGTCGCCGTCCTCGATACCGCGACGCGCGCCCGCACGGGCCATCGGGCGGATGAGCGTTTTGCCCTGTGCAGCACCTTCAAGCTGCTTGCCGTCGCCCATATCCTGGCTCGCATCGACAATCGCGAGGAGCGGCTCGACCGCCGGATCATCTACACGCCGGGCGAGGTCGTGCCGTCCTCGCCGATCACCGCGCCGAGCGCCGGCGCGCCGGGGCTGACGGTTGCCGAGATCTGCGAGGCGGCGATCGTGGTCAGCGACAATACCGCCGGCAATCTCCTGATCGAGATCTGCGGCGGGCCGGCCCGGCTCACCCGGTTCATCCGCACGCTCGGCGATTCCGTCACGCGCCTCGACCGCAAGCTCCCGGAGCTGATCGCGGTCGCGCCCGACGATCCGAGGGACACCACTTCGCCGGCCGCCATGGGGCAGAACATCCACCGCCTGCTGCTGGGCGACGTGCTGAGGCCCGCCTCGCGCGCGCGGCTCACCGAGTGGCTCGTGGCATGCCGGACCGGTGAGGCCCGCATCCGGGCGGGACTGCCGCGTGGCTGGCGCGTCGGCGACAAGACCGGCGCGGGGCTGGCCGGCGAGACCAGCGACGTCGGCATCATCTGGCCGCCCGGGCGCCCGCCGGTGATCCTGTCGATCTACTACGTCAAGAAGGACGCGCCGGGCGAGGCACGCAGCGCCGTCATCGCCGAGGCGGCGGGCCTGGTCGCGGCCAGCGTCTGAGGTGCCGGCCTGCGCCGTCGGCGGGGCGCCATGTCGTGCCACGGGTTGACGCGCGGGTTGCAGATCGTCTCGACTGAGCAACCCCGCATACCGGAGTGCTCCCATGGACCGTCGTACGCTTCTCAAAGGTGCTGCCGCTTCCCTGCTCGCTGCGCCGGCACTTGCCCAGGACCAGCGCGCCACGACCTTGCGCTTCGTGCCGCAGGCCAATCTCACCTCGCTCGATCCGATCTGGACGACGGCGACGGTGACCAACAATCACGGCTACTACGTCTACGACACGCTGTTCGGCCAGGATGCCAAGCTCAAGCCGCAACCGCAGATGGCCGAGAGCTACGAGGTCAGCGCCGATGGCCGGAAATGGCGCATCCGCCTGCGCGAGGGCCTGAAGTTCCACGACGGCAGCACGGTGCGCGCGGTCGATTGCGCGGCCAGCCTGAAGCGCTGGTGCCAGCGCGACATTTTCGGCCAGACGCTGGCCAAGGTCACCGAGGACTTCGTCGGCGTCGACGACCGGACGCTGGAGATCCGCCTGACCCGTGCCTTCCCGCTGCTGCTCGACGCGCTCGGCAAGGCCGACAATCCGCCCTTCGTCATGCCGGAGAGGCTCGCCGTCACCGACGGCAACAAGCAGATCACCGAAGTGGTCGGCTCCGGCCCCTACCGCTTCCTGCCGTCCGAATACAATTCCGGCAGCCGCGCGGTCTACGAGAAGTTCGACGGCTATGTGCCGCGCCAGGAGCCGCCGAGCCGCAATGCCGGTGGCAAGGTCGCCCATTTCCCGCGCGTCGAATGGCTCATCATTCCGGATGCCGCGACCGCCGCCAACGCGCTGATGCGCGGCGAGATCGACTGGTGGGAACGGCCGCTGTCGGATCTGCAGCCCATGCTCGCGCGCAACCGCGACATCGTCCGCGAGGTCATCGACCTGGCCGGGCGCACCGCGGTCATGCGGCTCAACCACCTGCAGCCGCCCTTCGACAATATCCGCGTGCGCCAGGCGGTGCGGATGGCGGTGAACCAGGAAGAATACATGCGCGCGAGCCAGGGCGACGATACCTCGTCCTGGAAGGTCTGCCGCAGCCTCTGGGGTTTCGGCACGCCCTATTATGCCGGCGAGCAGGAAGACCTGATGCCGCAGAGCATCGAGAAAGCCACCGCCGCGCTGAAGGCGTCGGGCTATGCCGGCGAGAAGGTGGTGATCATCAACCCGACCGATTTCCCCGACATCGGCCCGCTTGGCCAGGTGACCGCCGACGTGCTGCGCAAGATCGGCATGAACATCGACCTGGCCGAAAGCGACTGGGGCACCGTGATCCAGCGGCGCAACAACCGCGAAACGGTCGACAAGGGCGGCTGGAGCATCTTCCACACGCTGGGCCCGACCGATGGCTGGGGCAGCCCGGCAACCTCCAACCTGGTCCGTGGTCCGGGGCTGAGCGGTTGGTTCGGCTGGTGGACCAATCCACGTTCCGAACAGCTCGTCGACGAATGGCTCTTCGCCCCCGACGAGGCCGGGCAGAAGAAGGCGGCGACCGAGCTTGCCCGCCTGGCGCTGGAAGAGGTGGCCACCGTGCCGCTCGGCCAGTTCACCATCAAGACCGCCTATCGCAAGAACCTGACCGGCATGCTGACCGGATCGGCGCCCTATCCCTGGTCGCTGCGGCGGGTGTGACGCGGTCGCCGACGGTTCGGCGGGAAGCGAA
Source organism: Phreatobacter sp. AB_2022a (assembly GCF_026847585.1). Taxonomy (NCBI): domain Bacteria; kingdom Pseudomonadati; phylum Pseudomonadota; class Alphaproteobacteria; order Hyphomicrobiales; family Phreatobacteraceae; genus Phreatobacter; species Phreatobacter sp. AB_2022a. The sequence goes on from NZ_JAPSET010000005.1 coordinate 9,905, forward strand.
CCGTCGTGCAGTCCGTTTGCCTTGGACCTCCGGGCCAAGGCCCGGCTGGCAGCGGTCCGGCCGCTGCCGGCGCGCATGGCGCTCGCCGCCGGCGGTGTGCGCTCCCGATCGTCCCCGCGCCGGTATTGTTGCGGCCTGGCCGGCACGGACATGAGGCGGACCTGATCGGCGCACCGGTCGCCATCATCCGGAGCGAGTGGGACAGCCTCGCCAGGGACGCCGACGCCGCCTGGCTCGCGGATGCGCCGGCCGCGGCGGCGGATCCGCCACATCAAGATCGCCACAGGCACATATCTCATGCATCCTGAGGACGGCCTGGGCGATCGTTATCGCGCTACAATCAATGGTCTCGACGCGGCGCGGAGGATGTCATGATCGCGGTCATTTTCGAGGTCTCGCCGGCCGAAGGCCGCAAGGGCGACTACATGGCGCTGGCAGCCAGGCTGCGCGACGATCTCATGGCCATGGACGGCTTCATTTCGGTCGAGCGCTTCCAGAGCCTGACCGACCCGGACAAGCTCCTGTCGCTGTCGTTCTGGCGCGACGAGGCGGCGGTGGCGGCCTGGCGCAACCAGATCCGCCATCGCGCGACGCAGGCGGCCGGCCGCGGCGGCATCTTCCGCGACTATCGCCTGAGGGTCGCATCGGTGCTGCGCGACTACGGCATGAACGACCGCCGCGGGGAAGCGCCGGAGGACAGCCGTGCCGCCCACGAAGCGGGTTTCAGCGCGGCGCCGTGAGCCTGTCGATCGCGGCGAGAAGCGCCGTGTTCTCGTCAGCGCTGCCGATGGTGATGCGCAGGCGCTGGCGCAGTCCGTCCTGATCGAACCAGCGCACGAAGATCCCTTCGTCCTGCAGGCGGCGGTGCAGCCCGGCCGCGCCGCCGGCCACGGTGGCGGGGACGTCGACGAGCAGGAAGTTGGTCTGTGAGGCGGCGGGCGCGAAACCGCGCGTCGCGAGCGCGGCGGCGAGCCGCGCGCGTTCGGCCCGGATCAGCGCCCAGCCCGCCGCGGCATGGGCGCGGTGGGCGAGAGCCGTCTCGGCCAGTGTCTGCGAGATGGCGTCGACATTGTAGGAATCCTTGGTCTTGGTCAGCATCGGCGCGATCAGCGCGGGGGCGCCGAGCCCATAGGCGAAGCGCAGGCCGGCGAGCGAATAGCCCTTGCTCATCGTGCGCAGCAGCATGACGTTCGGCAGGCTGCGGACGACCGGCAGCACGTCGTGACCGAGGGCTGGATCGACGAAGTCGACATAGGCCTCGTCGACCAGCAGCACGCCTGCGAAGGTCCGGGCGACGGCGGCGATCTCGTCCACCGTGGCGAGCCGGCCGGACGGGGCATGCGGATTGACGAGGACGGCGAGCCGCGCTCCCGCCCGGTTCCACACGGCGGCCATGTCGGGCGCCGTCGACCAGTCGGCCTCGAGCGGTACGCGACAGAGCCGGCTGCCCTGAATGGCGGCGAGGACCGGATAGAGGGAATAGCTGGGTTCCGCGAGGCCGACCACGCCGCCGGGGTCGAGGAAGGTGGTGAAGGCAAGGCGCAGGAGCTCGTCGCCGCCATTGGTGGCGATGACATGGTCGGGCGTGACGCCATGGAGGCGGGCGGCGGCCGCACGGAAGCTGCGTGCCATCGGGTCCGGATAGCGACGCAGCGCATCCGGGTCGATCGTGCCGAGCGCGGCCATCACGGCGGGCGCCGGCGGATAGGGGTTCTCGTTGGTGTTGAGTTTGGCGACGACCAGGCCATCGGGCTGCGCTCCGGGCACATAGCCCGCCATGTCGGCGACGTTCTGACGTTCGAACACTTCGGCCCCCGGAGTTGGCGAATAGCGAATGGCGAGTGGCGAATAGCGGAGCAGGGTCCGGCCGCGAGGGAACCACGTCCTCCGTGCCCCGACCCGCCACTCGCCACTCATTATTCGCCATTTCCTAACGGCCGCGGAACACCGGCTTGCGCTTCTCGAGCCAGGCGTCCACCGCCTCGCGGTGGTCCTCGGTTTCATGCGCCATGGCCTGGAAGGCGGCGGAGAGTTCGAGCAGCGTGTCGAGCCTGACATGCTGGCCCTCGCGCAGCAGCCGCTTGGAGAAGCGCAGGGCGGTTGCCGGATTGGCGGCGATCCGCCCGGCAAGCGCACGCGCCTCCGGCATCAACTCGTCATGCGGCACCACCTTGGACACGAGGCCGCAGGCCTTGGCCTCCTCCGCCGACAGGCTGTCGCCGGTGAAGGTCATCTCGGCCGCCTTGGACATGCCGACGACGCGCGGCAGCAGCCAGGCGCCGCCGTCGCCCGGGATGATGCCGAGCTTGACGAAGCTCTCGGCGAAGACCGCCTTGTCGGACGCGATGCGGATGTCGCACATGCAGGCGAGATCGAGGCCGACGCCGATGGCATGGCCGTTGACGGCGGCGATGACCGGTACTTCCAGGTCATAGAGGGCAAGCGGGATGCGCTGGACGCTGCGCCGGTAGCTGTTGCGCGTCGCAATCGGGTTCTCGCGCGGCGCGAAGCCGGACCGGTCGCGCATCTTCTTCAGGTTGCCGCCGGCGCTGAAGGAGGCGCCGGCGCCGGTGAGGATCACCGCCGCGATCGAGGTGTCCGCGGTGATCGCGCGACAGGCTTCGACGAATTCGTCGCAGCTTTCCACGTCGGAAATGGCGTTGCGCTCCTCCGGCCGGTTCATCGTCAGGGTGACGATCGCGCCGTCGCGGGAAATGTCGAGGAAAGAGGTCATGGCATGTCGTCTCGCGTCAGAAGGGGCCAGAGCCGGTCGCCGCCGGCGGCCAGCACGCGTGCGCCGAGCTCCTCGGCCCACCAGGATTCGGCACCGAATTCCAGGCGCCAGAGCCAGAGGCGGCGGGTGAAGTAGTGCAGCATATGCTCGTCGGTGACGCCGATCGCGCCATGGACCTGGTGGGCGATGGCCGCGCCGATCCTTGCCGCTTCGCTTGAGCGGATGCGCGCGACCGCCGCTTCGAAGCCGGCGGCATCCGGCCGCGCCGCGTCCCGGTCGAGCGCGCGCCAGCCGGTGATCGCGGCGACTTCCGCCGCCGCGACCTCGGCGGCGAGCTGGGCCAGCGATTGCTGGATGGCCTGGAAGCGGCCGATCGGCCGGCCGAACTGCTGGCGCGTATTGGCGTAGTCGACGGAGAGTTCGAGCAGCTTGCGGAGCGCGCCGGCGATCTGGCTCGCCCGCATCAATGCACCGAGAACAAGGATCCGCTGCGCGCCGCCGGGGCCGGCGGGGGCGGTCGCAACCGGCGGGATGCCGCGCAGCACCACATCGTCCCGGCTGTCGCGCCCGGTGCTGGCCAGGGGCTCGGTCTCGGCCATGCCGAGATCGACGAGGCAGAGCCGCGCGGCATCCTTCGGTCCCGTCACCGTGACGAGATGACCGGCCGACCGGCCGAAGGCCACCGCCGGCAGGCGGCCGTCGAGCCGGCCCTCGGTCAGGGCGAGCGGCCGGCCGTCGGCAATGGTCATGGCGCCGTCGGGGACGGCGATGCCGGCCTCGGCGAGCAGGGCCGCCGCGATCATGGTCTCGCCGAGCGGGATCGGGGCGGCGAAGCGGCCGGCCAGATGCAGCACGGCACCGGCATCGGACCAGGCGAGCCCGTGGCCGCCCTGCTCCTCCGCGACGAGGGCGCGCGGCAGCTCGAAGGCCGCGACCGCGTCCCAGAGCGGCGCGGACCAGGCGCCGGCCTCGGCCGCTGCGAGCGTCTTGCGGTCGACATGCTCGGTGAGAAGGCGGGCGAGCTGGTCGCCGATGATGCTGGCCAGGTCCATCGCGGTCACCTCAGGCCCAGGCCGCGGGCCGTGAGGCCGCGCATGATTTCGCGGGTGCCGCCGCGCAGCGAGAAGGTCGGCGCCACCTGGGTGACGAAGGCGGTCGCGGCGGCGAGCCCTCCGGGGTCGGAAAAGCCGGGCGGCAGGCCGATCAGGTCCTCGATGAACTGGGGCGTCGCCTGTTCGAGATCGACGCCGAGATCCTTGACGAGGGCGGCTTCGTTGAGCGGCGTCGCACCGGCCTCCAGCATGCCGGCGACCGAAAGCGACATGGCCCGCAGGGTCGCGAGCCGCGCCACCATCCGGCCGAGATCGCGCGCCGTCTCGGCCGAGAAGCCTGTCTTGCCGACGGCATCGATGGCTGGCGGAAGCAATGGGAAGGCGCTGAGGTAGCGGTCGGGCCCGCTGCGCTCGAAGGCCAGTTCGGCATTGACCTGGGCCCAGCCGTCGCCCTCCCGTCCGATGATCATGTCCTCCGGCACGAAGACGCCGTCGAAGCGCACCTCGTTGAAATGGCGCTCGCCGGTGAGGTCGGCGATCGGCCGGATCTCGATGCCGGACGCGGAGAGGTCGATCATGAACTGCGACAGGCCGGCATGGCGGCTCGTCTCCGTCGCCGGCGCGGTGCGGAACAGCCCGATCATGAAGTCGCAGTGATGGGCGTTGGTGGTCCAGATCTTGGCACCATCGAGCCGCCAGCCGCCGGTGACGCGGGTGGCTCGCGAGCGGAGCGAGGCGAGGTCCGAGCCGGAATCCGGCTCGCTGAGGCCGATGCAGAAGGCGAGCTCGCCGCGAGCGATGCGCGGCAGGATCTCACGCTTCTGGCTTTCGGTGCCGACCCTCAGGATCAGGGGGCCGCTCTGCCGGTCGGCGATCCAGTGCGCGCCGACGGGCGCGCCGGCGGCCAGCATCTCCTCCAGCATGACATACCGCTCGAAGGCCGAGCGCGCGCTGCCGCCATAGGCCTTCGGCCAGGTCATGCCGATCCAGCCGCGCTTGCCGACAGCGCGGCTGAAATCGCGATCGAAGGCGATCCAGGACCTCGCGCGGTCGGCCGTCGTCCAATCGGCGGAAATCTCGGCGAGAAAGCTGCGCAGCTCGCGCCGCAGCTCGCGGGTCGCGTCCTCCGGGAGGTCGCAGGGGTCGAAACGGAATCCGGCGGGCATGGCATGATCCTTCGGTCGTTCCGAGGTTAGATCGGAACGCGCGGGCGGGTCATGCGCCCCTTTCGGGGGAGGCATTACGGACGAGGCTGCGCCCGGATGGCCGGGCTCGCGTCCTCAGGCGCTTGCCGGCTGGTGCGGGCCGGTCCGTCCCTCGTCCAGGAACTCCTGGATGATGCGGTCGCAGGCGTGGACGCAGACGAGCCTGAGCCGGCCGGCGCCGACATTGACGAATTTGTGCGGCACGCCGGCCGGCCCGACCAGGATGTCGCCGGGCCCGGCGCGCAGGCACTCGGTGCCGACGGTGAATTCGGCCTCGCCCGCCTCGACCACCCAGGTCTCGGTATAGGGATGGACATGCAGGCGCGGCCCCTGGCCGGGCTCGTTGTCGACGAGGAAGAACGAGACCTGGGAGCCGTGCGCGCCGCCGTCGAAACGGGCGGTGCGGCTGGTGCCGGCGGGCAGGTCGGAACGATGGATGACGGCAGTCACGGCTCAAATCCTCCCTATGGCTCTGGGCCCGCAATATATCTTAGCGAGAAGATATATGGATGAAAAATATCTTCTCGTCAAGATATCTCGCGGCTATACAGAAACGGAAGACGCGGCAGGAGGACGGGGCTGATGGCGGCCGATCACGTCGAACGCTTGCGCGGCCAGTGGCGGCGCGAACTGCCCGACCTCGACACCGAACCGATGACCGTTCTCGGCCGCGCCTACCGGCTGTCCAATCTGGTCCGGCCGAGCATCGAGGCGGTCTTTGCCGGCTTCGACATCGACCGGGGCGAGTTCGACGTCCTGAGCACGCTGCGCCGCGCCGGCGCGCCGTTCAAGCTCACGCCGACCGAGCTCTACCGGTCGCTGATGATCACGTCGGGCGGCCTCAGCCACCGGCTCGTGCGGCTCGAACGCGCGGGCCTGGTGCGGCGCGAGAAGTCGGCGGAGGACGGCCGCAGCCTGCTGGTCACGCTGACCGAGAAGGGGCGGGAGCGTGTCGAACAGGCGGTCCGGGCCGACATGGCCAACGAGCAGCGCTTCCTGGAGGGGCTGAGCCCGGCGAAACGGGCCGCCCTGGCCGATCTCCTGCGCGAGCTGTTGACCCAGGTCGAGGCGGCCGCCGAGGCCGGAAGCGGGACGCCGGCTATTGCGGATCCCCCGCCGCCGCGAGCCGCTCGGCGGCCATCGTCTCGGTGATCCAGTCGACGAAGGCCTTCACCTGCGGGCGCGTGCGGTCCTCGCGGCGATAGACGAGACGGTGCGCCACAGAACGCTCGCCGGCCGGGCCGAACGGCATGACGAGACGCGCGTCGGCCAGCATGTCGGCGGCCTGCAGGTCGGATTCGAGCACCAGGCCATGGCCGTCGGCCGCCGCGATCAGCGCCAGGAAGGCGCGGTCGAACTGCAGGCTGCGCGGACTGAGCATGACGTCGGGTGCATGCCGCGCGATCCATTCGTCCCACTGCACCACGCAGCGCACCGAATGGATGAGCGGCACGCGGGCAATGGCCTCGACATCGGCGATGCCGTGCTCGGCGACGAAGGCAGGGCTCGCCAGCGGCACGATGCGCTCTTCGGCGAGCACGATGCTGTCGCAGGCTTCGGGGACGGGCCGGGCATATTGGATGTCGAGCATGAAGCCGTCGTCGCCAAGGCTCGCCGGTTCATGGCCGGCGAACAGGGTGAGATCGATATCCGGATGGCGCCGGCGGAAGGCACCGAGCCGCGGCATCAGCCAGAGCGTCGCAAAGCTCGGCGCGGAATGCAGCATCAGCCGCAGCACCTTGCCGGAGGCGGTGAAGCGGCTGGTGGCGACCGCGATGCGGGTGAAGCTCTCGCCGAGCGCGGCGGCATAGGCGAGCGCGTCCTCGGTCGGCAGCACGGCACGCCGCGCGCGCAGGAACAGCGGACGGCCGAGAATGTCCTCGAGCAGACGGATCTGATGGCTGACCGCCGAAGGCGTGACGTTCAGCTGCCGGGCGGCCCGCGCGAAACTGCCGGCCTCCATCACGGCGGAAAAGGTGAGGAGGCACCGCAGCGGCGGCATTCCCTTGATCATGGATGAGCTCAGATCACCGATTTCGTCAGTTTATTTCAATTTCATGGATTCAGGCTTGTTGATAGCCTCTGCCGGAGTTTTTCGGGGACCGGAAGTCATGAACCTCAATCGTATGCTCCTGGAACGCCAGGCCGCCGGTCGGCCGGTCACGGTCGGCCTGATCGGCGCGGGCAAGTTCGGCACCATGTTCGCCAGCCAGGTGCGCCAGACCGCCGGCATGCACCTCGTCGCGGTTGCCGACCTCGACACCGCGCGCGCCCGGTCGCAGCTCGCATCCGCGGCCTGGCCGCAGGCGCAATATGCCGACCGGTCGATCGACGACGCGCTGAAGAGCGGAGGCACGGCCGTCATCGACAATGCCGACCTGATGATCGGCCATGGCGCCATCGAGGTGATCATCGAGGCGACGGGCGATCCCGGCGCCGGCATCCGCTTCGCGCTGAAGGCGATCGACAACGGCAAGCATATCGTCATGGTCAATGTCGAGGCCGACGCGGTGGCCGGGCCGCTCCTCGCCCGCCGCGCGCGCGAGGCCGGCGTCGTCTATTCGCTCGCCTGGGGCGACCAGCCGGCCCTGATCGCCGAGCATGTCGACTGGGCTCGCACCTGCGGCTTCAAGGTGGTGGCGGCCGGCAAGGGCACGCGCTACCACCCGACCTATCATCGCTCGACGCCGGATACCGTCTGGGACATCCTGGACAAGTACATGAAGATCCAGGACCGCAGCTCGATCAATCCCAAGATGTTCAACTCCTTCGTCGACGGCACGAAGTCGGGCATCGAGATGACCGCGGTCTGCAATGCCACAGGCCTGGAAGCCCAGAGCGAGGGGCTGTCCTTCCCGCCGGCCATGCGTTTCGAACATGCCGAGATCTGCAAGCCGCGCTCGGCCGGCGGCGTGCTCGAACGCGCCGGCGTCACCGAGGTGACCTCCTCGGTCTATCGCGACGGCACGGATGTGCCGCACAGCCTCGTCATGGGCACATATGTGGTCTTCGAGACCGACAGCGCCTATTCGCAGGAATGCTTCCGCGAATACAGCATGCTGCCCGATGCGAGCGGGCGCTATGCCGCGCTCTACCGGCCGATCCACATGATCGGGCTCGAGCTCGGCGTGTCGGTGGCGTCCGCCGCGCTTCGCCGCGAGCCCACGGGCGCGCCGGTCGTGTTCAATTCCGACGTGGTCGCCACTGCCAAGCGCCCCCTGAAGGCCGGCGAGATGCTGGACGGTGAGGGCGGCTTCTGCGTCTGGGGCAAGCAGACGCCGGCCGGACAATCCCTGGAACAAGGCTATTTACCGCTCGGCCTTGCCCATGGCATCAAGCTGAAGGTCGACATTGCCGAAGGTCAGCGCCTGAAGTGGAGCGATGTCGACTATGATCCGAACAATCTCGCGGTCCGCGTGCGGCGCGAGATGGAGGCGGCCTTCTCTCGTCCCAACGCCCGCGGGGCCTGAGACCGGCAGGTAGTCGAGGGCGGCAAGGGGAGGCCCGCCCTGGGCGTGCATGCAGTGTCGAAACCGGAGCGCCGGCGCGTTCTCGGCTGGCTGGCAGCGGGCCCGCTCCTGGTCAGCGCGCCGGCGGTCCTGAAGGCAGAGCGCCTGCAATGGGTCGGCGTCACGGCAACGCCGGCCGCCGACTTCATCGGCATGGGCCTCGATTTTTTCGCCAAGCGTGTCGCCGAGCTGACCCGCGACCAGATCGTCATTTCCTCGCATCACGGCGGCTCGCTCGGCGGCGAGCGCGATCATGTCGAGGCGCTGAGACGCGGCGCGGTGCATGTGGCCGCGCCCGGCCAGGCGGTGCTCGCCGGCTGGTATGCGCCCGCCCAGGTCTGGGGCGAGCCCTATCTGTTCCGGGATGTCGGCCACAAGAACCGCGCCTGGGACCATCTGCGCCCCGACTATCAGGCGGCGATTGCCGAAAGCGCCGGCCTCCGGCCGCTCGGCGCCATTCCGCGCATGCCGCGCCAACTCGGCTGCAACCGGCCGGTGCGCTCGCCCGCGGACATGAAGGGCCTGAAGATCCGCGTGCCGGAAGGGGCGGTCTGGCGCCGGACCTTCGAGATGTTCGGGGCCGAGCCGCGGCCGCTGTCCTTCGCCAGGGTCTACGACGCCCTGAAGGCCGGCGATGTCGACGGCCAGGAGAATCCGGTCGCGCTCGCCTTCAGCGCCGGCTTCTTCGAGATCAATTCGCATCTCTCGCTCACCGGCCACATGATGCAGGACAACTGCATTCTTGTCGCCGAGGCCGGCTATCAGCGCCTCTCGCCCGAGCTGAAGGCCGCCCTCGACCGGGCGGCCCGCGACATGGAGGCGGAGCTGCGCCCGCGCGTGAAGGCCGACGACGCGGTGGTGATGAGCCAGCTGAAGAGCCGCAAGGTGATGGTCACCGAAGTCGATGTCGGAGCCTTCGCCGCGACGGTCGCCGGTCTCAGGCAGGAGTTCGAGGCCGGGGCCGGCTGGCGCGAGCGCATCATCCGCCTGGCTTGACAAGGCGGCGCGCCTGCCGCAGTCATCTGCCATGACCTGTCGCAGCACGCCCTTCGCCCAGTCGAAAAAAGCCCCCCTCTAGGGGCAGATGGTCAGCGCGCGCAGTCGAAAAGCAAGCACTCGGATCAGATTGACCCCGCCGGTTTGGACGGGGTTCCTGCGCGCGCTCCGTCTCCGGCGTCAAGGAGATGGACAATGTCGCAATCGCATCATTCGACGCCGCGCGGCCTCTGGCTGCCGCTCGTCACACCGTTTCGCGACGGCCGGCTCGACGAGCCCTCACTCCGCCGGCTCGTCGCGCATTTTGCCGCGGAGCCCGTCGACGGCTTCATTCTGGCAGCGACGACGGGCGAAGGCATGGCGCTCGACGACGAGGAGACCGAGCGCCTGGTCGCAATCGCCGGCGAAGCGCTCGATGCGTCGAATCGACGGGTGCCGCTCTATCTCGGCCTGTGCGGCAGCGATACGCGCAAGGTGGTGAATGCTCTCGCGCGGACGGCATCGTGGGCCGTCGACGGCTATCTGATCGCCTCGCCCTATTATACCCGGCCATCGCAGCAGGGGCTGTCGAGCCATTTCTCGGCGCTGGCCGACAGCACCGAAAGGCCGATCCTCATCTACAACATTCCCTATCGCACGGGCGTCAATCTCGGCAACGAGACCATGCTGCGCCTGGCCGAGCGCGCCAATATCGTCGGCGTCAAGGATTGCTGCGCCGATGCCGCCCAGTCGTTCGATCTGCTCTGCCGCAGGCCCCGGGATTTCGCGATCCTCACCGGCGAGGACCAATTGTTCTACACGGCGCTGGCCCAGGGCGCCGACGGCGGCATCACGGCGTCCGCGCACGTTGGGGCCCATGCCTTCGCCGATATCCGCGGCAAGCTGCTTGCGGGCGATCAGGCCGGCGCGCTCGCCGACTGGAAGCGCCTCGCCGGCTTGCCGCGCCTGCTCTTCGCCGAGCCGAGCCCCGGCCCGATCAAGCATTGGCTCTGGCGCGAAGGCCTGATCGACAGCCCGGAAATGCGCCTGCCCATGGTGCCCATCACCGACGCGCTGGCCGCCTGCATCGACCGGGCGATGACGGAGCGGGCCTGCGCTTCTCTTCGCTCCCTGTGACCCAACCCAGGCGGGGCGGTCCGAGGAGCCGCCCCGCTGGGCGCGCCGGTTCGGCAGAAGCCGTGGATCATCGGCGCGGGCAGAGGAGCGGCGGTTCCGATCCGGACCGTCTTGTCAGGACTTGGCGGCGAGTTCCGCCGGCACCAGCCGCACGCCGTGATAGCGCTCGTAGATTTCGACGAGCTTGCCGTTCTCCAGATTGGCCCTGACCCAGGCGTTGAGCTTGTCGCGCAGCTTGGTCTCGTTCTTGCGCAGGGCAATGCCGAGCGGGAAGCCCTTCATGACGAATTTGGTGTCGAGGTCGAGCTGGGGATTGTCCTTGCGCAACTGGTTCAGCAGCGGCAGCGAGGTCGCGTAGATTTTCAACTGGCCGGAGGTGATGGCGACGGTGGAGGTCGGGTCGTCCTCGAAACGGACGATCTGCACGCCGCTCACCCCGGCGGTGCCACGGGTGAGCTCCTGATCGTTGACCGTGCCACGGGTGACCGCGATGCCGCCCTTGCCGGCGAGGTCGGCATAGGAGGCGATGTTCATCGCCTTCGGCGCCGCGACCACGCACTGCAGCTCGGCATAGGCGGTCGAGAAGTCGATGACCCGCTTGCGCTCCTCGGTGATCGACAGCGCGGAAATGACGAGGTCCGCCTTGTTGGTCATCAGGTATTGCACGCGGTTGGCCGTGGAAACCTGAACGATCTCCAGCTCGACGCCGAAATCCTGGGCGAGCAGGCGCGCGGTTTCGACATCGGAGCCGGTCGGCTTGAACTCGGCGTTCATCATGCCGTGCGGCGGATTGCCGAGGTCGATCGCGACCAGGAGCTTCTTGCGCTGCATGATGGTGTCGAGCCCGTCGGCCGCGGCGGGCACGGCCGAGAGGCCGAGAAGAGGCAGGCCCGCGAGGCCCGACAGGAAGAGGGTGGCTGAACGGCGATCCATGGTTGCGTTCCTCGGTTGATCTCTTTGGGTCTTGCACGAGCCGTCGTGGCGCGGCCTTGGTCGGAAGGGCATTGACGCGTCAGAGGCCGATGCCGACGAAGCTCTTGAGTTCCGGAGTGGCGGGATTGCGCAGGATTTCGGCTGATCCGGTCTCGCGGATCTGGCCCTCGTGCATGAAGATGATGCGGTCGGCGACCCGTTCGGCGAAGGCCATTTCATGGGTCACCAGCAGCATGGTCATGCCCTGCCCGGCGAGTTCCTCGATCACTTTGAGCACCTCGCCGGTAAGCTCCGGATCGAGCGCCGAGGTGACCTCATCGAACAGCATGACCTGTGGGCGCATGGCGAGGGAGCGGGCGATGGCGACGCGCTGCTGCTGACCGCCGGACAGTTGCTCCGGATAGGCCTCGATCTTGTCGAGCAGGCCGACCTGGGCGAGCACCTCGCGGGCGAGTTCGCGGGCCTTGCTGCGCTCGACCTTCTTCACCCAGCGCGGTGCGAGGGTGATGTTCTGCTCGACGGTGAGATGCGGAAACAGGTTGTAGCTCTGGAAGACGATGCCGACATCCTGGCGCAGCTTGCGCAGAACGATGCCGGGATCCGAGACCACATGGCCACAGACCGTGATCGAGCCCTGGTCGATGGTCTCGAGGCGGTCGATGCAGCGCAGGGCCGTGGACTTGCCCGAGCCCGAACGGCCGATCAGGGCCACGACCTCGCCCTTGGCGACGTCGAAGGAAAGGCCTTTCAGGACCGCGATCTGGCCGAAGCGCTTGTGGACGTCGCGAAAACTAACGATGGGCGACATTGAGTTTTCTCTCGAGGCGCCGGCTCAGCCAGGACAGCGGATAGCAGAGCAGGAAATAGAGACCCGCGATCACCAGGTAGATCCGGAACGGCTGAAACGTGGCGTTGTTGATGAGCTTGCCGATATAGGTCATCTCGGCCATGCCGATGACCGAAGCGATCGACGTGTTCTTGACGATCTGCACCATGAAGCCGACGGTCGGCGGAATGGCGATGCGTACCGCCTGGGGCAGGATGACGAGCACTATGCGTTCCCAGCGCGTCAGCGCCAGGCAGTCCGCGGCTTCCCATTGGGTCCGCGGCACCGCTTCCAGACAGCCGCGCCAGATCTCGCCGAGATAGGCCGCGGCGAACAGCGTCATGGCGATGCAGGCGGCGACCAGCGGCGGCATGTCGAAGCCCAGCACGGGCAGGCCGAAATAGAGGACGAACATGACGATCAGGAGCGGCGTGCCCTGGATCAGATTGACGTAGCCGAGCGCCAGGTTGCGCACGACGGGATTGTCGGAAATGCGCGCCAGCGCCACGCCGAAGCCGACCAGGCCGCCGGCGAGGAAGCCGACCAGAGACAGGAGGACGGTCCAGCTCAGCCCGTTCATCAACGCGGCCCAGTGGGCCGGGGATAGTCCAAGAAGCGCGGCCATCACAGCGGCGTCCCCAGACGGCGGCGGCGCGCGAAGGCGAGTTGCCCCACGGCCCAGAACAGGCCCCGCATGAGGAAGGAGAGCGCCAGATAGAGCGCCGCGACCACCAGGAACACCTCGAAGGGGCGGAACGTGTCGGACTGGATGCGGTTGGCTGCCGCGGTCAGCTCCTCCGCCGAGATCTGCGAGACGATGCTGGTGCCGAGCATGAGCAGGACGTACTGGCTGGCGAGCGCCGGATAGACCTTTTCGATGGCGGCCGGCAGCACGATGGTCGCCAGGACCTGCCAGCGCGACAGGGCAAGGCAGTCACCCGCCTCGACCTGGCCGCGCGGAATGGCCTGGATGCCCGCCCGGATGATCTCGCTCGAATAGGCGCCGATATTGATCGACAGCCCGACCACTGCCGAGACCGTGGCGGAGAGCTTCAGCCCGAGCGACGCGAGCCCGAAGAACACGACGAAGAGCTGCACCAGGAGCGGCGTGTTGCGGATGATCTCGACATAGAGACCGATCAACATGCGCAGCACGCGCGAGCGGCTCGTGCTGCCGACGGCGCAGAGGGTGCCGAGCAGGAAGCCGAGCACCGTCGCCATCAGGGCAAGCTGGACGGTGAGCAGAAGCCCATCCGCCAGCATCGGCCAATAGTCGCGCAGGAACGAGAAATCGAAGCTGTAGCTCATGGTCCAGGGCTTTGCCCTTCTTTCCTTGGGTTTCCTCGCAGGCAGGCGCGTCAGGCCATGAACTGTCCGCCGTTGACCTCCAGGACCTGACCGGTCACGTAGCCGCTCATCCGGTCGGAGGCGAAGAACAGATAGCTGCCGATGCAGTCGTCCGGTGTCCCGATGATGCCCATCGGGATCGTCTTGCGCATGCCCTCGAGGATTTCCGGCGTCGAATAGCGCTCGTGGAACGGCGTCGAGATCACGCCGGGCGACACGCCGTTGACACGGATATTGGCGCTTGCGAGCTCCTTGGCGAGGTTGCGTGTGGCGTTCAGCACGAAGGCCTTGGCGCCGGCGTAGAGCAGCGCGCCGGGACCACCGCCATTGCGCGCGGCGACCGAGCTCGTGTTGATGATGCTGCCTCGGCCGGCCTTGCGCATGTGGCGCGCGGCGGCCTGCGAGGCGACCACGACCGAGCGCACATTGAGATCGAGCACGCGGTCGTAGATCGCGTCGTCGATGTCGTCGAGCGGGACGCGCTTGACCAGCGCGCCGGCATTGTTGACCAGCACGTCGAGCCCGCCGAGACCGGCAGCGGCCTCATCGACGATGCGGGTCGCTTCCTTGCCCTTCGACACGTCGCCGCCGACGAGGACGCAGGTGCCGCCCGCGGCCTTGATCGCGGCGGCCACGGCTTCGGCCTCGGCCTTGCTCTGGTTGTAGTGGACGGCGACGGCGGCGCCGCAATCGGCATAGGCCTTGGCCACGGCGGCGCCGATCCCGGTGCTCGATCCGGTGACCAGGATACGCTTGCCTTCGAGGTCGTTGAACATGTTGGCTCCTTGTCCCGTCGCGTCAGGCGAAGGCGGGATAGCGGCTGGGGAAGGTCTGGCCGGCTTCGGCGAGTTCAGGCGCGCCGGCGAAGGCCGGGCACTCGGTCCATGGCCGCGCCATGGCATCGGTCATCCGGTTGATCTCGGCGAGATAGCCGGTGCTTTCGGTCGAAAGCGCCCGCTCCATCGCGGCCAGGTCCGGATAGTGCTGCTGGAAGGCCTGCCACCAGATGGCGCGGCCGGCGAGGAAACCGTTGGCCCCGGCGGTGAAGGCGTAGTGAAGAACGCGGCGGAACTCCTCCATGCCGGCCCCGGCCGACAACATGACCCAGGGCTTGTCGATCAGCTTGCCCAGGTCGTCGAACCAGCCTTGCGCGTCGGCGACGGCGCTCGATCCCGAGGCCGGATCGGGCAGGTGGTTCGCCGCGAGCGGGCTCTCCAGCTTGTAGATGTCGACGCCATATTCGGGTGAGGCGAAGTCGCGCACGCTCTGCAGCACGAGCTCCGGCCGCTTGTCCTTGTGCTCGATATAGTCGGTGGTGTGACCCGCTGCCCCGGCGAAGGGGAAGACCAGCAGTTCGAGCAGGAAGGCGAGATCATAGGCCTTGCAGGCCGCGCCGACCTCGCGCACCAGCCGATGCTGATGCTCGCGCACGTCGGCCGAGCAGTCCGGGCGGTACCAGAGCAGCAGTTTCACGCCGTCGGCGCCGGCGCGCTTGATCTTGTCGACGCCCCAATCCTTCATGATGTGGGTCTTGCGCCCGCCGGCGCTCTCCTCGAAGGCGAAGTTCTCGAGCGTCAGAAGCAGTCCAGGCTGGGCCGGCAGCACCTCGAAGGCGTGGCTGTAGCCATAGTCGGGATCGATCAGCACGGCGGTGCTCGCGGGCGCCAGCGCCTTCACCAGGGCGCGCTTGACGCCGCCGACATTCTCATAGGAGGCGGAGCCGGCGCCGAGCTTCTGGTCGATCGCCTTGATGATCGGCGGCCGCTGGTCGGCAGCCATCATCTTGAAACGGCCTTGCGCGTCGGCGAGACGGCGCATCGTACGGAACTTGCCGGCCGACAGGGAACTGGTCATGCGAAATCCTCGGTGACGGTGGATGCTTGGCGCGCGACGAAGGCGGCGACCTCTGCGGCGGTCGGAATGGTGGCGCCGCCGCCCCAGCGGGTGCATTTCACCGCGGCGACCAGGTTGGCGAACCGCATGGCCTCCCGTGGCGCGAGGCCGCGCGCGACAGCGAGCGCGAAGGCGCCGTGAAAGACGTCGCCGGCGGCGAGCGTGTCGACCGCGTCGATGCGGATGCCCGGCTCGCGATGGAAGCCGGCGGCATCGACCCAGCACGCACCGTCCTCGCCCAGCGTGACGCCGACCAGGAGGTGGCCGCCCTGATCGTAGATGCTGCGCAGGGCCGCTTCGGTCGTCCGGCCCGCCCCGGCCATCTGGGCCAGCGCCGGCTCGGAAAAGACCACGTGGGAGGCAAGCGGGACGAGCCCGGCGAGCGCGGTCGGATCGGAGGTCAGGTCGGCATCGAGCACGGTCGGCTTGCCGAGCCTCGTGGCCCGCTCGATGACCGCCCTGGAAGCCGCCGGCCAGCGCACGTCGGCAAGGATCGCATCGAAGCCGTCGACGTCGTCGAGCGGCAGCCATGAGGCATCCGTGTCGAGATTGGGGTCGGCGAAGACGAGCAGCATGCGCTCGCCATCCTGGGTGACGCCCACGGCGGAAATGCCGGACCTGGCATGGTCGACGCGGCGGATGCGCGAGACGTCGACATCGCTGCGGCTGAGGTCGGCGACGATGCGATCGCCCTGCATGTCGTTGCCGATGCGCGCCCAGAGCGTCGCGGCGCCGCCCTGGCGGGCGATGGTGATGGCGGCGTTGGCGGCCGGGCCGCCTGCGGCGGAGGCGAAATCGGAGGCGAAGATCTTCGTCGGCCGCGTCGGAAAGGCCGGCAGGGCGAAGATCTCGTCATAGACCGCAACACCGACGCACAGCACAGAGGTCATGCGCGGTCCTTGCCCTTCGTCCCCGCCATTGCTGGCTCCGGGCCGCTTCGGCGCGCCGACCGGTCGATCCCGTTGATCATCCTTCATCGCTCAGAACGTTTCCCATATCGGATTCGTATTCCGTATTCCGGAATTTGCGACGTTCTAGTTGTTCCGGATTGCGGATGTCAATTCCGATTCTCATTTTCACCGGGTGCTCTATATGATCGTCTGACGGGCCGCGTACGGGCCGGGAGAGAGGCGGAATGCATGAGCGGAAATCCGTGCGCAAAGGCACGGCACAGGGCGGTGGTGAAGCGCGGATGAGCGGCGAGGCGACGGCGCGGCGTGCGGCGGGGGCTGCCGATTCTCCGGACCAGCGCGGCTCGCTCAAGTCGATGCAGAAACTGATGGCCGTGCTCGACTGCTTCTCGCGCTATGATCGCTCGCTCAGCCTCGCGGAGATCTCAGAGCGCTGCAAAATGCCCAAGACGACGGTCCACCGGCTGGTGACGAGTCTGCGGGAAGCCAAGCTGCTCGAGCAGGACAAGGGACGCGACCGCTACCGCATGGGCATCCGGCTGTTCGAGCTCGGCAGCATCGTCCTGGCCAATCTCGACCTGCACCGGGAGGCGCGGGCGCTGATCGACCGGCTCGGTGCGATCAGTGGCGAAGCGGCCCATCTCTGCGTCTTCGACGGCACCAATATGGTGATCATCGAGCACCGCGAGCCGGGCGGCAACACCGCCAACTGGACCACGACCCTGTCGATCTCGCCGTCCTATTGCACGGGAGTCGGCAAGGCGGCTCTGGCCTTTCAGGAGGCCGCGACGATCGACAAGGTCATCCGCCAGGGCCTGCTGCCCTATACGCCGAATACACTCACCGATCCGGAGGCTCTGCGTCGCGACCTCGCCGCGACCCGGGCGCGTGGCTATTCGATCGACGAGGGCGAACACCAGCCCACCGTGCGTTGCGTGGCCGCGCCGATCCGCAACGCCTCGGGCCGGGTCTTCGCGGCGGTCAGCGTCACCGGGCCGATGGACCGGGTGACCCACGAGCGCGTACCGGCCCTGGCCGAACTGGTCATGGCGACAGCCGCCCAATTGTCCCGGCAATTGGGCTATGAAGCTCCGACTGGCGCCCGCAGCGTGGGAAGACGTCATGGATCCTGAGAGCCTCAAGGGCGTCATCGTGCCCTTGACCACGCCCTTCGACGCGAGCGGCGAGATCGACCGCCGGGCCTATCGCGCGCAGATCGAGTGGATGCTGGCCGAGGGCGTCGACGGGATCGTCGTCGGTGGCAGCACCGGCGAAGGCTTCGCGCTCGATGAAGGCGAAGTGGTGGAACTCGCCCATATCGCGCTCGAGGCCGCCGCGGGGCGCGTGCCGGTCATGGCGAGCATTCTGGCCGACTGCACCCGCACGGCCGTGCGGCGCGCCGGCCAGCTCGCCGCTCTCGGGCTGACGGCGCTGCAGGTCGCGCCGCCCCACTATATCTTCGCGCCGAGCGACGATGGCCTTCTGTCGTTCTATCGCGACGTCGCCGCGACCACACGCCTCCCCATCGTGATCTACAACGTCATCTCCTGGGCCAATGTCCGGCCGGCCGTCGCGGCGCGGATCCTGGACCGGGTGCCTTCGGTGGTCGCAGTGAAGCAGAGTGACAAGGACCTCGGCACCTTCGCCGATCTCGTGCGCGCGATCGGTCCCGAGCGCGTATTCGGCGCCATCGATGGCTCGCTGATGAGCTGCTACGATCTGAAGGCCGCCGGCTCCATCGCCGCCATTGCCAGCGCCATTCCCTCGGTCAACGTCGCGCTCTGGCGGGCTGTCGGGCGCGGCGATCGCGGCCGGGCCCTGGAGCTGAATTCCGGCCTCGGCGAGGTGTGGGAGCATCTTGCGGCCCAGAACCTGCCGGCCCGGGTCAAGGCCGCCCAGGCGGCTCAGGGCATGGCAGCGGGACTGCCGCGCGCGCCGATGGAGCCGGTCTCCCCCGATCTGGCCGCGCGGATCGCCGCGGTGATCGGCAGGATCCGGGCCTTGTGACCTGGCGAGCTAGAGGCTGTCAGGAACCGGCCGCAAGTTGAGCGGCATTCTTGAGCATGATGCATGCGCAGGCGACGAGGTGGAGGTCGGCGAGGGTTATGGGCTGAGCGCTCCTCGTCCTTGACGAGGCGTCGGAAGCGGGTTGCCAGGCGAACGATCGTTCGACGCCTCACCGCCCGGGCAGCAGGACGAAGCGACGTTTCGCCTGGAGGCTTGATCACGTCGCGCAGATGCCGTGTTCGGCGCTGGCCGCGGCGGGTCTGGCGCGAGGGCCTGAGCGGCAGCCCGGAAATGCGCCTGTCCGTGGCGCCCATCGCCGCCGCGCTGGCCGCGCGCATCGATCGGGCGATGATGGTGTGGGAGTGACGAGGCGGGGTCTTGCGGGGTCTGGCCGGCGCGTCGCTGGGGGCGGGGGAGCCTACCGCGCCGCTTCCGGCCTGCGGCCGGCATCGGCCTCCGGATCGATGGCCTTGAAATTGCCGAGCAGCTTGTCGAGGTAGTGGATCATGTGGATCCGGTCCTCGGTCGAAAAGCCGGCAAGCGCCTCGTCATAATAATCGGCGATGACGGGCCGCATGTTCTCGTCCCACAGACTGCGGCCCTTGGCGGTCAGGCGCACCAGCCGCGCACGGTTGTCCTTGGGGTCGACGGCCCGTTCCAGATAGTCCAGCGCCTCCAGCCGCGACAGGACGCCGGCGAGGTTCTGGCGGGTCACCAGGAGAAACGCGGCGAGGTCGCCGACCGGCACGCCGTCTTCGAAGGCCGGCCGCGTCAGGGCACCCAGCACCGCCCATTGCTGGGTGGTGATCCCATAGGCGTCGAGCGCGCGTGTTCCGGTTTTGTGGAGCATGTTCGCGCATTGGTACAGCCGGAAGAAGAGCCGGTTGCTCAGGCCCGCCGTCAGGTCGCGAAATCCGTCAATATGTTTCGACATTGTCGGCCACTTTGCCGGGCTGGTCCAGCGCAGTCAAGGCCGGGTGGCGCGCTGCGAACGACAGTATAACAATATATTGACATATCGATCTTGACGAACTAATTGTCGCGAGCATGCGGACCATGGAGCGATCGAGGGCGGGGTGTCGCGGAGCGCCTGCCCGCCAAGCGATCCGGCCGAGGATCTGGCCGCCCGGAGAAACGTCATGCGTGGCTTGAATGGGAAAGTTGTTGTCATAACTGGCGGCGGTGGAGGCATAGGCTCGGCGACCTGCCGGCGCTTTGCCGAGGAAGGCGCCCGCGTCGTCGTCGCCGATATCGACGGGGAGGCGGCGGAGCGCGTCGTCGACGGCATCAAAAGCCGAGGCGGGGAGGCGATCGCGATGGTCGTCGATCTCACGGACTACGCGGCGACCGGTTCGGGTGTTGCGAGGGTCGAAGCCGAGTTCGGTCCGATCGAAATCCTGGTCAACAATGCCGGCTGGGACCTGTTCATTCCCTTCCTGAAGTCCGAGCCGGGCTACTGGACGAAGATCATCGACATCAACCTGCGCTCGGTGCTCAACATCACCAAGCCGGTGCTGGCCTCGATGGTGGCGCGCGGCAAGGGCGGGCGGGTGGTGTCGCTCGGTTCGGATGCCGGTCGCGGCGGCTCCTCGGGCGAGTCCGTTTATTCGGCCTGCAAGGCTGGCATCATCGCCCTGTCCAAGACGCTTGCCCGTGAACATGCCCGCCACGGCGTGACCTTCAACACGGTCTGCCCCGGCGTCACCGAAACGGCGATGCTGGAAAGCTTCATGGCGGCGGCCGGCGACAAGGAGAAGCTGCGCGCGGCCTTCACCAGGGCGGTGCCCCTCGGGCGCCTCGGCCGCCCGGACGACTTGCCGGGCGCCATCCTTTTCCTGGCCAGCGACGAGGCCGCCTTCATCACCGGTCAGGTGATCTCGGTTTCGGGCGGCCTGACCATGCACGGCTGAGGAGCAAGGCCATGACCTACGAAGACATTCTCTACGACGTGAACAACGGCGTCGCGACCATCACCATCAACCGGCCCGACACATACAACGCCTTTCGCGGCAAGACCTGCGAGGAACTGATCCACGCCTTCAACACGGCCGGCTGGGACAGGAAGATCGGCGTGATCGTCCTCGCCGGCGCTGGCGACAAGGCGTTCTGCACCGGCGGCGACCAGTCGGCCCATGACGGCCAATATGACGGCCGCGGCACGATCGGCCTGCCGATGGAGGAGCTGCACTCCATCATCAGGGACGTCCCGAAGCCGGTCATCGCCAAGGTGCAGGGCTTCGCCATCGGCGGCGGCAATGTGCTGTGCACGATCTGCGACTTCACCATCGCCGGCGAGAAGGCGGTCTTCGGCCAGGTCGGCCCCAAGGTCGGGTCGGTCGATCCGGGCTTCGGCACCGCCTTCCTCGCCCGCGTCGTCGGCGAGAAGAAAGCGCGCGAGATCTGGTACCTGTGCCGGCGCTATTCGGCCGCCGAGGCGCTCGCCATGGGTCTCGTCAATACGGTCGTCCCGAACGACAGGCTCGACGAAGAAGTCGACAGATGGTGTGCCGAGATCTTGGAGAGATCGCCCTCGGCGATTGCCATCGCCAAGCGCTCCTTCAATGCCGATACCGAGCACCAGCGCGGCATAGCCGGCCTCGGCATGTATGCCCTGTCGCTGTACTACGACACCGACGAGAGCAAGGAAGGCGGCGCCGCCTTCCGCGAAAAGCGCAAGCCGGATTTCCGCAAATTCGCGAAGTGACGCGCGCTCGGGGCGGGGGTTGGCGGCGAGCGCCGCCGCCGGCCCCGCCGCGCAGGCCTGCCCGCGGATCCCTACCGGAGAATGTCATGCGTCCGACGATATTCGACAGCGACGATCTCGACGCCTTGCGCGCACTGGCCCGCAGGTTCGCCGCCGATCACCTCGCGCCCGGCTGCCGGAGTCGCGAGGCGGCCGGCGCCTTCGACAAGGATCTGGTGCGCCGCATGGGCAGCCTCGGCCTGATCGCCCCGGAACTGCCGGAGCAGTTCGGCGGCCTCGGCGCCGGCAGCATCTATTCCGGCGCCATCATCGAGGAGATCGCGCGGGCCGACTTCAATGTCGGCTATGTCAATGTCCTGGCTTCGCTCAACGGCCAGATCCTCGCCAATTTCGCGAATGCCGACATCAAGGGCCACTGGCTGCCGCGACTGATCGCCGGCGAGGTCATGATCGCGATCGCGCTGACGGAGCCGCGCGGCGGCTCGGACGCGGCCAATCTCGGCCTGAGGATGGAGCGCTCCGGCGGGCACTATGTGATCAACGGCGAGAAGACCTCGATATCGGTGGCCGACCAGGCGGCCGGAACCGTGGTTTTTGCCCGCACCGGCAGGCCGGAGGATGGCGCGCGGGGCGTCTCTGCCATTTTCGTTCCAATGGACCTGCCCGGCATCTCGACGACCCGCTTCACCGATCTCGGCCAGCATGCGATCGGCCGCGGCTCGATCTTCTTCGACAATGTCAAAGTGCCGGCCGATCACCTGCTCGGCGAGGAGGGCAGGGGCTTCGTGCAGGTAATGCAGGGCTTCGATTTCTCGCGCTCGCTCATCGGCCTGCAATGTCTCGGCACGGCGCGCCAGTCGCTGGACGAAACATGGGCCTATATCGGCGAGCGCAAGGCCTTCGGCAAGCCGCTCGGCGCGTTCCAGGGCATCACCCATCAGCTCGCCGATTTCGACACCAGGGTGGAAGCCGCGCGCCTGCTCAGCTTCAACGCCCTGTGGCTGAAGGACAACGGCCTGCCCCATGTCGCGGAGGCCGCGATGGCGAAATGGTGGCCGCCGCTCATCGCCTACGAGACGATCCATGCGTGCCTGCTGATCCACGGCCATGCGGCCTATTCGACCGAGCTGCCATTCGAGCAGCGGCTGCGCGACGTTCTGGGCCTGCAGATCGGCGATGGCACCGCGCACGTCATGAAAAACATCATCGCCCGCGAGCGTGCCGGGAGGGCTGCGGTCGCGGCGTGAACAAGAGGCGGCCTGCCGCCCGCGTCAAGGGAGGAACGATCATGAAATTCGACGCCGTGCTGGTCGCGCCGCGCCGCGCCCGGATGGAGGCCGCCGGCCTCTGGCAAGGCAAGACCCCGCTCGATCACTTCGAGGCCTGCCTCGCCGAAAAGCCGGACGCGACGGCTCTCGTCGGTATCCGCGTCGGCACCGAGGCGCGGGCTGCATTCACCTATGCCGAGCTCGATCGCCTGTCGTGGCGCGCCGCCGCCGGCTTGGTGAGGCTTGGCCTGAAACGCGACGACATCCTGGCCTGCCAGTTGCCGAATTCCTGGGAGTTCCTGGTTCTCTATCTGGCCTGCTGCAAGCTCGGCATCGTCTTCAATCCGGTCATGCCCATCTTCCGGGAGCGCGAGCTGCGCTTCATGTTGCGGCATGGCGAGGTGCCGGTCTTCGTCGTGCCCAAGACTCTGCGCAACTTCGACCACGAAGCCATGGCCGAGGCGATGCGACCCGACCTGCCCGATCTCAGGCATGTCGTCGTCGCCGGTGGCGAAGGATCGAACAGTTTCGAGCGCGCGCTGCTCGATCCGGCACTCGAGGCCGAGGTTGCCGGTGCGCGCGCGAGGAGCGCGCGCGACCGCAGCGGCGCCAACGATGTCTGCCAGCTCATCTACACGTCGGGCACGACGGGCGAGCCGAAGGGGGTGATGCATACGGCCAACACCATGTTCGCCAACCTCGCCGCCTATGCCGAAAGGCTCCGGCTCGGTGCCAGCGACATCGTGCTGATGGCCTCGCCCATGGCTCACCAGACCGGCTTCATGTACGGCGTTCTGCTGCCCTTCATGCTGCATGCCCCGCTGGTCGTGACCGATATGTGGGACAAGGCGCTGGCCGCCCGGCTGGTCGCCCGCGAGAGGATCACCTTCACCATGGCCTCGACGCCGTTCCTGATCGATCTGGCGGCGGTCGTCGAGGCCGAGCGGACCGACTGCTCGAGCCTGCGCATCTTCCTCTGCGCCGGAACCGCCATTCCCGGCCCGGTGGTCGAGCGCGCCGAGAAGGCGCTCGGTGCCAAGGTGATCTCGGCCTGGGGCATGACCGAGAACGGCGCGGTCAGCCTCGTCTCGCCGGACGATCCGCCGGAGCGTTCGGTCAATACCGACGGCTTCGCATTGGAGGGCATGGAGCTGCAGGTCCGTGGCGGCGACGGCACGCCGCAGGAGCCGGGCATCGAGGGCGAACTCCATGTGCGCGGCTGTTCCAACTTTGTCGGCTATCTCAAGCGTCCGCAATGGAATGCCACCGATGCGGACGGCTGGTTTCACACCGGCGATCTCGCCCGCATGGACGACAGGGGCTACATCCGGATCTGCGGCCGTTCGAAGGACGTGATCATTCGCGGCGCGGAGAATATCCCGGTCGTCGAGGTCGAGGCGCTGCTCTACGGCCACCCCGCCGTGCAGCAGATCGCGATCGTCGCCTATCCCGACGATCGCCTGGGCGAACGGGCCTGTGCATTCGTCGTGCCGCGGCAGGGCGCGGCCTTCGATTTCGCGGAAATGGTGCGCTTCCTCGACGCGCAGAAGCTGGCGCGGCAGTTCTATCCCGAACGCCTGGAAATTCGCGACGCCTTGCCGTCGACGGCTTCGGGCAAGATCCAGAAATTTGTGCTGCGACAGCAGTTGCGCGAGGAGTACGAGCAGGCCAGGGCTTGATCGGAGTGGCGCGGTTCTGCCGCGCGTCGCGCCGCTAGCCCGGCGGCATCGCGCCGCGGGCCAGCTCCTGCAACTGCTCGTAGAGATCGGGATTGTCGGCGCTGCACACGCAGATCGCCCGTGCCCGGCCGGCGCCGGCATTGAGATAGGCATGCGCCATGGTGCTGTCGATATAGATGCCGTCCCCGGCCTCGAGGATCTCGGGCGCGTAGAACTCGGTGTGCACGGCGACCCGGCCTTCCAGCACCAGGAGATATTCCTCGCCGGCATGGCGCATCAGCGGGCCGAACTCCTCCAGTGTGCGCGCCTGCAGCTCGGCGATGATCGGCACCATGCGCTTTCCGAGCAGCTCCGTGCACTGATAGTGATAGCCATAGGCGTGGGTGCGGATGAACTGGCCTTCGCCGCCGCGGCTGACGCTGCGCCGGGCGGTCGGCACCGCGCTCGCGGGGGCCGCCGCGCCGACCGGGTGGAACAGCTCGGCGACCTCCATGCCGAGACCGGCGCTGAGCTGCAGCAGCTTGTCATAGGTCAGCGACATCTGATGGTTCTCGACCTTGGACAGGGTCGAGAGCGCCATGCCGGTCCGTTCCGACACATCCTTCAGGGTCAGGTTGCGGGCCCGCCGCGCGGCCTTGAGGCAGTCACCGAGCAGGGGGCGGGGGGAAGCAGGGGCGTTGATCGTCATGGTCGCCATCCGTTCTAGCAGAGGCAAAACGGTCTCGCGAGATTGGCTATCGATTTAGTTGATACACTAAATGATTCAACGAAATTGAAAAATGCGCTTGTCATTCGCCACGAAGGCTGGTGACAATGGCGCGCCCGGATAGAAGCGCGTGTGGGACGCCGCCCGGTGCTCTGGAGTTGAGGGCATGAAGATTTTCATGGCGACGCTCGCCACGGAAACCAACACTTTCTCGCCCATTCCGACCGGCAGGGAGGCCTTCTCGGGTGGCCGCGACTGGTTCCGCAACGATGGCAGCCGGCATCCCGCGACGGTTGCCAATATCCCCCTGATCGCCTGGCGCCAGCTCGGCGAGGCCGAAGGCCACGAGGTGGTGGAAAGCATCTGCACCTTCGCCCAGCCCGCCGGCACAACGCTGCGCCAGGTCTACGAGGACCTGCGCGACACGCTGATCGCCGACCTGAAGGCGGCCATGCCTGTCGACGTCGTGCTCCTGTTCATGCACGGGGCGATGGTTGCCGAAGGCTATGACGACTGCGAGGGCGACACGCTCGCCAAGGTGCGCGCGGTGGTCGGGCCCAGGGCCAAGGTCGGCATCGAGCTCGACCTCCACTGCCATCTCACCGAGCTGATGCGCCGGTCGGCGACCGCCATCGTGACCTTCAAGGAATATCCGCACACCGATATCGGCGACCGGGCGCCGGAGCTCTATCGCCTGTGCCTCGATGCCGCGACCGGCCGGACGCAGCCGGTGATGGCCTATTACGATTGCCGGATGATCTCGACCTATCGGCCGACGCTCCAGCCCATGCGGGGCTATGTCGACCGGATGATGGCGATGGAGGGCAAGGACGGCATCCTCTCGGTGTCGTTCGGCCATGGCTTTCCCTGGGCCGACGTGCCCGACGTCGGCGCCAAGGTCGTGGTGATTGCCGATGGCGACGAGGCCAAGGCCGCCGCCACCGCCGCCCGGCTCGGCCGCGAGCTCTGGGATCTGCGCGATGCGGTCGCCGCGCGGCTCGACACGATCGACGATGCCATCGACGCCGCCCTTGCCGGCGGCGCTGGGCCGCTCGTCGTGGCCGATGCCGCCGACAACCCCGGCGGCGGCGCGCCCGCCGACAGCACCTTCATCCTGAAGCGTCTGATCGAGCGCGGCGTCACCGGCGCGGCGCTCGGCTGCTTCTGGGATCCGCAGGCGGTCCAGTTCTGCGCCGAGGCCGGCGAGGGCGCACGCTTCCTCCTGCGCGTCGGCGGCAAATGCGGGCCGGTCTCCGGCGATCCGGTCGACCTGATGGTGACGGTCATGCGTGTCGTCGCCGACCATTCGCAGTCGGGGCTCAGCGGCGGCCGCTCGCGGCTCGGCCAGAGCGTCTGGGTCTCCGCCGACGGCATCGATCTCGTTCTCGTCTCCGTCAGGGCCCAGACCTTCTCGCCCGACGCCTTTACCGGCCTCGGCCTCAGGCTCGACGACAAGCGTCTCGTCGCGGTCAAGTCCTCGCAGCATTTCCAGGCCGGCTTCGCACCGCTCGCACGCGAGATCCGCTACGTGTCGAGCCCCGGCGCCCTGCAGTTCGACTATGCCGAAATTCCCTATACGAAGCTCGCAACGCCGTTCTGGCCGCGCGTCGCCGATCCCTTCGCCAAAGCCTGAGGGGCGACCATGGCCAGGACGTCGCATTCCTCCCTGTCACGGCGCACGGCGCTCGCCGCGCTTGCCGGCGCCGCGGCGGCGCTCGCCCGGCCTGCCGTGGCGCAGCCGGTCAGCACGCTCAAGTTCATTCCCTCGACCGATCTTGCCGCGCTGGATCCGATCT
The DNA here is from genome assembly GCF_026847585.1 of Phreatobacter sp. AB_2022a. Classification (NCBI taxonomy): domain Bacteria; kingdom Pseudomonadati; phylum Pseudomonadota; class Alphaproteobacteria; order Hyphomicrobiales; family Phreatobacteraceae; genus Phreatobacter; species Phreatobacter sp. AB_2022a. The sequence goes on from NZ_JAPSET010000005.1 coordinate 36,587, forward strand.
GGACCACCGGTTACGTCGTGCGCAACCACGGCTACATGGTCTTCGACACGCTGTTCTCGCTGGATTCGAGCTTCAAGGTCCGGCCGCAAATGGCCGAAGGCCATGATGTGACCGATGACGGCAAGACCTGCACGATCCGGCTGCGCGAGGGCCTGAAATTCCATGACGGCGCGCCGGTGCTGGCGCGCGATTGCGTGGCCAGCATCCGCCGCTGGGCGGCGCGCGACGGCTTCGGCCAGACGCTGATGGCCGCGACCGACGAACTTGCGGTGGTCGACGACCGCACGCTGCGGTTCCGCTTGAAGGCGCCGTTCCCGCTGCTGCCGGACGCGCTCGGCAAGATGTCGGGGCCGGTGCCCTTCATGATGCCGGAGCGGCTCGCTCTGACCGACCCGAACCAGCAGATCAAGGAGGCGGTGGGGTCCGGCCCGTTCCGCTTCCTCGCCGGTGAATGGCGCCAGGGGGCGGGTGCGGCCTATGCCCGTTTCGACGGCTATGTTCCGCGCAACGAGAAGCCCGATGGCCTGGCCGGCGGCAAGGTGGTCAATGTCCAGCGCGTGCAGTGGCACACCATGGCCGACAATTCCACCGCCATGTCGGCCATGCGCACCGGCGAGATGGACTGGCTGGAAATCCCGGCGCCCGACCTGCTGCCGCTGGTCGCGCGCCAGCGCGGCTACACCATCACGTCGCTCGACCCCGTCGGCATCTACAGCCTGATGCGCTTCAACAGCCTGGTTCCGCCTTTCGACGACGTCGCCGTGCGTCGGGCGGTGCTGCGCGCGGTCAATCAGGCCGACTACCTGCAGGCCATGGCGGGCGACGCCAAGCTCTACAGCGAATGCAAGGCCTTCTTCCCTTGTGGCACGCCGTTCTCGACCGGCACCGGCTCGTCGATCATGGATGGGCGCCTCGATGAGGCGCGCGCCATGCTCAAGGCGAGCAGCTATGACGGCCGCAAGGTGGTGATCCTGGCCTCCGCCGACCAGCCGCTGCTCTCCCCGCTCGGCGAGGTGACCGCCGACCTCCTCAAGCGGCTCGGCATGCAGGTCGACCTCGTGACGACGGACTGGGGCAGTCTGCTCGCGCGGCGCGCCTCGCAGAAGCCCGCCGAGGAGGGCGGCTGGAACATCTTCCATACGACCGGCGCCGCGGCGGAGTTCATGAGCCCGGCCTCCCACGTCGCGTTGCGCGGCACCGGCCGGGCCGGCTGGTCCGGCTGGCCGACCGACGCGCGGCTGGAGGAACTGCGGACGGCCTGGTTCGCCGCCACGGGCGAAGCGGCGCAGAAACAGGCCGCGGCCGCCATGGAGCAGCGGGCCTTCGAGACGGCACCCTATGTGCCGCTCGGCCAGATCCGCCAGCCGACGCTCTATCGCAACGTCGTCACCGACGTGCTGCAGGCAAGCGGGCCGGTGTTCTGGAACCTGCGCAAGGCCTGACGCGTCACGGCCGCAACGGCCGGCCACGGCGCCCGAGATAGAGGCGTGCGGCATTGCCGCCGCGTATGGCCGCGCGCTCTGCCGGCGGCATTGCCGCCAGCAGCGCCTCGGTGGCGCCGACCCAGTCGTCATAGCTTGCGGCGAGGGTCGCCACCGGCCAGTCGGAGCCCCACAGCACGCGCCCCGGGCCGAACGCCGCCAGGACATGGTCGGCATAGGGCCTGAGATGGTCGACCGTCCAGCCGGCAGCCGCCTCCGTGACCATGCCCGACAGCTTGCAGGCGACATTGGGCAGCGCCGCTAGGGCCGCCATGTCGGCGCGCCACGGGTCGAGCCGGCCTTCGGCGATCGGCGGCTTTGCCAGATGGTCGATGACGATGCTGAGCCCAGGGTGGCGCCGGGCGACCGCGGCAAGCCGGGGAAGGTGGCGCGGCAGCACCAGGGCGTCGAAGACGAGCCCGTGCCGCTCCAGCGCTTCGAAGGCGGGGGCGTGATCCGGCCGGGCGAGCCAGTCGTCGTCGGCCATGTCCTGGACCATCGGCCTGAGGCCGACGAGCAGCGGGTTGCCGGCGAGCTCCGCGATCGCTGCCGGCGCGTCGGGCGCGTCGAAGTCGGCCCAGCCGACGACGCCGGCCACCGACGGCTCCGCCGCGGCGATCGACAGGAGAAAGCGGGTTTCGGCGACGGTCGGAGCCGCCTGAACCAGGATGGTCGCGCCGATGCCGTGGCGGGCGGTGAGGGGGCGCAGATCCGCCGGCCCGAAATCGCGGTGAATCGCACCGAGAGCCGGTGTCAGCCAGCCGTAGTCGCCGCGGGCGATCTGCCAGAAATGGTGGTGAGCATCGATCAGCATGGCGCGGCCGGATGTCTGCGAGACGGTTCGCCCGGCCGCAAGCGGCAGGCCCGGCAGGATCGGCGGCGGCGCTGTCGCGATCAAGGCCGGGCCGGCGCCGTCCCCAGGTCGATTCCAGGACTTCCGCATCCCGTCAATTGCATGACAAGCAAGGCAGGCGCCTTTGAGGGCCTCTTGCGGCCATAGAAATGAACCGAATTGCCAGTTTGAATTTGCTCGATAAGCAATTTTTATTGACTTGTGCGTAATTCTGGCTGACGCTTCCGTTCATGAGCGCACACGATGAAGCCCTGACCAGTCTCGGCGCCCGCATCCGGGCCTTGCGCGAGGCGCGCGGCATGAGGCTGAAGGATCTCGCTGACGGAACGAGGCTGTCGGACGCTTTCCTGTCGCGTCTCGAACGCGGCCAGGTGTCGAGCTCCGTCGCCAATCTGATCCAGATCGCCGAGGTGTTGGAGGTCGGTGTCGGCGAGCTGTTCGACAGTGCGCCGGACCAGTCGCGCAGTCATGTGACGGTGCATCGCGCCGGCGACGACGCGGCGGCGGAGACCGTCGCGAGCACCGGCTATCGCTGGCAGCTTTTCGCTGGCGGCCGGCCGCATGACGATCTCGAAGTCTTCCACCTCATCTTTCCACGCCGCAACCGGATGGATCTGATGGTGTCCCATCCGGGCCAGGAATACTGTTACGTGATCGGCGGCCGCATCCGTTTCCATGTCGGCGCCGAAAGCTTCGACCTCGGGCCGGGCGAGGGAATCTTCCTCAATTCCGAACTGCCGCACCGCGCCGACAATGTCGGCGAGGAGGATGCACGCATCCTGATGGTGGTCGCGAAGTCTCCGCTGAAGGCCGAACATTTCGACTGGTGGAGAGTGCCCACCGCATCGCCCGCGATGCGGCCGGGCAGAACCAGGACGAGCTAGGCGCGACCCACCGCATCGCCCGCGATGCGCGGGGAGTAACGAAGACGAGCGAGGGAGAAACATCATGCAGACGGTTGCCCTGACACCCGCCGGCCAGCATCTGCCCTACGAGATCAAACATATCGACGATATCGACTGGGAGACCATCCGCTGGCCGGGCGAGACCGGCAAGATGCTGTTCCATCCGCGGCCGGAGCGGCCGACCGAGCCCAATGCCGGCATCCTCAGGCTGGAGCCCGGCGCGCATCACCCGGTGCACAACCACGATTTCGCGCAGGTCTGGTACATTCTCAGCGGCGAATTCCGCATCGACGACACGCTCTGCAAGCCGGGAACGATGATCTTCCATCCGGATCCGCATTTCGAAGGCAAGTTCGAGACGGCGACCGGCGGCGACATCCTGATCGTCCAATATCCCGGACCGACGACCGGCGGCCGGCCGATCTATGCCGGCCGCTTCAACATGGCCGAGCGGCGCGAAGTCGCCGAGGAGCGCACGGACATGTGAGCCGCGGCCGAACGGCGGATCGCCCATGCTCTTGCCCAATCGGCCGCAACCCTCGACAAGAGGGGTGGGGCCGGGGATTGGGAGGCGGCATGAAGCGAGCCAAGGTCGTTCTGGTCAGCGGGGCGTCTTCCGGCATCGGCCGCGCGACGGCCACGCTGCTGCATGCCAAAGGCCATATCGTCTATGGCACCAGCCGCGATCCCGAGCGCCATCAGGCGCCCTGGCGCATGCTGTGCCTCGACGTCACCGGGGAGGCCTCCTGCGCCGCGGCGGTCGCGACCGTGCTGGCCGAGCAGGGGCGCATCGACGCGCTGGTCAACAATGCCGGCCTGGTGCTGGCGGGCGCGGTGGAGGACACCGCACCGGACGAAGCGAGGGCGGTGCTCGAGACCAATCTTTTCGGGGCCTTGCGCCTGACGCAGGCGGTGCTGCCGGCCATGCGCGCGGAGAAAAGCGGCGTCATCGTCAATGTCGGCTCGCTGGCCGGGCGGGTCGGCCTGCCGTTCCAGGGTCTCTACAGCGCCAGCAAATATGCGCTCGAGGGCCTCAGCGAGAGCCTGGCGCTGGAGCTGAAGTCCTTCGGCATCCAGGTCACGCTGGTCGCGCCCGGCGACACCGCGACCAGCGTCGTCGACAACCGGCGCAAGGCACGGGCGGCCGAAAGCCCGGATTCGGCCTATGCCGGGCCGTTCGGGCGGGCGCTTGCCACATTCGAGGCCGAGGAGCGAGCGGGGGCGCCGGCCGACGGTGTGGCCGGGCGCATCGTCGCCATTGTCGAGGGCCGGGCGACCGGGCCGCGTTATGTCGTCGGGCCGATCGCCCAGCGGATCCTGGTCGCCGCGCGGGCCTTCATCCCCGTGCGCCTGTTCCAGTGGGGGCTTGCCCGCTACTACCGGCTCGGCGGCTGAGCCGAGCCGGCGCTTGCCGGCTTCCGCCAGGGTGACTATAGCGTCACTGTCGTGACATAAAGTCAGCGGTCACCCAGCCGGTTGAAGGTAGCCTCAGCGCCCATGTCGGATAGCCCAGTGCAGCCCACCTCGCGGTCCGAACACGCGGCCGGTACCCAGCAACTCCAGGGAATCCTGCGCCGGGTCGGCATGATCGGCGACATGCTCGATCGGTCGGTCGGCAATGCCGACCATCCCCTGCGGGTCCAGATCGAGCGGTTCGAGGGGCCGGTCCATGCCGTCATCGACGGCCGGCACACGACACTGTTCGGCACGAACAGCTATCTCGGGCTCAATTTCGATCCGCGCTGCATTGCCGCCGCCGAACAGGCGCTGCGCCAATGGGGCACCGGCTCCACCGCCTCGCGGGTCGCCTCCGGCAACCAGGATGGCCACGTCCAATTGGAGCGGGTCATCGCCCGCTTCTACGACCGGCCGGACGCGATCGTCTTCTCGACCGGCTTCATGGCCAATATGGGCACGATCTGCGGCCTGGCGAGCGATGGCGACCTCATCCTCTACGACAGCCACTGCCATGCCAGCATCATCGATGCCTGCCGGGCGAGCGGCGCCACCTTCAAGCCGTTCAAGCACAATGATCCGGCCGATCTCGATCGGCTGCTCAAGGAAGCGACAGTGCCGGCTTCGCGCATCCTGGTGGTGCTGGAAGGCCTCTATTCGGTCTGGGGCGATGTCGGCGAAGTCCGCAAGCTCGGCACCGTCGCCAAGGAGCATGGCGCCCTCGTCTTCGTCGACGAGGCGCATGGCCTCGGCATCTACGGCGAGAACGGCCGCGGCGTCACCGAGGCGCAGGATGCCGAACATCTCGTCGATGCCATTGTCGGCACCTTCTCCAAGAGCGTGGGCGTCATCGGCGGCTATTGCGTCACCAACCATCCGGCGCTGAAGGCACTGCGCTTCCTGGCGCGCGCCTATCTCTATACTGCCTCGCTGCCGCCGGCCGTCGTCGCCTCGGCGAGCACGGCCATCGGCATCATCGGCAGCGAGCCGGATCTGCGCGCCTCGATGTGGCGCAAGGCCAGGCGCTTCTGCGAGGGGGTCGAGGCGCTCGGCTACAGCCTCAGCGCCGCGCCGGGACCCGTCGGCTCGATCCGCATGCGCGGCCTCGTCCAGGGCCTCGATTTCTGGCGCGACCTCCTGGCGCGCGGCATCTATGTCAATCTGCTGATCCCGCCGGCGACGCCGGGCGGCGAGGTGCTGCTGCGCTTCTCGGTGTCGGCCGCGCACGACGACGCCGATATCGACCGGTTCCTGGACGTGCTGCGCGACATGGCGCCCCGGGCGATCTCGGCCTGAACCCTGAAGGCAGCGCGCCGCCCCACGCCACAACGGGCGCCCGAGCGCCGCGCGGGCGTCACGACGCGCAGCCTGCCATCATCGGCGCCTGAGCCCGGCTCAGGCGGCGTGGCGGGCCGTTTTCGACCAATAGTCGACGATCGAGCTGATCATGGCGCGATAGTCGTCGAGCGAGCCGGGCTTGCGGAACATGGCATTGGCGCCGGCCTCATAGGCCTTGTCGACGGCCTGGCGGCTGTCGCTGCCGGAAATCACCACGACCGGGATCTGCCGCAGCGTCTCGTCGCGGCGCAGGACCTTGAGGAAATCGAAGCCGTTCATGGCGCCGAGCTCGAGGTCCAGGATGATGATGTCCGGATCGTCGGAAAGGGGTGGATTGTCGCCGCGCGCGTCGTCGAAACGAAGCCTCGCCAGCGCCTGCTCGGCCGAGGCGAAGGTTTCGAAACTGCAGCCGTCAAGCGCTTCCTCGAAGAACCGGATCATGAAATCGACATCGTCGACCTCGTCATCGATGATCATCAGGCGGGTGAGCTGCCGCATGTCCGTCTCCGGCAAGGCTATGCGTGATCCCGGTGCGGCATCACGATGCCGCCGTTCATTCTCCGCTGATCGGCTGGGTCCGGTCCGCAGGGGACGATCCTGTCACACTTCAAACGTGCAGGTTGCCGAATCCGACTCGCGCGACGATAGAGGAGGATGCTTGACCCTGCGTGTCAAGCGGCCATGCCGGGGAAGCGGCGGGCGTTGGGGGAGCGCATGCAGGGGGCGGTCGGGGCAAGATCCTTAACACGTTATCTGGCGGCCTTCGCGGCGGCGCTGGCTCTGCCACCGCTGATCCTCGCCGCCTATCTCACCTATCGCTATGCCGGCGCCGAATGGCGGCGGCTGGAGGCCGCGGCCAACGAACGCAACGACGACCTGATCGGCGATCTCGACCGCCTGCTGACCGCGCGCATCGCGGTGCTGCAGGCGCTGGCGACGTCGCCGGCGATCGACGGCGGCGACTTCCTGCGCTTCGACCAGCAGGCCCGCCGATTCGTCGAACAGGACCTGACGATGCGCCTGCGCGACCGCTCCGGGCGCGTGGTCATCGATACCGGCCTCGCCTTGGGCACGCCCTTGCCGCAGGACCTGCCGACGCTCTGGCACCAGCGCGTGCTCGACACCCGGCGGCCCTATGTCTCCGATCTCTTCACGCGCGCTTCCGATGGCCGCAGCGTGGTGAGCGTCAGCGTGCCCGCCCTGCGCGATGGCGAGGTGGCCTATGTCCTGTCCTCGACCTTCACGCCCGGTGCGCTGGCGCAGTTCCTGGTCGAGCGCGGCGTCGCTCCGCCCTATGCGGTGTCCATCGTCGACCGGACGGGCCGGATCATCAGCCGGTCGCGCGGCCATGCGGAGTGGGTCGGCCGGCTGCTGCCGGGCTATGCCAGCGCCACGGAGAGCAAGGGGACCTGGAGCGGCATCAATCCCGATGGCATTGCGGTGTTGGCCTATTATTCCCGCTCGGAACTGGCCGGCTGGATGGTCACGACCGGCCTCGACCGGCGCGAGCTGGAGGCGCCGATGGGCGCGCTGCTCTGGCGGCTGTTCCTGATCGCCGCCGGTCTTCTCACCCTGTCGGTCGGAACGGCGGCGCTGCTGGCCCATCGCGTCTCGCTGGCCGGCGCGGCGCTCGCCGACACGGCGGCGGCGGTCGGCGCCGGCCGGCTGGTCGCCGCGCCGCGCACGCCGATCACCGAGATCAACCGGATCGGCGAGGCGTTCGCCAGGGCTTCTGTCCAGCTCCACGAGCAGGCCGGAGCGCTGGAGCGGGCCAATCAGGACCTGGAGCTGCGCGTCGTGGAGCGCACCGCGGAGCTGGCGGCCAGCGAGGAGCGCTATCGCCTGCTCGCCGAGAACTCGACCGACGTCATCCTGCTCTACCGCTGGTCCGAGCCTATCGCCTTCGCGTCGCCCTCCTGCTTCAGGCTGACCGGGTTCACGGCGCAAGAGCTTCAGACCATGACGCCGGCGCAGACGGTCCATCCGGAGGACCGGGGCGCGGTCGAGGCGGTCAGCCGAGCGCTCGGGCCGGATCGTCCGTCCGCCTCGCGCATCCTGCGCCAGCGTCACAAGGATGGCCACTGGATCTGGGTGCAGGTCACCTACAGCTTCATGGCGAAGGTCGGGCCGGACCGCCCCAACGTCATGGCCATGGTGCGCGACGATACCGAGCGGCAGTCGCACGAGCTGAAGCTGCGCCATTCCAACGAGGCGCTGCAGCAGTTCTCGGCCATCGTGTCCCACGACCTGCAGGCGCCGCTGCGCCACGTCAACATGTTCGCCGACATGCTGCAGGCACGGATCGGGGCAGGCGACGGGGAGGCGGCCAGCTATGCCCGGCGCATCATGGCGAGCGCCGAGCGCATGCAGCGCCAGATCCGGGCGTTGCTGGTCTACAGCCAGGTCGCCTATGCGAAGGTGCGCGCCGAGCCCGTGCCGCTCGCGCGGGTCATTGCCGAAGCGATGACGCTGATCGATGCCGAGGTTCAGGACACTGGCGCACGCATCACGCTCAGCGGGATCGATGCGGAGGATCCGCCGGTCATTGCCGGCGATCCGGAACTGCTGGTCACCCTGTTCCAGAACCTTCTCGCCAATGCGCTGAAATATCGCAGCGGCGATCCACCGGTCGTCGAGGTCAGCGCCGAGCGCGCGGGAGCCTTCTGGCGGATCCAGATTGCCGACAACGGAATCGGCATCGACCCGCAATATGCCGAGCGGATCTTCGAGATTTTCCGTCGGCTGCACCGCGATGAAAGCCGCTATGCCGGCATGGGGCTTGGCCTGGCCCTTTGCCGGCGCATTGTCGAAAGCCACGATGGCGAGATCGGGCTCGATACCGGCTATTCTCACGGCGCCCGATTCACGCTTACATTGCCGCGCCGATGACATCGAAGGCCGCCGGTCCGGCGGCTGGGAGCAGTGATGAATTCTTCCCCGAGGCGTCTGCTCGTCGTGGATGACGATGCCGACGAAGTGCTGTTCGTCGAGAACGCGTTCAAGGGAGCATCCACTCCCATCGAAATCCGCCATGCCGACAGCGGCGAGGCAGCGCTCGCCGCCATCAGGTCGTTCAATCCCGGCTTGATCCTGCTCGATCTCAACATGCCCGGCATGGACGGCCGCGACGTGCTGAGGGCCATCAAGAGCAATGACGAGACCTGCGGCTATGCCACGGTCATCTTCTCGTCCTCCGAGCAGCGGGCCGACATCGACGCCTGCTACCGCGACAATGCCAATGCCTATGTGGTCAAGCCGCGCTCGTCCGAGGGCTATCGCGTACTGGCCGAAAACATCACGCGCTTCTGGTTCGAGACCGCCCGGCTATAGGTCGGCGGCGTCGCGATGGGTCGGCGTCAGGTCTTCAGCGGAAGCCAGATCTCGAGGCCGCCGAGGCCGGTGCGCGCATCGAATTCGGGGCCGTAGCGCTCGAAATTCGGCGCATCGGCGACCTCGTGCCCGGATTGCGGCAGCCATCGGCTCCAGATCGTGTGCACTGTGCGGCGGATGGTCGAGACGTGCTCGCGATGAGCGAAGACGGCGTAGCGCTGAGGCTTGAGCTGGACCTTTGCAAGATCGCTCGGCACCCGCGCGGCATCGTCGACCTCGACGCCGGTGAGATAGTTGAAATTGCCGTCGTCATCGGCGTCGTGGCACACGCCGTAGGCGACGGCGTCGCGCTGGCCGGCAATGTTGCCAATATGCGGCGCGAAACGCTGCCACTGGCTGGGCACGGCCTTGCTGCTCTCGCAGCTGTAGCGCATGTCGAGCCCGACGATCACCATCGGCGGCCCGTCGACGAGACGAGGCTCTTCGAGATGCGGCAGGAGGGTCTGGTTCATGATGATCGGCTCCACCAGCGTGACGTTGTCGAGATGGCCCTGGGCGCGTACCTGTTCCGGCGTCGTGCCGAAAAGATCGCGAAAGGCGCGCGTGAAGGCTTCATGCGAGCCGTAGCCGGCATCGAGCGCGACGGCGAGAATGTCGGGCGCGCCCGCAGCCAGCGCCCGGGCGGCCTCGCTGAGGCGCCGGCCACGCAGGTAGCGCACGGCCGACTGGCCGGTGGCGGCGACGAAGGCCCGGGTCAGGTAGAAGCGCGAGACCCCGCCGGCCGCCGCGATGTCGTCGAGCTCGATGCTGTCGGCGAAATGACCTTCGATGAACCAGAGGGCTTTCTCGACAGGGGTCATGGTCGGTCTCGCATTGAGGCATGGCGGCTGATGTAGCGGGCCGGGCAGGGGACCGTTTGATCGTTCTTGCACTGATATCGATCGGAGGCTGCCGCCTGGACCATGCCAAAGCAAGCCCGTCCCGCCGTGCAGGATTGATCCGGCCGCCCGGACCAAGGCGCTGGGCGTGGTCGGCACCATTGCATGCCAGGTGATCCCGGGCCTGGTCGATGCCGGCTCGACCCCCGCGCTATATTCCGCTAGCTATAGCGCATCATCGATGGAGCCCTTCATGTCCCGCCTCTTCGTCCGCCGCGCCGTGCTCGGCCTTGCCGCGGTTCTCGCCTTCGCGGCCATCCGGCCCGCGGCCGCCCAGGAGGGCCGGCCGGTCCTCGTTTTTGCCGCGGCCAGCCTGCAGACGGCGCTAAACGCGATCGCGGCCGAGTGGCAGAAGGAGACCGGCAAGCGGGTCGCCTTTTCTTATGCCGCCTCCTCGGCACTGGCCCGGCAGATGGAGCAGGGCGCGCCCGCCGACATGTTCGCCTCCGCCGATCTCGAATGGATGAACTGGGTGGCCGAACGCAACCTGATCCGCCCGGCGACTCGCGAAACGCTGCTCGCCAACCGCCTGGTTCTGATCGCGCCGACCGAGCTTGCGACCAGCCTCAGGATCGTGCCGGGCTTCGCGCTGGCCGAGGCGATCGGCGAGTCCCGGCTTGCCACGGGTGATCCGCGCGCCGTGCCGGTCGGACGCTATGCCCAGGCGGCGCTGACCCATCTCGGCGTCTGGGACCAGGTGCGGCCGCGCATCGCCGGCGCCGACAATGTGCGCGCCGCGCTGGCCCTGGTGGCGCGCGGCGAGGCCCGCTACGGCATCGTCTATGCGACGGATGCCAAGACCGAGCCGCGCGTGAAGGTGGTCGACACCTTCCCGGCCGACAGCCATCCGCCGGTGCTCTATCCCTTCGCGCTGACGGCCGGCTCGACCCATCCCGATGCGGCGGCCTTCCTCGCCTACTTGCGCTCGCCCGCCGCAGTCAGGATCTTCGAGGCAGAGGGTTTCTCGATGGTCGCCAGATGAGGCTTGGGTCCTGAAGCGCGGCCATCGGGCGCGGAGCAGCGCATGATCGCTTTCGATTGCCGGCTCGACCGGACCGATTTCCACTTCGCCGCGGCTTTCCAGGCCGACGGCGGGGTGACCGCGCTGTTCGGCCCGTCGGGTTCGGGCAAGTCAACGGCGATCCGCCTGATTGCCGGGCTGGAACGGCCAACATCGGGGCGCATCGCCGTCGACGGCCATGTCCTGGTCGACACGGCGGAGGGCATCTTCGTGCCACCCCATGCGCGCCGCATCGGCCTGGTGTTCCAGGACGCGCTGCTCTTTCCGCATCTTTCGGTGCGCTCCAACCTGACCTATGGCCGCTGGTTCACACCCAGGGCGGCACGCCGGATCGCTCTCGATCCGGTCGTCGAAGTGCTCGGCATCGGCCATCTGCTCGACCGCAGGCCGGGCACGCTCTCGGGCGGCGAGCGCCAGCGGGTCGCGATCGGCCGTGCCCTGCTGACCTCGCCCCGGCTGCTGCTGATGGACGAGCCACTGGCCGCGCTCGATTCCGCCCGCAAGCTCGAGATCCTGCCCTTCATCGAGCGGCTGCGCGACGAGTTCGCCATGCCCATCGTCTATGTCAGCCACGCGGTGGAGGAAGTGGCTCGCCTGGCTGCCAAGGTGGTGAAGCTGGACCGCGGGCGGGTCGCCGCGGACGGGCCGCCTGCCGCCGTGCTGGCGCCGGCATCGCTCGCCGAGGCCACCGCCCGCTTCGACGCGGTGTCCTTCGTCACAGGCACGGTGATCCGCCAGATCAGCGATTTCGGCGTGACCGTGCTCGGCCATCCCGCCGGCGAGATCACCGTGCCGGGGCTGATCGATCCGGCCGCCTCGCCGGTCCGCGTCGCCGTCAGGGCGACCAATGTGACGCTCGCCGTCGGCCGGCCCGGCCAGATGAGCGTGCGCACCATGCTGGCCGGGCGCATCGTCGCGATCGATGTCGACGACGGCCCTTTCGCCCTGGCCACCATCGCCCTGACCGGCGGCGAACGGCTCGTCGCCTTCGCGACCCGGCTCGCCATGGAGGATCTCGGTCTCGACGTCGGCGACGACGTCACCGCGCTGGTCAAGGCCGTCGGTATCGACGAGCGCAGCCTGCCCGGCCTCAAGGCCGCCGGCGGCTCGGCCGGCTGACGCCGCGGCCGTTGCGGTGCATGACGGCCTCTCGCCGGTGCCGGACGTGGTTAACGGTTCGTTTATCGATGCAACCCTTGATGGTGGCGAGGCCCGCGCGGAATCGCGCCGCGGCAGGCCGGCTGCATGGAGCGCGCAATGCGGATCAACACCCTTTCCTCCGGCCAGGGCGCCGCGGCGCAGGGGACGGCAGGCCGCCCGTCGCAGCTCCTGCTGCTCGTGTCCGGCGAGCGCGACGGCAAGGCCGGCGAGACGGTCCTGTCGAAGGCGACGAGCGAAGCGCAGAAGGCCTCGCGCACGGTTCTCGCCCGGCTCGACGAGGTCCGCTCCGCCGCTACCGAGCAGCGCAAGGCCGCGGCTCTGCAGAAACTGGAGTTGGCGCGCAAGAAGCTGCAGATGCTCCGCATGCTCAGCGGCGACCCGAAGACGACGGCGCGTCAAGCCAAGCAGATCGCCCAGGACATCCGCGAGGCGGCACGGGAATATGGCGCGGCCGCGGGATCCGGCAGTCTCGCCTCCGGAGCGCCGGACACCGGCGCCGCTGCCGGGCAGGGCACGGCCGATACGGCCGCACCGCCGGTCGACAAGGCCGGTGAAGTCGGCGCCGAGCACGGCGGGACGGAAGCTGCTCCCTCTACGGCAGGACCGCCGGCGGGCGCGCCGGATGCGGCCGGCAGGACCGAAGCCGGCAAGCCCTCGGCACGCGAAGAGGCCGCACGGGCCTATCAGGACGCCGTCGCGAAGCGCGACGCCAAGGCGGCGGCGAACGAGGCCGACCGGAAGGCGCTCGATACGTTCAGGCAGGCCGCCGACGAGGTGAAGCGGCTGATCGAAGAGGCTGCGCGCAGGCTCAAGGCACGCAAGCCCGCCGACGGCGATGCCCGCGAGGCGGAAGCGACGGCCAGAGCCATGGTCGCGCAGATCGATCGGCTCGGCGATACGATGGGCCAGATGGCGATCGCGCTCCAGGCCGGCGGCTCGGCCGGCCCGGTGGCGCCGGTCCCGGCACTGAACATTCTCGCCTGATCACTCCCCAGCAATGTCGGCGCCGAACGGCGCCAGTTCCTCGCGGATCGCATCGAGGGTGCGGGCCTCGACGCGCCGGTAGGCGGCGACCACGCCCCGGCCGAAGTCGGTGAGCTGGGCGCCGCCGCCCTGCACGCCGCCGGTGGTCGCGGTCACCAGAGGCCGGGTGAACATCTTGTTGACGGCGTCGACCAGCACCCAGGCGCGCCGATAGGACATGCCGAGCTCGCGGCCCGCCGCCGAAATCGAGCCGGTGCGGCCGATCGCTTCCAGCAGGTCGATCTTGCCGGGGCCGAGGCGGGCGGCGTTGCCGAAGACGATGCGCAGGCGCGGCGACAGCCGGGCGAGACCCGATGCCCTGGCATCTGGTTTCGGCTTGATCGGCACGACCATTCCCTCTTTCGCGCGCATGGCTGGCCTTTCTCGCGGCGACTTCGCGGCCAGGATAGCACAACTGCGACATTGCGCCGGCCCAGATCGACCCGGCAGGCCCACATGTGCGATTGACTTCGCGCGCGGAGCGGCGTTAGTCCTCGCTTCATGGCCATCTTTCGGGGCGATCGCTGTCGGACCTGGCGCAGCCTCGTCGTTGCGCTGCTGGCCTATGTCGTCGCCGCGACCGGCCTCATCGGTGCCATCAACCGCAGCGCCTCCGCGCTGGATGCGGCACAGGCCGGCCCCGTCATCATCTGCAGCCTCGATGGCCTGACGATTGCGCCGGGTGGCGATCCCGATGGCGCCAAGACGCTCCATCTGCACCAGCACTGCGCGCTCTGCGGCGTCGCCATGCCGGCGACGGTCGCGCTTGCCGACGTCATCGCCTCCGATGTCGCCGAGCCCGTGGCGCCGCGCGCGCCCGTGGTCTTTTATGCGCCGGTCCTGCCCGCCTATGCCTTCATCGGCTGGGACGGCACACGCCCGCCGCGCGCTCCGCCTGTCGCCGTCTGATCACTGCCTTCGTCGCGCCTGCCGGCTCGTCCGCGTGGGCGTTTCGTGATCATCCCGACGCGTCGAACAGCTGAAATCCCATGTCCAGCACCTCGAGGGCGGCCATCGCGGCCGTGGCCCTTCTCCATTCGTCCGAAGTCTTCGCCCAGAGCGCGGGCGCCAATATCGAACTGCCTGTGATCAATGTCGAAGCGGCCCGAGCGGCCGGCTCGCTGACCGCGCCCGGCATTGCCGACCAGCGCCGGCAGCTCGACCAGACGCCCGGCTCCGTCAGCTTCGTCGATGCCGAGACCTATCAGAACACCTATGCCGCGACCCTGAGGGACACGCTCGCCGAAACGCCCGGCGTCTTCGTCCAGAACCGCTACAGCCAGGAGATCCGCCTCTCCATCCGCGGCTCCGGCATCGCGCGCTCGTTCCACACGCGCGGCATCGAGATCCTGCAGGACGGCGTGCCGACCAATCTCGCCGACGGCTCGGGCGACTTCTACCAGATCGATCCGCTCAGTCTCAGGGCGATCGAGGTCTTCCGTGGCGGCAACGCTCTGCCGTTCGGCGGCTCGACACTCGGCGGCGCGATCAATGCGGTGACGCCGACGGCGCATACCGCGACCGCTCCGAACATGGTCCGGATCGACGGCGGCAGCTTCGGCACGGTGCGCGCGCAGGGCGCGGTGTCGCGCGTGCTCGGCCCCTGGGACTTCGCCATCAGCGGCACCTATACCCATTCGGACGGCTGGCGCCAGCACGAGCGGCAGGATCTCGGCCAGATCAACGGCAATGTCGGCTACCGCTTCTCCGACCGGCTGGAGACGCGCTTCTATTTCGGCGCCTACTATACCGACGTGAAGCTGCCGGGCTCGGTCACCTATGGCCAGGCGATGAACAATCCGCGCCTCGCCAATGCCGGCGCGGTGAGCGGCGACCAGGCGCGCAACACCTATGTCCAGCGCCTTGCCAACGTCACCACGATCAGGCTCGACGTCGGCCAGCTCGACCTCACCAGCTGGGCCATCCACAAGCAACTGCATCACCCGATCTTCCAGGTGCTGGACCAGGACGGCTGGACCTACGGCTTCTCGCCGCGCTTCACCGGCTCGTTCAATCTCGGCGGCTTCCGCAACGACTTGATCGTCGGCGCGCGCATCTTCGCGGGCAACAATGCGGTGCAGCAGTTCCTCAATCTCGGCGGCGCGCGCGGCGCGATGACGGTCAACGGCCGGCAGGTCGCGTCGAACTACGAGGCCTGGTTCGAGAACCGCTTCTTCGTGCTGCCCGAGGTGGCGCTGACCTTTGGCGCCAAGGCCTTCACGGCCGAGCGGCGCTACGAGGCGATGACCAACCTCAATACGCCGGCGCCGGTGCGCTACGACGCGGCCGTGACCTATTCCGGTTTCAATCCGCGTGTCGGCCTGATCTACGAGCCGCTCCGCGACATCCAGGTCTTCGCCAATGTCACCCGCAGCGCCGATGTGCCCGACTTCACCGACCTGACGCAGCAGACGAGCCGGCCCGGCGCCTTCGTGCCGCTGAAGGCGCAGAATGCCTGGACCTACGAGGCCGGAACCCGGGGCCGCTACGACCGGTTCGCCTGGGACGTCACGCTGTTCCGCTCGGAACTGCGCAACCAGATGCTGCAATACAATACCGGACCGGGCATTCCCGCCTCCACCTTCAACGCGGCGCAGACGCGGCTGCAGGGCATCGAGCTCGGTGCCAGCATCGACCTTGCCCGCAACCTCACCGGCCATGACGACAGCCTGACGCTCCGCCAGGTGTGGAACTATTCGGACTTCCGGTTCGTCAACGACGCGGTCTACGGCAACAATGTCATCCCCGGCGTGCCGCAGCATGTTCTGCGCACCTCGCTGACCTACAGCCATCCGGCCGGCTTCAGCGTGACGCCGACCCTGGACATCGTGCCGGAAGGTGCCTTCGTCGACTACCGCAACACGTTCCGTGTTGGCGGCTATGCGCTGCTCGGCCTGCAGGCGACCGCCCGGCTGCCCAATGGCGCGAACCTGTTCCTCGACCTGCGCAACCTGACCGACAGGCGCTACATCAGCGATTTCGGCCCGGTCGTGCAGTACAATGCCGCCAGCACCGCAACCTTCTATCCGGGCACCGGCCGCAGCATCTACGGCGGCCTGCGCTACCAGTTCTAGAACCTCGCCCCTTCACATGCGTTTCGATCGGAAGGATCACCCCATGACGAAATCAGTGCCTTTCAGGACCCTCGCTCTGGCCGGGCTCGGCCTCATCGGCCTCGCCGGTGTCGCCGAGGCCCATGTCACCCTGCAGCGCCGCGAAGCGACCGCCGGCGCCGCCTACCGCGGCACGCTCTCCGTGCCGCACGGCTGCGGCCGCGAGGCGACGACCGCCATCCGCGTCCAGATCCCCGAGGGGGTCTACGGTGTCAAGCCGATGCCGAAGCCCGGCTGGACGGTGGCGACGACCGTCAGGCCCTATGCCAAGCCCTATCAGTCGCACGGCCGCGAGCTGCGCGAGGGCGTCGCCGAGATCGTCTGGTCCGGCGGCAATCTGCCGAACGACTTCTTCGACGAATTCACCTTCGTCAGCCAGATCGATCCCGCGGCCGAGGCCGGTGCGACGCTCTATTTCCCGGTCGTCCAGACCTGCGCCAGCGGCGAGGAGCGCTGGGTCGAGACGCCGGCGGCAGGTCAGTCCGCGGCCGGCCTGCGCGCGCCCGCGCCGGCCCTGCGCATCCTCGCGGCCTCGGGCGAGCGACCGGCCGGTGGTCACGCCCACGCTGCGGCTGCGGCGCCGGTCTTCGAGCAGGCCGGGCTGCGCATCGAGGCGCCGTGGTCACGGGCGACGCCCGGCGCGGTGCGCGTCGGGGCGGGCTATCTCCGGCTCACCAATACCGGCTCGACGCCGGACCGGCTGATCGGCGGCAGCACCAGCATCGCCGAGCGCCTGGAGGTGCACGAGATGAGCACGGCCAATGGCGTGATGACGATGCGCAAGCTGCCCGACGGCCTTGCGATCGAGCCGGGCAAGACGGTGGAGCTTCGGCCCGGCGGCTATCACATGATGTTCATCGGCCTGCGCCGGGCGCTCGCGGAAGGCGAAACCTTCAAGGCAACGCTGACCTTCGAGCGGGCCGGCACGATCGAGGTCGAGTTCCGCGTCGGCGGGCTCGGCGCATCGAGCGCCGGCGGCGGAGCCGCTGGCGAGCATCACCATCACTGAGGTGGCGCGCGGGAGGCGGTGCGGGCGAGGGGTCGTAGCCACCGGGAGAAATTCGGGCTAGATCCCGGCCATGACCCAGGCTCGCCAACACCCCGCTGCATCGCCCTCGCCGCTGCCCGCCGATCTCGAAGACCGCAAGAGCCGTGCGCGCGCCTGGTTCGAGGCGCTGCGCGACGATCTGATCGCGGCCTTCGAGCGCATCGAGGACGAGGCGCCGGCCGGCCTGCATGAAGCCGGCGCGGCGCCCGGCCGGTTCGTCCGCAAGCCCTGGCAGCGCACCGATCACTCGGGCGCTTCGGGCGGCGGCGGCATCATGGCCATGATGGCGGGCCGCGTCTTCGAGAAGGTCGGCGTGCACGTCTCGACCGTCCATGGCGCGTTCGCGCCGGAATTCCGCGGCCAGATCCCGGGCGCGTCCGAGGATCCGCGCTTCTGGGCGTCGGGCATTTCGCTCATCGCCCATCTGCGCAATCCGCATGTGCCGGCCGTGCACATGAACACGCGCATGGTGGTGACCACGCGCGCCTGGTTCGGCGGCGGCGCCGACCTCACGCCGGTGCTCGATCGCCGGCGCCGCCAGGACGATCCCGACAGCCTCGCCTTCCATGGCGCCATGGCTGCCGCCTGCGCCGCCCATCCGGTGGCCGACTATCAGCGCTACAAGGACTGGTGCGACGACTATTTCTTCCTGAAGCACCGCAACGAGCCGCGCGGCATCGGCGGCATCTTCTTCGACTATCTCGATTCCGGCGACCGCGACGCCGATTTCGCCTTCACGCAGGATGTCGGCCGCGCCTTCCTCGACATCTATCCGAAGCTGGTCCGGGCCAATGTCGCGACGCCCTGGACGGAAGCCGACCGCGACGAGCAGCTCGTGCGGCGCGGCCGCTATGTCGAATTCAACCTGCTCTACGACCGCGGCACCATTTTCGGCCTGAAGACCGGCGGCAATGTCGAGAGCATCCTCTCCTCGATGCCGCCGCTCGTTCGCTGGCCATGACCGGATGACCGGCCCCGCCGTCACGGGGCCGGCCAGCGGGCCGACGGTCGGCCTCGGCCCAGCTCTTGCGAGCAACAATTTAACATGTTAATCACTGCAGCGAGGTCAGCCAACGGAGCCGGGCCATGCCGCATGTCGTGATCGAATATTCGGCCAATCTCGAGACTGTGGTCGATTTCGACGCGCTCGTCGAGGCGGTGCGGGCGGCGGCGGTCGAGACCGGCGTGTTCCCGCTCGGCGGCATCCGTGTCAGGGCCCATTGCGTGGACCATGCGGCGATCGCCGACGGCGACCCGGCCCATGCCTTCGTCGATGCGACGCTGAAGATGGGGGCCGGCCGGGATCTCGAGACCTGCCGGCGGGCTGGCGCCCACGTCTTTGCGGCGCTGTCGAAGGCGCTCGACCCGGCCTTTGCCAAAACCACGGTGGCGCTCTCCTTCGAGATCAGGGAGGTCCATCCCGAGCTCAACTGGAAGCGCAATTCCATTCACGAGGCGCTGAAGCAGCGCGCCTGAACCGACCGCCCCATCAGCACGAGGATCCGAGCCATGGCAGCTCCAGTCGCCGACGCGAAAGCCGCGTTTGCCGCTCATCAGGCGCGCGCCGAGACGCTGCTCGCGCGCCTCAAGGGGGAGGGCATCGGCCATCACATTGCCGGCAAGCGGGTGGCCAGCCTGTCCGGCCGCACCTTCGAGACCGTGTCGCCGGTCGACCGCTCGGTGCTGGCCGAGGTGGCGCGCGGCGAGGCTGCCGACATCGACAAGGCGGCGGAGGCCGCGGCCAAGGCCTTTCGGTCCTGGCGCAATCTCGACGGCGACAAGCGCCGCGCGATCCTGCACAAGGTGGCCGACGTCATCGAGGCCCATGCCGACGACATCGCGCTGCTCGAATGTATCGATACCGGACAGGCCCACCGCTTCATGGCCAAGGCGGCGGTGCGCGCGGCCGAGAATTTCCGCTTCTTTGCCGATCGGGCGCCGGAAGCCCGCGATGGCCTGAACCTGCCGACCAAGGACCACTGGAACGTCACCACCCGCGTGCCGATCGGCCCGGTCGGAGTGATCACGCCGTGGAACACGCCGTTCATGCTGTCGACCTGGAAGATCGCTCCGGCGCTCGCCGCCGGCTGCACCGTCGTGCACAAGCCGGCCGAATGGTCGCCGGTGACCGCCGATCTCCTGCCGCGCCTGCTGCTCGAAGCCGGCGTCCCCGACGGCGTGCTCAACACCGTGCACGGCTTCGGCGAGGATGCCGGCCGGGCGCTGACCGAGCATCCCGCGATCAAGGCGATCGGTTTCGTCGGCGAAAGCTCGACCGGCTCGGCGATCATGGCGCAGGGTGCGAAGACGCTGAAGCGGGTGCATTTCGAGCTCGGCGGCAAGAACCCGGTCATCGTCTTCGACGATGCCGATATCGAACGCGCGCTCGATGCCGTCATCTTCATGATCTACTCGCTGAACGGCGAGCGCTGCACCTCCTCGAGCCGTCTCCTGGTGCAGGAGGGCATTGCCGCGGAATTCTCCAAGGCGGTCGCCGAGCGGGTGAAAAGGCTGAAGGTCGGCCACCCGCTCGATCCCTCGACCGAGATCGGTCCGCTCATTCACGAGCGGCACTATGCCAAGGTCTGCTCCTATTTCGACATTGCCCGGGCCGACGGCGCGACGATTGCGGCCGGCGGCAAGCCCTTTGCCGGCCCCGGTGGCGGCTTCTATGTCGAGCCGACGCTCGTCACCGGCGCGACCAACACCATGCGCGTCGCGCAGGAGGAGATCTTCGGGCCCTATCTGACGGTCATGCCGTTCAAGGACGAAGCGGAGGCGGTCACGCTCGCCAATGCCGTCGACTATGGCCTGACCGGCTATGTCTGGACGCGCGACATGGAGCGGGCACTGCGCGTCGCCGACGAGCTCGACGCCGGCATGATCTGGCTCAATTCGGAGAATGTGCGCCACCTGCCGACGCCGTTCGGTGGCATGAAGTCGTCCGGCATCGGCCGCGACGGCGGCGACTATTCGTTCGATTTCTACATGGAAACCAAGAACATCTGCCTGGCCAAGGGCAGCCACAAGGTGCCGCGCCTCGGCGCGTGAGACGGCAGACCGATAACGGCGACTTCGACCAAGAGGAAACTTCCCATGCCGGTGCCGACCCACGTTTTCGACCCGCCCTTCAATATCGTGCGGGCGAGCCATGTCGTGCTCGACGTGACCGATCTCGCCCGCAGCCGGGCCTTCTACGAGACGACGATCGGGCTCCATGTCGAGGATGCCGACAGCGATGCCGTCTATCTGCGTGGCGTCGAGGAGCGCCAGCACCATTCCCTCGTGCTGCGCAGGGCGCATCAGGCGAGCTGCCGGCGCATGGGTTTCCGGGTCGGCACCGAGGCGGATCTCGACAAGGCGGCCGAGCATTTCTCGAAGCTCGGCCTGCCGACCACCTTCGTGTCCCAGCCCTATCAGGGCCGGACCTTGCACGTGACCGATCCGGCGGGCATGCAGCTCGAACTGGTCGCGGCCATGGAAAGGCGCGACATCCTCCTGCAGAAATACGAGCACTATCGTGGTGTCCGCCCCCAGCGCTTCGACCATTTCAACGTCTTCGCGCCGGAGATCCAGTCCTCGCTCGACTTCTATGCGACGCTCGGCTTCCGGCTGACCGAATATGCCGAGGAGGACGGACCGAACGGGCGCATCGCGGCGGGCTGGATGCATCGCAAGGGCAATGTCCACGATCTCGCCTTCACCAATGGCGCCGGGCCGCGGCTGCATCACTTCTGCTACTGGACGCCGACCGCGCTCGACATCATTCATCTCTGCGACGTGATGGCGACGACAGGCTACCTGCCGAACATGGAGCGGGGGCCCGGCCGGCACGGCATTTCCAATGCCTTCTTCCTCTATGTCCGCGATCCCGACGGGCATCGCCTGGAACTCTATACCAGCGACTATCAGACCATGGATCCCGATCATGAGCCGCTGCGCTGGTCGCTGCGCGATCCGCGGCGCCAGACATTGTGGGGATCGCCGGCGCCACGCTCCTGGTTCGAGGAAGGCAGTGCCTTCGCCGGAACCGAGACGCGGCCGGCGAGCTTCGTCGCCGATGTCGTGATCGCGAGCTGACGGAGCGATCATGAGCGAACACGGACAGCTTGCCAGCTTCCTGACCAACGGCGAACAGCGCTTTGGCCTCGTCACGCCCAAGGGCATCGTCGACCTGACACGGCGGGCAGGGGAGTGGCGCGACCTGCGCCATGCCATCGAAGGGGGCGCGCTCGGCCGCCTCGTCGATATCGGCCATCGCCACGTCGCCGACCATGCGCTGGACGCGGTGACGCTGCTGCCGCCCGTGCCGAACCCCGAAAAGATCATCTGCGTCGGCGTCAATTATCCCGACCGGAACGCCGAATATAAGGACGGCCAGGAGGCGCCGCCCTATCCGAGCCTGTTCCCGCGCTTTGCCCGCTCGTTCACCGGCCATGGCCAGCCGCTGGTCCGGCCGAAGGCCTCCGACAAGCTCGACTATGAGGGCGAGGTGGTCATCGTCATCGGCAGGGCCGGCCGGCATATCGCGGAGCGCGATGCGCTCGGCCACATCGCGGCGGTCAGCCTCGCCAATGAGGGGACGCTGCGCGACTGGGTGCGCCATGCCAAGTTCAACGTCACCCAGGGCAAGAATTTCGACAGCTCGGGCGCCATCGGCCCCTGGCTGGTGCCTTTCACAGAGGCCGCCCAGATCGCCGATATCGGCCTGACGACGCGCGTCAACGGCGAGCTGCGCCAGGACGACCGCACCGGCCGGATGATCTTCTCGTTCAGCTATCTCATCGCCTATATCTCGACCTTCACGACGCTGGTGCCCGGCGACGTGATCCTGACCGGCACGCCGACCGGCGCCGGGGCCCGCTTCGATCCGCCGCGCTACCTGAAGCCCGGCGATGTGATCGAGGTCACCGCCGAGGGGATCGGCACTCTCTCCAACACCGTCGTCGACGAGGCGTGACCATGGCTGCCGCTGAAGACCGTACCCTGTCCGCCAAGGACGTCGATGCCGCCGCCAAGAGCCTCGATGCCGCCGAGCGTGGCCGCACCCAGATCCGCCAGCTGTCCCAGGCGCACCCGGCGATCACCGTCGCCGACGCCTATGCCATCCAGGCGGCCTGGATCGACAAGAAGCTGAACGACGGCCGTTCGGTGATCGGCCACAAGATCGGGCTGACCTCTCGGGCCATGCAGCAGGCGCTCGGGATCGACGAGCCGGATTCGGGCTATCTGCTCGACGACATGCTGTTCGCCGACGGCGGCGAGGTGCCGACCGACCGCTTCATCGCGACGCGCATCGAGGTCGAGCTCGCCTTCGTCATGAAGACCCGGCTTGCCGGGCCGCGCTGCAGCCTGTTCGACGTCATCAATGCCACCGACTATGTCGTGCCGGCGCTGGAGATCCTCGATACCCGCATCGAGCGGGTCGATGCGCAGACCAAGGCGACGCGCAAGATCGCCGACACCATTGCCGACAATGCGGCCAATGCCGGCATCGTCGTCGGCGGCCGGCCGTTCCGGCCCGATGACACCGATCTGCGCTGGGTGTCGGCGATCCTGACCAAAAATGCCGCGGTCGAGGAAACCGGCGTCGCCGCCGGCGTGCTCAACCATCCCGCCAATGCCGTCGCCTGGCTGGTGCGCAAGCTGCACGACAACGGCCTTGGGCTGGAGCCGGGCCAGGTCGTATTGTCGGGCTCGTTCGTGCGGCCGGTCGAGGCTCGCAAGGGCGACACTTTCCAGGCCGATTTCGGACCGTTCGGGACGGTCGGCTGCCACTTCGCATGAGGTCGCCTTGAACGAGCACGCCCAGCCTGCCGCTGCCACCCGGGTCCGCCTGCGCGATTTCTCGCGGTCGCTGCCCATGTCGCTCTTGCGCGCCCGCGAGGCGGTGATGCGGCATTTCCGGGCTTCGCTCCGCAGCCACGGCGTCACCGAGCAGCAATGGCGGGTGCTGCGCGCCCTGTCCTCGGTCGGCGAGATTGAGATCGCCGACCTCGTCCGCTCCACCTTCCTGCTCGCGCCGAGCCTGTCGCGCATTCTGCGCGACCTCGAGGCGCGGGGGCTGATCGCGCGGCGGACCCCGGCGCGCGATCTGCGTCGCAGCCTGATCTCGATCGCGCCGAGCGGGGTTGCCCTGATGGAGGAGATCGCGCCGCAGTCGGAGGCGATCTATGCCGAGATCACCGCCCGGTTCGGCGCCGAGCGGCTGGCGCAGTTGCAGGACATGCTGCGCGATCTCGAACGCGAGATGACCGCCTTCGGCCCGGGCGATGCCGGCGACGTGGGCGAGGAAGCCTGACGCAGGGCCGTCCGGCCGGGGCGGCCCCGTCTCCAAAGCTCTGGGAGCTCTGAATGAAGCGCAACATGACGGGAGGCGAGGCGATCGTCTCCGGCCTGGTCGCCAATGGCGTCGATACGGTCTTCGGCCTGCCCGGCGCGCAGATGTATCCGCTGTTCGACGCCCTGACCCGCGCCGGCGAAACGATCCGCACGGTCGGCGCGCGCCACGAACAGGCCTGCGGCTACATGGCCTTCGGTTATGCCCGCTCCACCGGCCGGCCCGGCGTCTATTCGGTGGTGCCCGGGCCGGGCGTCCTGAACACCACGGCGGCGCTCGCGACCGCCTGGGGCTGCTCGACGCCGGTCGTCTGCCTGACCGGCCAGATCCCGTCCGCCTTCATCGGCAGGCGGCGCGGTCATCTGCATGAGATCGCCGACCAGCTCGGCACGCTGAAATCGGTGGTCAAATGGGCCGAGCGCATCGAGCGGCCGGCCGATGCGCCAGCGCTCGTCGCCGAGGCCTTCCGCCAGGCCCAGTCGGGCCGGCCGGGACCGGTCGCGCTGGAAATGGCCTGGGATGTCATGGCGGGCTCGGAAGAGGTGCCGCCGGCGCAGGCGGCGGCGCTCGACGCCAATCCGCCGCCGGCGTCGGCCGAGATCGCGGCGGCTGCGGCGCTGATCCGTGCCGCCCGGTTCCCGATCATCATGACCGGCAGCGGCGCGCAGCATGCGAGCGCGGAGATCGGGCAGCTCGCCCGCGCGATCGGCGCGCCGGTCGCGGCCTTCCGCGGCGGCCGCGGCGTGGTCGACGAGGCCGGCGATCACGGCATCTCCTCCTATGCCGCGTTCAAGCTCTACGGCGAATGCGACCTCGTGATCGGCATCGGCACGCGCCTGGAAATGCCGACCATGCGCTGGGCCGGCATGATGCGCATGGTCGATCGGCCCGAGGCGCCGCCGCATATCGTCCGCATCGACATCGACCCCCAGGAGATGACGCGCCTCAAGGTTCATGCCGGCATCGTCGCTGACGCCGCGGATGCCGCGCGTGCCCTCCTCGCGGCGCTCGAAGGGCATCGCCCCGCCGCCAATGCGGCGCGCATCGCGCGCGCCAGGGCCGAGGCGGCGGCCGAGACCGCGGCGGTCCAGCCGCAGATGGACTACCTTAAGGTCGTCCGCGCCGCCCTGCCGGACGACGGCTTCCTGGTCGAGGAGCTGTGCCAGGCCGGCTTCACCAGCTATTTCGGCTATCCTGTGCGGCGCCCGCGCACCTATGTCTCGACCGGTTTCCAGGGCACGCTCGGCTTCGGCTTCCAGACCGCGCTCGGCGTCAAGGTCGCCCATCCCGACAAGCCTGTCGTCTCGATATCAGGCGATGGCGGCTTCATGTTCGGCGTGCAGGAATTGGCGACGGCGGCGCAATACGGCATCGGCCTCGTCACGGTCCTGTTCAACAACGAGGCCTATGGCAATGTCCGCAGGGACCAGGAGGAGCGTTTCGGCAACCGCCTGATCGGTGCCGATCTCGTCAATCCCGACTTCATGGATCTGGCGCGGGCGTTCCGCATCGACGGCCAGCGCGTCCACTCCCCCGCCGCGCTCGAACCGGTGCTGAAGGCGGCGATCGCGGCGGGCCGGCCGAGCCTGATCGAGGTGGTGGTGCCGCGTGGCAGCGAGGCCTCGCCCTGGCCGTTCATCCACCCGGCCGGGCCGGGCTGACGAAGCGCCCGGCGGCGGGCGCGCCCGGGGGGGATCAGGCCGCCGCGCCGGCGATTTCGGCGGCGAGCGCGTCGCGCTCGCGTTCGAGGAGGGCGATCAGCCTCTCGGCTGCCGCGCCGGGCGGCGTGGCCGGCCGGATCAGCACCGTTTCGATGGCAATCCGCGGACGGAACGGCCGCAGCACGATGGCGGGATGGCGCAGATCGCGGGCCGGGACCGGATCGACGATCGCGATACCCAGCCCTTCCGCCACCAGGCCGCACCGCGCTGCCGTGTACTGCGCCATCAGGGGAAAGTGTGGAGCGATGCCTTCCCGCGCGAAGGCTTCTTCCACCGCCTGCTGAAAGTCGCCGGGCGCGCCGGCGATCATGGTCTCGCCGGCGAGGTCGCGAACGGTGATCTCCGGCCTGGACGACAGCGGATGGCGGCGCGGCAGGGCGCAGACCGCAGGCACGGCGAGGAACGCCGCGCGGACGATGCCGGCATGGCCGGCGCGCGGCCGCGCCAGGCCGATGTCGCACTGGCCCGAGGCGACCCAGGACCAGATCAGGTCCGGGGTCGGCACGTGAACCGCGACGCGCGCGCCGGGCGAAGCGGCCATCAGCCGGTGCAGGGCACGCGGCAGCAGGCCCGCCGCCAGCGACGGCTGGCAGGCGATGCGCAACGGCCCGCTGCCCAGTTCCCGGATCTCGCGCGCCGCCTGGCGCAGGTGATCGAGCCCCGCATAGGTCCGCTGCACCTCGACCGCAAAAGCCTCCCCCTCCCGGGTCAGGAAGGCGTTGCCGCGGCCGCGCACGAACAGCGCGAAGCCGAGATCGGTTTCGAGCCGGGCGATGGCCCGGCTGACATGCGGCTGGCCGAGGCCGAGCGCCGAGGCGGCCCTGGTCATGCCGCCGTGACGGACCACGGCACGGAACAGATCGAGATGTGCTGGGCTCAACATGCCGATTTTGCATGGAAATGGCGAATGCCAGCATTTGACTGCATGTGGCCGGCATGCTTGTCAATGGTCCGGAACCCGGCAACAGCAACCACGCCTGGAACGGTCGAAGCCCATGCAGCTCTTGCTCCCCGTCGTCCTTGCCGTCCTCGCCGGCGCCAGCATCGTCGTCCAGCAGGTGCTGAACGCGAATTTGCGCACGGCGCTCAACTCGGCCGTCTGGTCGGGCTTCACCAGCTATTTCGTCGGCGTCGTCTGCATGGCGCTGCTTGCGCTCGTCCTGCGCGAGCCGGTGCCGGCGGCGGGCGTCGCGCTGCGCATATCGTGGTGGCAATGGAGCGGTGGCGTGTTCGGCGCCATCTTCATCGGCCTCGCCATCCTGCTCGTGCCGGCGCTGGGGGCGGCGACCTTCATCGCGCTGCTCGTCGCCGGCCAGATGGTCGCATCGGTGACCATCGATCATTTCGGATGGATGGGCCTTCCCCGGCACCCGCTCGACCTGACCCGCCTGCTCGGTGTCGCCTTGCTGGTCGGCGGCGTCATCCTCGTCCGGCGGTGATGGCCGGCGAAGCGCGGATCCTGTCGCCGGCAAGCCTTGCATGATCCCGAGAAGTGGATGAGGCTCGGCTGATCGGGAAAGGGCGGCGACGGGAGGCTGAAGCGCCATGACGATCCCTCTGTCGCGGCTGCGTCCCTATCCGCCACGCCCAACGCTGTCCCGCCGGGGCCTGCTCGCGGCCGCGGCGCTGCTGCCGGGGCTGCCGGCCGCGGCCCAGGGGCCGGTGCGGATCATTTCCGGCTTTGCCGCCGGCGGTTCGCAGGACGTTCTCGCCCGCATCCTCGCCGAGGCGCTGCAGGAGGCGCTTGGCGTCGGCGTGGTGGTGGAGAACCGCACGGGAGCGGCCGGCACCATTGCCGGCGACGTGGTCAAGGCCGCCGCGCCGGACGGCACGACGATCCTGATCGCCAATATCGTCACCATGTCGCTCGCCCCCTTTTCCTTTCCCGGCCTGAAATACGACCCGGTCAAGGATTTCGTGGCGCTTGCCAAGACGACGGAATTCCCGATCGCGCTGGCGACGGGCGCCATGACCGGCGCGACGCGGCTCGCCGACCTGATGGACTGGACGCGCGCCAATCCCGCGCGCGGCAGCATCGGCGTCCCGGCCGCCGGCAGCCTGCCGCATCTTTTCGCCGCGCGGCTCGCGGCCTCCACCGGCCTGCCGCTGACGGTGGTACCCTATCGCGGCGGCGCGCCGATCGCCCAGGACCTGATGGGCGGGCAGCTCGCCATGGGGTTCGGCGCGGCCGCCGATTTCTCCGAGCTGCATCAGGCCAGACGCATCGTCATCGTCGCAACCTCGGGCACGATCCGCCATCCCGCGCTGAGCCAGGTGCCGACCTTCACCGAGAGCGGCGTGGCCGGCCTCGATTCCAACGGCTGGAACGGCCTGTTCCTGCCCGCCGGCACGCCGTCGGCCATCGTCGAACGCTACCAGGCCATCGTCGCCGCGGCGCTCGCCAGGCCCGCCGTGCGCGAGCGCCTGATCCAGCTCGGCTTCCTGGTGACGCCGTCCTCGTCCGACGCCATGCGCCAGCAGATCGTCGAGGAGATGCGCGCCTGGGGGCCGATCATGACCGACCTGATGAAACCGCGCTGAAGCCATGGCCGATACAGACCCGCAGACGACCAAGAACGTGCTCTTCATCATGTGCGATCAGCTCAGGTTCGACTATCTGGGCTGCGCCGGCCATGCCCGCCTCGAAACGCCGAATATCGACGCGCTGGCGCGCCGCGGCGTCCGCTTTTCGCGCGCCTATGTCCAGTCGCCGGTTTGCGGCCCCTCGCGCATGAGCTTCTATACCGGCCGCTACATGCGCTCGCACGGTTCCAACTGGAACAATTTCCCGCTGCGGGTCGGCGAGCCGACGCTCGGCGAGCACCTGAAGCGGCTCGGCGTTCGCAACGTCCTCGTCGGCAAGACCCATATGAAGGCGGACGACGAGGGCATGGCGCGCCTCGGCATCGATCCGAATTCGATCATCGGCGTCGAGGCCGCCCAGTGCGGCTTCGAGCCCTACGAGCGCGACGACGGCCTGCATCCGACGCGCCCGGGCGCGGACCGGCCGCGCTACGATGGCTACCTCGCCGCGGAGGGCTATGCCGGGCCGAATCCGTGGGAGGATTTCGCCAATTCGGGCGAGGCGGCCGACGGCACACGCCAGAACGGCTGGCTGCTCGCCCATGGCGACAAGCCGGCGCGCGTTTCGGACGAGCAGTCCGAGACGCCCTATATGACGCGCCGGGCGATGGATTTCATCCGTGAGGCGCGCGCCGATGGCCGCCCCTGGTGCCTGCATCTGTCCTATATCAAGCCGCACTGGCCCTATATCGCGCCGGCGCCCTATCACGACATGTTCGGTCCCGACGACGTCCAGCCGGCGATCCGCTCGGAGCGCGAAAGGCAGGATCCGCATCCGGTCTACGGCGCCTTCATGGACCTGCGCGTCTCGCGCAACTTCGCCCGCGAGGAGGTTCGGCGCCGGGTGATCCCGGCCTATATGGGCCTGATCAAGCAGATCGACGACCAGCTCGGCCTCTTGTTCCGCTTCCTCGACGAGGAGGGGCTGAGCGGCTCCACCATGATCGTCTTCACCTCCGACCACGGCGACTATCTCGGCGACCACTGGCTCGGCGAGAAGGACCTGTTCCACGAGATGAGCGTCAAGGTGCCGCTGATCATCGCCGATCCCGCGCCGGAGGCCGATGCCGCGAGAGGCACGGTGTCGGACGTGCTGGTCGAGGCGATCGACCTTGCCGCCACCTTCATCGACTATTTCGGCGGCACCGTGCCGCGCCACATCGTCGAGGGCCGCTCGCTGACGCCGCATCTGCAGGGGCAGCGGGTCGACAACTGGCGCTCCTTCGTCGTCTCCGAATACGACTATTCGATGCAGGACGTGCGCACGACCCTCAAGCGCGACGTCTCGGACTGCCGGCTCTTCATGCTGTTCGACGGCCGCTTCAAATATATCCACGCGCCCGGCTTCCGGCCGATGCTCTACGACCTCGACGCCGACCCGCACGAGTTCCGCGACCTCGGCGGCGATCCGGGCTACGAGGCCGAGCGCGCGAGGCTCAAGGACCTGCTGCTCGGCTGGGCGCTGACCGACCACAACCGCATCACCATGCCGGATGCCCGCATCGCGGCCTATGGGCCGGCGACGCAGCTCAAGTCGGGCATTCTCATCGGCTATTGGGACGAGGCCGAGGTCGAGCGGGCGAGAAGGCAGTACGGCCTCTAAATTCGCCCCGCGCTTACCGGAAAATCCCGATGCGCGGAAGCTGCCGCTGGGCCAGCCTTGGAACGGGTTCCGCGCAAGGAGGCAGCCATGGCCGGGTTCTGGCAGCAATTTCGCCCATCCCGCCGTTTCGTCGCGGAGGCTGTCGAGCCCGGCATCGACGCCAGCAAGCGAGGCCTGCTGGCCGGCGCCTGTGCCTGTTGCGTGGCCTTCGCCGCGGGCCGTCCCGGCCTTGCCCTCGCTCAGGGAGCGGCCCCGGCGGCTTCCCCGGCGCGACCGGTTCACGCCCGGCTCGACAAGGCGGCCGCCGCGATCGAGGAGAAGATGATCGCCTGGCGGCGGGACATCCATGCCAATCCGGAACTCGGCTTTGCCGAGGTGCGCACGAGCGGCCTCGTCGCGCGACATCTGAAGGCGCTCGGCTACGAGGTGCGCGAGGGTGTCGGCAAGACCGGTGTCGTCGCGGTGCTGCGCGGCGGCGGGGAGGGGCCGGTCATCGCGTTGCGCGCGGACATGGATGCCCTGCCGGTTGCCGAGGAGGTCGATCTTCCCTTCGCCTCGAAGGTGAAGGCGCCGTGGGGCGGAGAAGAGGTCGGCGTCATGCATGCCTGCGGCCATGACTGCCATGTCGCCATCCTGATGGCGGCCGCCGAAGTGCTGGCCGGCATGAAGGCGGACCTGCGCGGCACCATCAAGCTCTTGTTCCAACCGGCCGAGGAAGGCGCGCCCAACGGCGCGCCCGGCGGGGCCAGCGCCATGGTGGCCGACGGCGCCATGGCCGACCCGAAGCCCGATATGGTCTTCGGCCTGCACGTCACCAGCGCGATGCCGGTCGGCGTGGTCGGCTATCGTTCAGGCCCCCTCATGGCCGGCTCCGATACGTTCCGCGTGCGCGTCACGGGCCGGCAGACCCATGGCGCCGTTCCCTGGGCGGGCGTCGATCCGATCGTCATCGGAGCGACCATCGTCTCGACCCTCCAGACCATTGTCAGCCGCGAGACCAATATCTTCACCGATCCGGCCGTGCTCACCGTCGGCGTCTTCAAGGGCGGCGTGCGGCAGAACATCGTGCCGGACAGCGCGGAAATGATGGGTACGCTGCGCACGTACAACCCCGAGCAGCGCGAAGCCATCAAGCGCCGGGTGAGCGAGATTGCCGAGAGCACCGCCGCCGGCATGCGCGGCAAGGCCGAGGTCACGTGGAGCGCCAACGGCTATCCGCCGCTCATCAACAATGCCGAGCTGACGCGCCTCTCGGCACCGACGCTTGGCCGCGTCACCGGCGGCAAGGCCGTCGAGATCCCGCGGGTCAGCGCCAGCGAGGACTTCCCCTTCTTCGCCCAGGTCGCGTCCGGCTTCTTCTATTTCGTTGGCGTCAGCGCGCCGGACGTGCCGCCGGGGCAGGCCGCCCCCAATCATTCGCCACGCTTCCGCGTCGACGAGCGCGGGCTGATCGTCGGACTGCGGGCGACGCTGCATCTCGTGGCGGACCAGATGAAGCTGGATGCCTGACGCCGGTGGCCGCGCCGCCGGTCAGGTCGGGCTGATGCCCAACTGGCGTACGAGGTCGATCCAGATCGGGCCTTCCTCGTCGTAGAGCTTTTTCGATTCCGCGCGCGTCAGGGCGGCCTCGTCGATCGCGAAGGTGTCGAGCATCTTCTGGATGGCTTCGCTCTTTCCGGCTGCGACCATCAGCTCGGACAGTTTTTGCGTGATCGGTTCGGGCAGGCCGGCCGGACCGAACAGGCCGACCCAGCCCTTCACCTGGAAGGCGGGGGAGGCGAGGCCCTGTTCGGCGTAGGTCGGAACGTCGGGCAGCTTGCGCATGCGCTGTGCGGTCGGCACGGCGATCGCCCGCCCGGCGCGGCTGTCGAGCGTGCTGACGGCAGCGAGATAGCTGCCGCTGGCAGCCTGGACCACGCCGGCGGAAAGATCGCGCCACATCGGCGCCTCGCCGCGATAGTGCACCGGCACGATCGGGCGCTGCAGGGCCTTGTTGAACTCGTGGGCGGCAATGTGCGGATGGGTCGCCAGGCCATAGGTGCCGAGGCTCACCTCGTTCCGGCCGGCATAGTCGAGGAATTGCTTCAGATCGGTGGCGCCGGTCGATCGGTGCACGACGAGCGGCAGGTGTCCGCTCGGCATCAGCGAGATCAGCGTGAAGTCCTTGTCCGGATCGTATTGCAGGTCGCGCACGAGCAGGCGGTTGCCGAGAAAGGTGGTCGCGACCGAGAGGATCAATGTATGGCCGTCGGGCGGCGCCGCCTTGACCGTCTGGGCAGCGATGGCGCCGGTGGCGCCGACACGGTTCTCGACGACCACGGGCTGGCCGACGGCGCGCGAGATATAGTCGCCATAGGCGCGGGAGAAGAGATCGGTCAGGCCGCCGGCGGCGGTCCCGCAAATGATCTTGATCGTCGTGCTCGGCCAGGCCTGCGCCCAGGCGTTCACGAACGGAGCGGCGACCGTCGACAGGGCCCCGGCATAGATCGCCTGGCGGCGCGAGAATGGGCTCGGCATGCGTTTCCCCATAGGTGCATTTTCGGCATCGCTTGGGGCCGCCGCGCGATCCGCCCGTGCTCGGCCCAGGCGACGGTCCCACACGGCCCGACAGGGGTCAACGCGTCGAAATCGCACGGCAATCGCCGGCTCGGCCGGCCGCACATTCCTGGCCGGCCGCAGCGGCCGTTCTCCCCGCCGTCCGGCGCCGATATGCTGGCGGCCACCCCGGGGGGCATCAGGGGCAAGGAGCACTGCGATGGATTACGTCAAACTCGGCCGGACCGGCCTCGAAGTCTCGCGTTTGTGCCTCGGCTGCATGAGCTACGGCATGCCCGACCGCGGCAGCCATCCCTGGTCGCTGAACGAGGAGGCGAGCCGGCCGTTCATCCGCAAGGCGCTGGACCTCGGCTTCAACTTCTTCGACACGGCCAATGTCTATTCCGACGGCACCAGCGAGGAGATCGTCGGCCGCGCGCTGAAGGATTTCACCAAGCGCGAGGACGTGGTCATCGCCACCAAGGTGTTCAACCGCATGCGGCCCGGCCCGAACGGCGCGGGCTTGTCGCGCAAGGCGATCATGACCGAGATCGACGCGAGCCTGCGTCGGCTCGGCACCGATCATGTCGATCTCTACCAGATCCATCGTTTCGACGAGGCGACGCCGATCGAGGAGACGCTGGAAGCGCTGCACGACGTGGTCAAGGCCGGCAAGGCGCTCTATATCGGTGCGTCCTCCATGCACGCTTGGCAGTTCACCAAGGCGCTCTATCTCGCCGAGCTGAACGGCTGGACCCGCTTTGCGACCATGCAGAACTATGTCAATCTGCTCTACCGCGAGGAGGAGCGCGAAATGCTGCCGCTCTGCCGCGAGGAGGGCATCGGCGTCATTCCCTGGAGCCCGCTCGCCCGCGGCCGGCTGACCCGCGACTGGGACGAGACAAGCGCCCGCTCCGAGACCGATGCCTTCGGCAAGACGCTTTATGCCGCGACCGCCGACGCCGACCGCAAGGTGGTGGAAGCCGTGGCGCAGGTCGCGAAGGCCCGTGGCGTACCGCGCGCGCAGATCGCCCTCGCCTGGGTGCTGGCGAAGCCGAGCATCACCGCGCCGATCGTCGGTGCCACCAAGCCGCAGCATCTCGACGATGCGGTGGCCGCGCTGGCCGTGAAGCTCGAGCCCGACGAGATCGCCGCGCTCGAGGCACCCTATGTGCCGCATGCGGTGACCGGCTTCCGCTGACACCGGGCGAAGCCGTTTGCGGCCGGATCGGCGCGGCGCCCGCCGCCGCGCCCGTCCTTGTCTTGTCTCTTGTCCGGTCGGCCGGGCCTGCATTTATTGTGGAGACGCGCCACTTGCCGTACCGGCGCCCTGGCGTTCTCTCTATGGTCGCGCCTCCCCGGAATCGTGACGGAATCATCATGCAGACGGAACAGAAGATCGCGGCCACCATCGCCTCGGAAATCGGCGCCGGCGCGGCGCAGGTCACGGCGGCGGTGGCGCTTCTGGACGAGGGCGCGACCGTGCCCTTCGTCGCGCGCTACCGCAAGGAAGCGACCGGCGGTCTCGACGACACGCAACTGCGCAACCTCGCCGAGCGGCTCGCCTATCTGCGCGAGCTGGAAGCGCGCCGGGCGGCAATCTTTCAGGAGATCACCGGCCAGGGCAAGATGAGCGACGAGCTCGCGCTCAGGATCGCCGGCGCCGCCACCAAGGCCGAGCTCGAAGACCTCTATCTGCCCTATCGGCCGAAGCGCCGCAGCAAGGCGGAGATCGCCCGCGAGCGCGGCCTCGGGCCGCTCGCCGAGGCGCTGCTCGCCGATCGCTCGCTCGATCCGCGCGCCGCGGCGGAAGCCTATGTCACCGGCGAGGTCGCCGATGTGAAGGCCGCTCTCGACGGGGTGCGCGACATCATTGCCGAACAGCTCGCGGAAAATGCCGACCTGCTCGGCAACCTGCGTGAGCATATGAAGGCCAATGCCGTGGTGACCTCGACGGTGATCGAGGGCAAGGCCGAGGCGGGCGCCAAGTTCTCCGACTATTTCGCCTATTCCGAGAAGTGGTCGACCGTGCCGAGCCACCGTGCGCTCGCCATCCTGCGCGGCCGCAACGAGGATATTCTCACGGTGGCGATCGAGGTCGACGCCGACGTGCCCGCGCCGAACAAGCCGGTGGAACTGAAGGTGGCGGCGGCGCTCAAGGTCGGCAATGGTCCGGCCGATGCCTGGCTGCGCGAGGTCGCCGGCTGGACCTGGCGGGTGAAACTGTCGCTGCAGCTCTCGCTCGACCTGATGCGCGAGCTGCGCGAGCGGGCCGAGGAGGAGGCGATCCGGGTCTTCTCGCGCAACCTGAAGGATCTGCTGCTCGCCGCGCCCGCCGGCGCGCGCCCCACGCTCGGCCTCGATCCCGGCATCCGCACCGGCGTGAAGGTCGCCGCCGTCGACCGCACCGGCAAGCTGGTCGACACGGCGACCATCTATCCGTTCCAGCCCAAGAACGACGTGCGCGGTGCCCAGGCCGAACTCGCCAAGCTCATCGTCAAGCACAAGATCGAACTCATCGCCATCGGCAACGGCACGGCGAGCCGCGAGACCGAGAAGCTGGTCGCGGATCTCCTTGCCGATATCCCCGCGCCGAAGCCGACCAAGGTCATCGTCTCCGAAGCCGGCGCCTCGGTCTATTCGGCTTCCGAGGCCGCTGCGGCAGAGTTTCCCGGGCTCGATGTATCGCTGCGGGGGGCGGTATCGATCGCCCGCCGCCTGCAGGATCCGCTCGCCGAGCTCGTCAAGGTCGAGCCGAAATCGATCGGCGTCGGCCAATACCAGCACGATGTCGACCAGACGCGGCTCGCCCGCGCGCTCGACGCCGTGGTCGAGGATGCGGTCAACGGCGTCGGCGTCGACCTCAATACGGCCTCGGTTCCGCTGCTGACCCGGGTGTCGGGGCTCGGACCGTCGATCGCCGAGGCGATCGTCGCGCGCCGCAACGCCGAGGGGCCCTATGCGAGCCGCGCCGACCTCATGGCCGTGCCCCGGCTCGGCGCGCGGACCTTCGAGCAATGCGCCGGCTTCCTGCGCATCCGCGACGGGGTCGAGCCGCTGGACGCTTCCTCGATCCACCCGGAAGCCTATCCGGTGGCGCGCAAGATCGTCAGCGCCTGCGGCCGCGACATCCGTTCCCTCATGGGCGACGGCGCGACGCTGCGCAAGCTCGACCCCAGGCTGTTCGTCGACGAGCGCTTCGGCCTGCCGACGGTCAAGGACATCCTCGCCGAATTCGAGAAGCCGGGCCGGGATCCGCGGCCGGACTTCAAGACCGCGACCTTTGCCGAGGGCATCGACGACATCAAGGACCTGAGGCCCGGCATGCAGCTCGAGGGCACGGTCACCAATGTCGCCGCCTTCGGCGCCTTCGTCGACATCGGCGTCCATCAGGACGGGCTCGTGCATGTATCGCAGCTTGCCGACCGTTTCGTGAAGGACGCGCACGAGGTCGTCAAAGCCGGCGACGTCGTCAAGGTCCGGGTGCTGGAGGTTGATGTCGCGCGCAAGCGGATCAGCCTGACCATGCGCCGCGACGGGCAGGGCGCCGATCGCGCTGCCGATCGCATGGCCGACCGGTCGCGGCCGCAGGGCGGCAAGGGTGGCTACAGCGGCAAGCCGGCGGGCAGCAGGTCGGGCGAGCGGGATGCAAAGCCCCAACAGGGGGCGCTCGGCGCGGCGCTGGCCGAGGCGATGCGCCGGCGCTGATGGCGGCGAGGGCAGGCGATCGGCGATCGCCCGCCCTGCCGGAAGCCGGGAAGCTTGGCCGGCGCCTAGATTTCCTTGGCGTCGAGATGCCTGTAGAGCGGCAGGGCGAAGGGGGCGATACGCCGGATCAGGGGCTGGAACGGCTGTGGTTTCGGTTCCGACAGCGGCAGGCCGAGCTTGTCGAGGGACACGGCCTGGGTCGCCCGGGCAAGCTCCCGGCCGAGCGAGACCGACAAGGCCACGGCCCGGCCGTTGCAGCCGGTCCAGGCGAAGCCGTTCGGGCCGAGCCGATGGATTCGCGGAAAACCCGGCACCTGCGGCTTGAACACGCTGTCGGGCGTCATGCCGACATAGCCGGACCAGACGAAGTCGAATTCGACGTCGCCGATCTGCGGCCAGAGCCGCTTCAGCCGTTCGGCCACCTGCGGCCTGAGATTGGCCCCGCCGGGGCCCGGCAGCATGGCGGCGCCGCCGGTCACCAGCCGGTTGCGGGCGTCCCAGCGCGCGAAATAGAGTTCGCGATGGGTATCCGACATGGCCTGGCGGTCGGGAATGATGGTCTTCGCGATATTGTCGCTGATCGGCCGTGTGGCCATCTGCCAGGACAGGACCGGGATCACCTCCTGCGCGATCTCGGGGGCAAGGCCAGCCTCGAACTCGCCGGTATAGGCGTTGGTCGCGAGCACCAGGGCGCGCGCGGTCACCGAGCCGGCCGCAGTCTTCACCACCCAGCGGTCATTGGCATAGGCCATGCTGGCGGCCGGCGAGCGGGCATAGATCACCGCGCCGAGCCTCAGGGCGACCTCGGCGAGGCCGCGCGCCAGCGCCAGCGGGTTGATATGGCCGCCCGTGCGGTTCCAGAAGCCGCCGAACCAGGCGTCCGAGCCGAGCATCCGGCTCATCGCCGCCCGGTCGAGAAGCTCCACCGGCGCGCCGATGGCGGACCATTCCTTCACCCGCTTTTCGGCGATTTTCATGCGCCCGGGCGAATGAACCGGCTGCACCCAGCCGGCCTGCTCGGCTTCCGCGGGGATGGAATATTTGCGCACGACGTCGAAGAGGTAGTGGGCGCTGTCGCGCAGCACGGCGTTGAACCGCTCGCCGGCTTCGCCGTGGCGCGCCACCATGGCGGAGGGGTCGTGGCCCGACAGGGTCGGGATCACCTGGCCGTTGTTGCGCCCGGACGCGCCCCAGCCGGGCTCCGCGGCTTCGACGACGGTGACCTCGACACCCATCTCGCGCAGGTGGATCGCCGTCGAAAGCCCGGTAAAGCCGGCGCCGATGATCACGACGTCCGTGCTGACCGGACCCTCGAGCGCGGGCAAGGCCGGGCCGGGCGGCGCGGTGGCCGCCCACAGCGAAGGCGGCCAACTGACCGGAGCGGTCGACGTGGACGACTGGGGCATGGATGTTCTTCCGCTGTTATGACTATGATGCATGAAAGCCGCGCGCGCGGCTGGTCACAAGGTCGCCGGCCGCATGGCCGTCCCCGTTTGGTGTCGGGCTGCATAGCATCATCAGTCTTTCCATCAAAACGGGATATTTTTTCTTCATTTTGGCTATGTTGTAGAATTTTTTGAACTTTCTGTGCTATTTTTATGACCGCTATTGAAATAAAACACTACGGCGCGATATGTCTTGGCTGGGGGCGGCGAGCGCTCGGCTGAGCCGGGCGCGCCGATCCCGCATCGGGGCGGGCCGGCATGACGCGCGGCCGCCCGTTCATGGAACAGGGGGCGAGCCATGCCGCTCAAGCACATTCTGGGCGCCGACCACGTTGTCGTCGCGGTCCGCGATCTCGATGCCTCGGCCGCCGAGTGGAAGCGGCTGGGCTTCACCGTGTCGCCGCGTGGCACCCATTCGCCGCAGATGGGGTCGGGCAACTATACGATCATGTTCGGTGAGGATTACCTGGAACTGCTGGGCGTGCTGGCCGAGACCGATCAGAACAAGCCGACCCGCGACTTTCTCGCCAAGCGCGAAGGCATCGAGCGCACCGCCTTCACCACCGACGACGCCGCGGCCGGTGCCGCCGAGCTGAAGAGCCGCGGCCTCGAGCCGCTCGGGCCGGTTCATTTCGGCCGTCCGGTGGAACTGCCCGGCGGCGGCACCGGCGAAGCGCGCTTCAACGTGTTCCGCTGGCCGCTCACCGAAAATCCGGGCGGCATGCGCATCTTCGCCTGCCAGCACCTGACACGCGACACCGTCTGGATCCCGGAACTGCAGCGCCACGCCAATGGCGCGACACGCATCGTCCGCGTCGAGGTCCTGAGCGCCGATCCCAAGGCGTCGGCGGCGCATCTGAGCCGCCTGATCGACGAGCCGGTCCAGGCCGAGGCGGGCGGCAGCTATCGTGTGCCGTCGGGCAAGAGGCGCGCCGATTTCGTCTTCTACGACGCGGCCGGCCTCGCCGCGCGTTATCCGGAGGCCGTGCGCCAGGGCGCGGCCGCGGAAGGCGCCGTGGCCATCGTGCTCGGCACCGACGATCTCGCCAAGGCGCGCGCAGTGCCGGGCACGGTCGCGCATGACGGCGCCGCGTCGGTGCCGGCGGGCGCCGCCAACGGCGTCATCGTCAGCTTCGTTCAGGCCTGAGCCCACGGTTCAGCCGAAGCCGCTCCTCGATTGACGGGCCACGGCCCGTCTCTCATCGTCACGACCGATCCGCCGCTCCCAGGAGACCCGTCTATGGACTTCACCCGCCGCGCCGCGCTGATGACCAGCGCCGCCATCGCTTCCAGCGTCCTGTTTCCGGAGCGCTCCTTCGCTCAGGCGACGCCGCGCCGGGGCGGGGTCTTCACGGTCCACTACGCGGCCGAGCAGCGCCAGCTCAATCCGAGCCTGCAGGCCTCGACCGGCGTCTATATCATCGGCGGCAAGATCCAGGAGCCGCTCGTCGATCTCGACGCCGAGGGCCGCACGGTCGGCGTCCTCGCCGAGAGCTGGGAAGCCGCTCCCGACGGCAAGACCATCACCTTCAAGCTGCGCCAGGGCGTGACCTGGCATGACGGCAAGCCGTTCACCTCGGCCGACGTCGCCTTCACGGCCATGGAGATGTGGAAGAAGATCCTCAACTACGGATCGACCCTGCAGCTCTTCCTCAACGCCGTCGATACGCCCGACCCGCACACGGCGGTGTTCCGCTACGAGCGGCCGATGCCACTCAACCTCCTGCTGCGCGCGCTGCCCGATCTCGGCTACGTCTCGCCGAAACATCTCTACGAGAATGCCGGCGACATCAGGCAGAACCCGGTCAATCTCGCGCCGGTCGGCACCGGGCCGTTCAAGTTCGTCCAGTATGAGCGCGGCCAGCACATCATCGCCGAGCGCAATCCCAACTACTGGCGCCCGAACGCGCCCTATCTCGACCGGATCGTCTGGCGGGTGATCACCGATCGCGCGGCGGCCGCCGCGCAGCTCGAAGCCGGCCAGATCCATTACAGCCCGTTCTCGGCCCTGTCGATTTCCGACATGGCGCGGCTTGGCAAGGATCCGCGCTTCATCGTCTCCACCAAGGGCAACGAGGGCAATGCCCGCACCAACACGCTGGAGTTCAATTTCCGGCGCAAGGAGCTCTCTGACATCAAGGTGCGCCAGGCGCTGGCGCATGC
The DNA here is from genome assembly GCF_026847585.1 of Phreatobacter sp. AB_2022a. Classification (NCBI taxonomy): domain Bacteria; kingdom Pseudomonadati; phylum Pseudomonadota; class Alphaproteobacteria; order Hyphomicrobiales; family Phreatobacteraceae; genus Phreatobacter; species Phreatobacter sp. AB_2022a. The sequence continues at coordinate 76,351 of NZ_JAPSET010000005.1, forward strand.
GATCAACGTGCCGTTCTTCATCGAGAACTTCCTCGGCACTTTCGCCAAGCTCGGCACCGGCCCGATCCCCTCGGTCTCGACCGACTTCTATCCGGGCGCGGACACTCCGCAATATCCCTACGACAAGGCCAAGGCGATCAGGCTGCTGGACGAGGCCGGCTACAAGCCGGGCGCCGGCGGCACGCGCTTCTCGCTGCGCCTCCTGCCTGCTCCCTGGGGCGAGGATGTCTCGCTGTGGGCGACCTTCATCCAGCAGTCGCTGTCCGAGGTCGGCGTGCGCGTCGACATCGTGCGCAACGACGGCGGCGGCTTCCTCAAGCAGGTCTATGACGACCACGCCTTCGACCTGGCGACCGGCTGGCACCAGTACCGCAACGATCCGGCCGTCTCGACCACCGTCTGGTACCGTTCCGGCCAGCCGAAGGGCGCGCCCTGGACCAACCAGTGGGGCTGGACCGACCCCGTCATCGACAAGATCATCGACGATGCCGCGACCGAGGTCGACCCGGTCAAGCGCAAGGCGCTCTATGCGGACTTCGTCCGGCGCGCCAATGGCGAACTGCCCATCTGGATGCCCATCGAGCAGATCTTCGTCACCGTGATCAACGCCAAGGCGCGCAACCATTCCAATACGCCGCGCTGGGGCTCGTCGAGCTGGCACGACCTCTGGCTGGCGGAATGACCGTCTTGGCTCATGTGATCTGCAGCGCGGGAACGCAAACGTTGGAATCGGACCGCTAGCTGATGCGTATCCTTCGTCTCGCGGGGCGGCGCCTTGCCGCCTCGATCCCGACCCTCCTGCTGATCCTGATCGGCGTCTTCCTGCTGCTGCAGTTCGCGCCGGGCGACACGGTCGACGCGATGATGGCCCAGATGGGCGGCGGCGACGCGGCCACCGCGCAGGAGCTGCGTCGGTTCTACGGGCTCGATCTCTCGGTCTCGGCCCAGCTCGGCAACTACCTCTGGCGCCTGGTCCGCTTCGATCTCGGCTTTTCCGCCATCTACGGCAAGCCGGTGGCGACCGTCATCGCCGAGCGCCTGCCGGCGACCCTGCTCCTGATGACGGCCGCATTGTCCTTTGCCTTCTTCTTCGGCCTCGTCTTCGGCGTCATCGCCGCGCGCGGGGTCAACAAGTGGCCGGATACGCTGATCTCCAGCCTCGGCCTCATCTTCTATGCGACGCCCTCGTTCTGGTTCGGCCTGATGGCGATCGTCGTCTTCTCGGTCTACCTGCAATGGCTGCCGGCCGGCGGGCTCGAAGACATCACGGTGGTGCAGACCGGCTTCTGGCGCACCCTCGACATCGCCCACCACCTGGTCCTGCCGACGCTGACGCTCGGGCTCATCTTTCTCGCCATCTACCTGCGCATCATGCGCGCCTCGATGCTCGAAGTGCTGAACCTCGACTTCGTGCGCACGGCGCGTGCCAAGGGGCTCGACGAGACGAGCGTCGTGGTGCGCCATGTCCTGCGCAATGCGCTGCTGCCGATGGTCACCCTCATCGGCCTGCAGGCCGGCACGATGCTTGGCGGTTCGGTCGTGGTGGAGAGCGTGTTCTCGCTGCCCGGGCTCGGCCGTCTCGCTTATGAATCGGTGGTCCAGCGCGATCTCAACACCCTGCTCGGCATCATCTTCGTCTCGGCGCTGCTGGTGATCGCGGTGAACTTCGTCGTCGACCTCCTCTATGCCCGGCTCGATCCGCGCATTTCGGCGGAGGGCTGAGATCATGGCCTTCCTGAAGTCCTATTTCCGCAGCCCGCCGGCGGTGGTCGGCCTCATCCTGCTCGTCCTGGTGCTGGCCATGGCGGCGAGCGCCGGCTGGCTCTATCCGCGCGATCCGTTGAGCCTCGCCGGCCGGCCGCTGGTCTGGCCGTTCGAAAATCCGCGCTTCCTGCTCGGCACCGACAATTCCGGCCGCGACATCGCGGCGCAGATCTTCCACGGCGCGCGCATCTCGCTCCTGATCGGCCTCGTCGCGACCGGCATCGCTGTCGCCATCGGCATCGTCATCGGTTCGCTCGCCGGCTATTACGGCGGCCATGTCGACAACGCGCTGATGCGCGTTACCGAGGCCTTCCAGACCCTGCCGAACTTTCTGCTCCTGCTGGTCCTGGTGGCGGTGTTCGGCTCGACGCTGGCAACGGTGACGATCGCCATCGGCGTCGTCTCCTGGCCGGCGCCGGCGCGGCTGACCCGGGCCGAGTTCCTGTCGCTGCGCAACCGCGAATTCGTCCAGGCCGGCCGCACGCTGGGCCTCAAGGACGTCAAGCTGATCTTCGGCGAGATCCTGCCGAACGCCCTGCCGCCGGTCATCGTCTACGCCAGCGTCGTCATGGCGGTGGCGATCCTCCTGGAAAGCTCGCTCGCCTTCCTGAAGCTCTCCGATCCCAACGTCGCCTCCTGGGGCAATCTCATTGGCCTCGGCCGCGACGTGCTGCGCGTGCAGTGGTATGTTTCGGCCATTCCGGGCGTCGCCATCCTCATCACCGTGCTCGCCGTGTCGCTGGTCGGCCAGGGCCTCAACGATGCGCTCAATCCAAGGCTCAAGGGCAAATGAGCGCGCTTCTGACCCTCGACAATGTCAGCGTGCGGCTGCCCAAGGGCGCCGACCGCAGCCATGCCCTGCAGGACGTGACGCTTGCCGTCGCGGCGGGCGAGATCCTCTGCGTCGTCGGCGAATCGGGCTCGGGCAAGTCGATGACCGCCAATGCCGTGATGCGCCTGCTTCCGGGTGGAGTGGCCATCGACGGTGGCCGCATCCTGTTCGACGGGCGGGACCTTGCCGAGGTCGACGAGGCGGAGATGCGCCGCGTGCGCGGCGCCGGCATCGCCATGATCTTCCAGGAGCCGATGACTGCGCTCAATCCCCTGCGCAGCATCGGCGACCAGATCGGCGAGATGTTCAAGGTGCACACCGGGCTCGGCAAGGCCGAGATCGCCGAGCGGGTCCTCAGCCTGCTCGAAGAGGTGCGCATCCCCGATCCGAAACAGGCCGCCAGGGCCTATCCGCACGAGCTCTCCGGCGGCCAGCGCCAGCGCGCCATGATCGCCATGGCGCTGGCGCTCGATCCCAAGGTGCTGATCGCCGACGAGCCGACCACCGCGCTCGACGTCACCACCCAGGCGCAGATCCTGGAGCTGATCCGCGACCTGCAGCGTCGCAAGGGCACGGCGGTCCTCTTCATCACGCACGATTTCGGCGTGGTCGCCGAGATCGCCGACCGGGTCGCGGTGATGCAGCATGGCAGGATCGTCGAGCAGGGGCCGGCCGAGGCGATCCTGTCGCGGCCGCAGCACCCCTACAGCCGGCAACTGATTGCCGCCGTGCCGCCGCTCACCGCGCCGCCGGCCCGCCCGCTGTCGGACGAGCCGATCATGACGATCGAGAACGTCTCGAAGACCTATCGCAACGGCGGTTTCTTCGGCCGCGGCGCGCGCGTCACCCATGCGGTCAAGAACGCCTCGCTCGTGCTGCCCAAGGGCGGCACGCTCGGCATCGTCGGCGAATCCGGCTCGGGCAAGTCGACGCTCGCCCGCTGCCTCGTCCGCCTCATCGATCCCGACAGCGGCCGGATCGTGCTGAACGGCCGCGATCTCGCCTGCCTTTCGCGCGAGGAGATGCGCGCCGAGACGCGCCATATCCAGATGGTGTTCCAGGATCCCTTCGCCTCCCTCAACCCCCGCCGCAAGGCGGGAGAGCTGGTGGCGCAGGGCCCGATCGTCCACGGCATGCCGCACGACAAGGCGCTGGCCCGGGCACGCGAGCTCTTCACCCTGGTCGGGCTCGACCCGGCAGCGACCGACCGCTTCCCCCACGAATTTTCCGGCGGCCAGCGCCAGCGCATCGGTCTTGCCCGCGCGCTCGCCCTCGAGCCGGATGTGCTGGTGGCCGACGAGCCGGTCTCCGCCCTCGACGTCTCGGTGCAGGCGCAGGTGCTGAAGCTGCTCGGCGAGCTCCGCCAGAAGCTCGGCCTGTCGATCGTCTTCATCACCCACGACCTGCGCGTCGCCGCCCAGGTCTGCGACCTCGTCGCGGTGATGAAGAGCGGCGAGGTGGTGGAGACGGGTCCCGTGGCAGAGGTCTTCGGCAACCCGCAGCATCCCTATACCCAGGCGCTGCTCGCCTCGATCCCGGGGCGCGACTTCAGCCTTGCGCGCGAGCCGGTGACGGCCTGAGGGCGGCATTTCGGCGTCTCGCGCGGGGGGCGGGGGCAAGCTAAGCTCGTGGCGACATTGGGGGCCGAGATGTTGCATCTGACCAGCGAGGAATGGGTCGCGATCGAGCTGTCGCTGCGTGTCGCCTTCTGGGCGACCGCCGCGGCCCTGCCGGCGGGGATTGCGCTCGCCTTCCTGCTCGCCCGCAAGCAGTTCTGGGGCAAGGCCGTCCTCGACGGGCTCATCCATCTGCCGCTGGTCCTGCCGCCTGTCGTCACCGGCTACATGCTGCTGCTCACCATGGGCCGGCGCGGGCCGGTCGGGGCCTTCCTGGCCGAACATTTCGGCATCGTCTTCTCGTTCCGCTGGACCGGCGCGGCGCTCGCCTGCGCGGTCATGGGCTTTCCCCTGCTGGTGCGGGCGATCCGCCTGTCGATCGAGGCCGCCGACGTGAAACTGGAGCAGGCCGCATCCACCCTCGGCGCCAATCCGGTCGGCGTGTTCTTCACCGTCACCCTGCCGCTCGCGCTGCCCGGCATCCTGGCCGGCATCGTCCTGTGTTTTGCCAAGGCGCTCGGCGAGTTCGGCGCCACCATTACCTTCGTGTCCAACATACCAGGCGAAACCCAGACCATTTCGGCGGCGATCTACACCTATACCCAGGTGCCCGGCGGCGATGCGGCGGCGCTCCGCCTCACCGTGATCGCGGTCGTGGTCGCGCTCGCCGCCCTCGTCGTCTCCGAATGGTTCGCCCGGCGCGCCGGCGCCCGCCTGCACGGAACCTGACGTCCAGCATCCAGCCGGGCCTCGGCCGCGCGGCTGGCTTGCGATATCGAAGGCGAGGGGCCAGTGTTCAGGGCCAAGCCGGCCTTGCTATGGTCCCGGCCGTCACGTCATCGCGTTCGAGCAGCCCATGGTCGACATTGCCACCCGCGTCTACAATCATACGTGGAAACTCGATCCGATCATCCGGTCGCTGCTCGATTCCGACTATTACAAATTCTCGATGCAGCAGCTCATCCGGCGCTTCTATCCGGATGTGACGGCGACCTTCGCCTTGTCCAACCGCACCACCACAGTGCGGCTGGCCGACGACATCGACGAAACCGAGCTGCGCGCCCAGCTCGACCATGCGCGTGAGCTGCGCTTCACGCCGCGTGAGCTGATCTGGCTTGCCGGCAACACCTTTTACGGCCGCGAGCGCATTTTCGGACCGGATTACCTCGCCTACCTCAAGGATTTCCGGCTGCCGGACTATGAGCTGACCAAGCGCGAGGGGCAGTATGAGTTGCGCTTCGCCGGCCAGTGGGCCGCCACCACCATGTGGGAGGTGCAGTCGCTCGCCATCATCAACGAGCTGCGCGCCCGCGCGATCATGCGCGACCTGTCCAAGCTCGAGCTCGACATCCTCTACGCCAATGCCAAGGCCAAGGCCTGGGACAAGATCAAGCGGCTGCGCCGGCTGAAGGACGAGGTCGGCGTGCTCAAGATCTCCGATTTCGGCACGCGCCGCCGTCACGGCTATCTCTGGCAGCAATGGATGCTGGAGGCGCTGGCCGACGCGCTGGGTCCCGAGGTCTTCACCGGCACGTCCAACATGAAGCTTGCCATGGATCTCGGCCTCGAAGCCATCGGCACCAATGCCCATGAACTGCCGATGGTCTATGCGGCGCTCGCCGAGACCGACGCCGAGCTGCTCGCCTCGCCCTACCGGGTTCTGGAGGACTGGGCCCGCATCTACGACCAGAACATGCGCATCATCCTGCCGGACTGCTTCGGCAGCGAGCATTTCCTGGCCCATGCGCCCGACTGGGTCGCCGACTGGACCGGCGCGCGCCCCGATTCCAAGGAGCCGATCGAGGGGACGGAAGAGCTGATCCGCTGGTGGTCGCTCAAGGGCCGCGACCCGACCAAGAAGCTGGTCATTCTCTCCGACGGCATGGATATCGATTCGATCGAGGCGACGGCTCGCCATTTCAAGGGACGCGTGCGCATCGGTTACGGCTGGGGCACCAACCTCACCAACGACTTCAAGGGCTGCATGCCCAATGGCGATGCCGACGCGCTGGCGCCGATCTCGGTCGTGTGCAAGGTGGTCGAGGCCAATGGCCGGCCGGCGGTCAAGCTCTCGGACAACCCCCTGAAGGCGACCGGTCCGCGCGAGGAGATCGAGCGCTACCGCCGCATCTTCGGCGTCGCCGGCATGAAGGCGCAGCCGGTTCTGGTGTGAGCGGCAGCGCTCTCAGGCGCGATCGGCGGCGCTGAGGAGCGCATCCAGCAAAGCATGCCGAACAGCGGCAAAGGGATTGACGACGGTCGCTCCGCCCCAGGTGAAACCGTCCTGCAGGTCTTCCGACAGGAGCAGCCGGCAGCCGGCCTGCGAGGCAGCCGAGAGGATGACCGCGTCCCAGATTGCAAGATGGTGGTCGCTTGCAAGGTCGACAGCCGCTTGCATGACATCAGCAGATGTGTCGGTGACAGCGAAAGCGTCGCGCCAACTGAGAAGCGCGCCCCGCGCCCGGGCTTGAGACCATCCAGCCTTACGGACGAGAACGTGGAACAGTTCCCCGAGTACCTGCACGGGAATGATGGCGGTATCGGCCGGAAGGCGCCGCAGCACGTCGAGGGCTATTGCGCGCTTGTCGGCGCCGTTGATGCCTTCGGCATAGACCAGAAGATTGGTATCGAGTGCGACCTTCATCAGGTCCGCTCGTAGAGCTCGTCGCGGCTCCATCGACCAATATCGATAAGAGGCTGGTCTTCGAGCCGAGCCAGGAGCGCGTCGCGCGTCGTGGCTGTCAGATCCGGCTGCCGGCCCGGGGGTACAATGCGCGCGACAGGTCGGCCGTGGCTGGTGACCAGATAGCTTTGCCCCTCGCGAACATTGCGCAAAATGGCCGAAAAATTGCGGTTGGCTTCGGCTGCTGAAACGGCCTCATCCATGATGACCTCGATAAAAGTAGTTATATTGCCTACTATAACGTCGAGGCGACGGTTTTCAAGATATCTTTTCGCGACGGCGGCTGGCTTGACCGTTGCGCCGCCCACCCCTCACTCCGCCGCCTGATCGAACGTGCCCTTGGCGTGTCGCTTCGGCTTGGCCGCCACTTTCAGCGCCTCGAAATCGGCCCGGTCCTTCACCGCATTGCGCAGCGCCTGGTCCTTGCCCGGCAGGTATTGCGGCGGCTGATGGATGTCGATGCCGTACCAGGCGGCCGCCTTCAGCATGAAGGAGGGATCGGCAAGGTGCGGCCGGCCGAGCGCCACGAGATCGGCGCGTCCGGCGGCGAGGATCGTGTTCATCTGGTCGGCGCTGGTGATGTTGCCGACGCACATGGTGAGGACATCGGCTTCGTTGCGGATGGCATCGGCGAAGGGCGTCTGGAACATGCGGCCATAGACGGGCCGCGAGGCCGGCGAGGTCTGGCCGGTGGAAACGTCCACGAGGTCGATCCCGGCTTTCGCGAAGGCGCGGGCGATGGCGATCGAGTCGTCGGCTGTCAGGCCGTCCTCATGCCAGTCGGTGGCCGAGATGCGCACCGACATCGGCCGGTCGCTCGGCCAGGCGTCGCGTATGGCGCGGAACACGGCGAGCGGGAAGCGCAGCCGGTTGTCGAGCGAGCCGCCATAGGCGTCGGTGCGCTTGTTGGTCAGCGGCGACAGGAAGGAGGCGATCAGGTAGCCGTGGGCGGCGTGCATTTCCAGCATGTCGAAGCCGCAGCGCGCGCCGCGCGTCGTCGCCGCGACGAATTCCGCGATGATCCGCTCCATGCCGGCTTCGTCGAGCTCCGTCGGCACCTGGCTGTCGGGGTAGTAGGGCAGGGGCGAGGCCGAGACGAGCGGCCAGCCGCCTTCTGCAAGCGGCCTGTCCATGCCCTCCCACATCAGTCGGCTCGCGCCCTTGCGTCCGGCATGGCCGAGCTGAAGGCAGATCTTGGCGCGCGAGTGGCCGTGGACGAAATCGACGATGCGGGTCCAGGCCGCCTCCTGCGCGTCGTTCCAGAGGCCGGTGCAGCCGGGGGTGATGCGGGCATCGGGCGCGACGCAGGTCATTTCGGTATAGAGGAGGCCGGCGCCGCCGACGGCGCGCGCGCCGTAATGCACGGTGTGCCAGTCATTGGGCAGGCCGTCGACCGCCGAATACATGCACATGGGCGAGACGACGGCCCGGTTATCGAGCGTCATGCCGCGCAGATGGAGCGGCTGGAACAGCGGCGGCCGCGGTGCCGCGAGATCGGCGCCGGCAACCGTCTCGGCGAACATCCGGTCGACATCGGCGACGAAGTCGGGCGCGCGCAGGCGCAGATTGTCATAGGTGATCGCCTTCGAGCGCGTCATCAGGCCGAAGGCGAACTGGCGCGGATCCATGTCGGCGAAACGGTCGAGATGCTCGAACCAGACGAGCGAGACGTCGGCCGCGTGCTGGGTGCGCTCGACCTCTTCGCGCCGGTCGTTTTCGTAGGCCGCGAGCGCCTCCGCCACGCTGCCCTTGGCCCGGAACGCATCGAACAGGGCAATGGCGTCCTCCATGGCGAGCTTGGTGCCGGCGCCGATCGAAAAATGCGCCGTGCCCTTGGCGTCGCCCATCAGCACGACATTGTCCTTCACCCAGCGGCGGGTGCGGATCATCGGGAACTGGCGCCAGAGCGAGCGGTTGGTGATCAGGGGATGGCCGGCGAGCTCCTCGGCGAAGATGCCTTCGAGGAAGCGCGCCGAGGCCTCCTCGTCGAGCTTGTCGAGGCCGGCGCGGGCAAAGGTGGCAGGATCGGTTTCGATCACCCAGGTCGAACGGCCAGGCTCGTACTGGTAGGTATGGGCGATGAAGATGCCGTGCGGCGTCTCGCGGAAGAAGAACGTGAAGGCGTCGAGCGGCCGGGTCGAGCCCATCCAGGTGAACTTGTTGGGCCTCAGGTCCACTTCGGGCTGGAAATGGTCGCGATGCGCCTCGCGGATGCGCGAATTGATCCCGTCCGCGGCGACCACCAGGTCGTAGCCGGCAAAGGCCGAGAGGTCGGGTTCGACCTCGGTCTCGAACTGCAGCGTCACGCCGAGCGCCCGCGCCCGGCGCTGCAGCAGGATCAGCAGCGTCTGGCGCGAGCAGCCGCAGAAGCCGTTGCCGCCGACCCGGTGGACGGTGTCGCGGAAGTTGATCTGGATGTCGTCCCAATAGGCGAAGTGGTCGGTGATCGCCCGGTAGCTTTCGGCGTCGTAGCGCTCGAAAATGTCGAGGGTCGCGTCGGAGAAGACCACCCCGAAGCCGAACGTGTCGTCGGCCTTGTTGCGCTCGAACACGGTGATCTCGGCCGAAGGGCGCCACTGCTTCATCAGGCAGGCGAAATAGAGCCCGCCCGGTCCGCCACCGATGACCGCGATCCGCATGGGGTGCCTCCTCGACAAGCCGGTTCGAACGCCGCTTCCCGGTCTGAAAATTATTTTAAGCCTAAAATAAATTCCGGCAAGCGGGCAGCACCCTCTTGCTCCGAAATATTTTAAGCTTAAAACAAATGGTGGGAGGTCGTGATGGTCGTTTCCAGCTCTCCGGATCAGTCCCAAGAAGCCCGCCTCGAACACCACCGCCATCCGGCCGGCAAGCGTGCGCTGGTGACCGGCGGCGGTCGCGGCATCGGGCGTGTCATCGCCCGCGACCTGACGCGCGCTGGCGTGCACGTCACCATTCTCGGCCGCACGGCGCAGAGCCTTTCGGATGCCGTGGCGGCGGGCGATGCGTGCGCCTTCGCTGTCGCCGACGTCACCGATGCGACGGCGCTGGAGGCAGCGGTCCGCACGGCGGAGGCCGCCGGGCCCATCGACATTCTCGTCAACAATGCCGGCCATGCCGAGACCGGGCCTGCCAAGCGCCTGGAGCGCGGCCTGTTCGACCGGATGATCGCGGTCAATCTCACCGCAGCGTTCGAAGCCATCCGCCTGGTCCTGCCTGGCATGCTGGCGCGCGGCCGGGGTAGGATCATCACGATCGCTTCGACCGCCGGGCTCACCGGCTATCCCTATGTCGCCGCCTATTGCGCCGCCAAGCACGGCGTCGTCGGCCTCACTCGCGCCCTGGCCAAGGAGGTCGCGACGTCAGGCGTCACCATCAATGCGGTGTGCCCGGGCTTCACCGAGACCGATCTCGTCGCAGGATCGATCGAAACCATCGTCGCCAAGACCGGCCGCACGCCGGATGCGGCGCTCGCCGACCTCACCCGCTCCATGCCGATCGGCCGCCTGATCAGGCCGGAGGAAGTCGCCCATGCCGTGCTCTGGCTCGCCTCCGACGAGGCGGCCGCGGTGACCGGCCTCGCCTTGCCGATTGCCGGCGGCGAGATCGCCTGAGTTCGATCCTTTCAGAAGAAACGCCCGAGGAAGCCCGCCATGCACACCATCCCGCACCGCCAGCGTCTCGCCGACTGGAAGGCCAGCCATTTCCTCTGGGAGGTGAAGGACAAGGTCGCGACCATCACGCTGAACCGGCCGGACCGGAAAAATCCGCTGACCTTCGAGAGCTATGCCGAGCTCGGCGATCTGTTCCGCGCGCTCGCCTTCGACACCGAGATCAAGACCATCGTCGTGACCGGCGCCGGCGGCAATTTCTGCGCCGGCGGCGATGTCTTCGAGATCATCGGCCCGCTGACCGAACGCGACATGCCGGGCCTGCTGCAGTTCACCCGCATGACCGGCGAGCTCGTGAAGGCGATGCGCGCCTGCCCGCAGCCGGTCATCGCCGCGGTCGACGGCATCTGCGTCGGCGCCGGCGCCATCATGGCCATGGCCTCGGACATGCGGATCGGCACGCCGCGGGCCAAGGTCGCCTTCCTGTTCAACAAGGTGGGCCTGGCCGGCTGCGACATGGGCGCCTGTGCCATCCTGCCGCGCCTGATCGGCCAGGGGCGGGCCTCGGAACTGCTCTATACCGGCCGCATGATGGGCGCCGAGGAGGGCCTTGCCTGGGGCTTCTTCAACCGGCTGGTCGCGCCCGAGGCCGTGCTCGCCGAGGCGACCCAGCTCGCCGACGAGATTTCCGCCGGCCCGACTTTCGCCAATGGCATCACCAAGCGCATGCTGCACATGGAATGGACCATGTCGGTGGATGAGGCGATCGAGGCCGAGGCCATGGCCCAGGCGATCTGCATGGACACCCAGGATTTCCGCCGGGCCTTCGAGGCTTTCGCGGCCAAACAGAAGCCCGTCTTCGAGGGAAACTGACCATGGCCACCGGCCCATTGGGCGCGCCTGCCGGTCCGATCCGGCGGTGCTCCGACGATTTCCGCAGCATCGGGGGAGGCTGCTGACATGCTCGGTTCCGATATTCTCGACCTGCCGTTCTTCGACGAGGCACACCGCGCCTTTGCCCGCCGCCTTGCCGCCTGGGCGCGCGAGACGGTGCCGCCGCTGGTCGACCATCACGATGTCGACGGTTCCTGCCGGCGTCTCGTGGCAGCGCTCGGCGAAGCCGGGTTCCTGGCCGCCTGCGTGCCCGGTGACCAGGGTGGGCTGCGCGAAGGGCTCGACGTGCGCACCCTCTGCATCGCCCGCGCGACGCTCGGCTATGTCGACGGCCTCGCCGATTTCGCCTTCGCCATGCAGGGCCTCGGCACCGGCCCGATCTCGCTGTTCGGCACGGCCGAGCAGAAGGCCGCCTGCTGCCCCTCCGTGCGCAGCGGCCATGCCATCGCCGCCTTCGCCCTGTCGGAGCCCGATGCCGGCTCGGACGTCGCGGCCATGACCACCAGCGCGACGCGGGTCGGCGCGCACTATCGGCTCGACGGGTTGAAGACCTGGATCTCCAACGGCGGCATTGCCGACTGCTATGTCGTTTTCGCACGGACCGGCGAGGCGCCGGGTGCGCGCGGCCTTTCGGCCTTCATCGTGCCGGCCGACACGCCCGGCCTCGCCATAGCCGAGCGTATCGACGTCATTGCGCCGCATCCGCTGGCGACCCTGAAATTCGACAATTGCCTCGTTCCGGCCGGCGCCATGCTGGGCAAGCCGGGTGACGGCTTCCGCATCGCCATGGCGACCCTGGACGTGTTCCGCTCGACGGTCGCCGCCGCCGCTCTCGGCATGGGCAACCGCGCGCTGGCCGAGGCGACGGCAAGGGCGGTGAAGCGGCAGATGTTCGGCGCGCCGCTCGCCGATCTTCAGCTCACGCAGGCTTCGCTCGCCGATTCCGTCGCCGAGCTCGAGGCCGCGAGCCTGCTGATCTTCCGCGCGGCCTACGCCAAGGACCAGGGCAAGCCCCGCATCACCAAGGAGGCGGCGGTCGCCAAGATGGTGGCGACCGAGAATGCCCAGAAGGTGATCGACCGCGCCATCCAGGTCTTCGGCGGCCTCGGCGTCAAGAAGGGCGAGAAGGTCGAGGAGCTCTACCGCGATATCCGGGCCCTGCGCATCTACGAGGGGGCCACAGAGGTCCAGAAGATCGTCATCGCCCGCGCGCATCTCGCCGAGCATGCCGCGGCCGCCGAGGGGGGAAAGCGCTGATGTCCGCCCATTCCGCACATGTCGACGATTTCGCCGCCCGCGGCCTGCCGCCGGCGAGCGCCCAGCCGGTGTTCCTGTTCGACCGGCCGGAGCTGCAGTATCCCGAGCGGATCAACTGCGTCACCGATTTCGTCGACAGCCATGTCGCCGCGGGCCGGGGCGAGCGCCTGGCGATCCTGGCGCCGGGCGGACTTGCCTGGACCTATGCCGATCTCGCTGACCACGTGAACCGCATCGCCAATGTCCTGACCGGCGAGCTCGGTCTCGTGCCCGGCAATCGGGTGCTGCTGCGCGCGCCCAACAATCCGATGATGGTTGCGGCCTATCTCGCGGTCATCAAGGCCGGCGGCATCGTGGTGGCGACCATGCCGCTGCTGCGCGCCAAGGAGCTCGGCGCCATCGCCGCCAAGGCCGAGATCGGCCTGGCGCTCTGCGACGATCGCCTGACCGCCGAGCTCGGCACGGCCGGCGCCCTGCTGGCGCCGCTCCGGCGGGTGGTCGGGTTCGGCGAGCTCGCCGAGCGCGCGGCGAAGGCTTCCGCCGACTTCGCCGCGGTCGACACATCGGCCACCGACATCTGCCTGTTCGGTTTCACCTCGGGTACGACGGGCACGCCGAAATGCACCATGCACGGCCATCGCGATCTCCTGGCGATCTGCGACGCCTATGGCCGCAACGTGCTGAAGGCCGAGCCCGACGATCGCTTCATTGGCTCGCCGCCGCTCGCCTTCACCTTCGGTCTCGGCGGCCTGGTGCTGTTCCCCTTCCGCGTCGGCGCCTCCACCGTGCTGATCGAAAAGGCGCCGCCCGCTGAACTGCTGCCGGCGATCGCGGCCTATCGGCCGACCGTCTGCTTCACCGCGCCGACCGCATACCGGGCGATGATCCCGATGCTGAAGGATCACGACTGGCGCTCGCTGAAGAAATGCGTCTCGGCTGGCGAGGCGCTGCCGAAGGCGACCTTCGATGCCTGGAAGGAGGCGACCGGCCTGCAATTGATGGACGGCATCGGCGCGACCGAAATGCTGCACATCTTCATCGCCGCGCCGCAGGAGCTGATCCGCCCGGGGGCGACCGGGCTTCCCGTGCCGGGCTACCAGGCCAAGGTGATCGGTCCCGACGGCGAAGACCTGCCGGCCGGCACGCCTGGACGTCTGGCCGTGCGCGGCCCGACCGGCTGCCGCTATCTCTCCGACGAGCGCCAGGCCCGCTACGTGATCGACGGCTGGAACGTCACCGGCGACACCTATCTGGTCGATCCGGAAGGCTATTTCTGGTACCAGGCGCGCAGCGACGACATGATCATCTCGGCCGGTTACAACATTGCCGGCCCCGAGGTCGAGGCTTGCCTGATGAGCCATCCGGCCGTGGCCGAATGCGGCGTCGTCGGCCAGCCCTGTCCGGAACGCGGCACAGTGGTGAAGGCCTATGTGGTGCTGAAGCCGGGCTTTGCGCCGGGCAAGACGCTCGCCGAGGAACTCCAGGCCTTCGTCAAGGCCGAGATCGCGCCTTACAAATACCCCAGGTCGATCGCCTTCGTGGACCAGTTGCCCCGCACGGAGACCGGCAAGCTGCAGCGTTTCGCGCTGCGCGAGATCGCGGCGCGCGATGCCGCCTTGACCCCTGGGGCGAGTTGAAATGATGACCAGGCCGACCACGCCCGTCCCGACGATGCGAGCGGCGGAGTTGATGATATGACCAAGCCGACCACCCCCGTCCTGTCCTTCTCCATCGCCGACGAGGACGAACGTCCCGTCACCCTCAATCCGCCGGGCTGGCCGGTACCGCGCGGCTATGCCAACGGCATGGCGGCCAAGGGCCGCGTCGTGGTGACCGGCGGTGTCGTCGGCTGGGACGTGATGGGCAATTTCAAGCCCGATTTCGGCGACCAGGCCCGCCAGTGCTTCGACAATATCAGGGCGATCCTCGCCGAAGGCGGCGCGAGCCCGCACCATATCGTGCGCCTGACCTGGTATGTGACCGACGTCGAGGAATATCTGGCGCATCTGAAGCCGCTCGGACGGGCCTATCGCGAGATCTTCGGCCAGCACTATCCGGCCATGGCCGTGGTGCAGGTGGTGCGCCTCGTCGAAAAGGCGGCCAAGATCGAGATCGAGGCGACCGCCATCGTTCCCGAATGAGGCTCGCCGGCGAGCCGCGCCGGCGGCCTCAGCGCAGCGCCCGGGCGAGCCGTTCCACCGCCCGGTCGACGTCGTCGGCATTGCAGCACAAGCCGAAGCCGAAACGCAGGCGGTCGCCGCGGTGGTCGCTGTGCACGCCGACGGCGGCAAGGCGCGTTTCGATCTCGCCGGCCCGCTCCGTGCGGAAGGCGAGGAAGTTGCCGTGCTCGGCTTGCGGCCCGAACGGCGTGAGCAGATCGTCGCGCCGAAGCCCAGCAATGTTCATCGCTTCGACCGCGTCGAGAAACCGGGCCATGAGCGAGCGGGCATGGTCATGCGCCGTGGCGGCCGTCACGCCGGCCGCCGCCAGCCAGTCGAACACCGCCCTCAGGCGATAGAGGCCGCTCGGATCGAAGGTCGCGCCGAGGAAGCGGCCGCCATCGGCGGGATAACCGACGCTCTTGCCCGCGGGCGCGGCGAGCGCGCCGAAATCGGCGAACCAGCCGGTGTCGCGCGGCCGTGGCGCGAGGCCGGGCGGGCAGTGCAGGAAACAGGCGCCTTCCCCCGCCATGGCATATTTGTAGCCGCCGGCGAGATAGAACACACGGTCGGCGATGGCGGCGAGGTCGGTCGGCCGCGCCATGAAGCCGTGATAGCCATCGATGACGATGAGCGTATCGCCGCTGTGCCGGCAGCCGGCGAGCGCGCCGAGATCGCCCGATGTCGCGCCCGACGTGAAGAACACCTGGCTGACGAAGACGAGGTCATGGGCGCCGCTGGCGATCCGCGCTCCGAACCGCTCGGCGAAGGTTGCGAACGGTTCGGTCGCGATGCGCTCGACCGTGACGAGGCCGTCCTCCTCCAGCCGCGCCATCTGCCGCCGCGCGGTGTGGAATTCGGCGTCGCTGGTCAGGATCCGCACCGGCTTGCCGGCGGGAAAGCAGGAGAGCAGCCGGCGCAGGAATTCGTGCGTGTTGGGCGCGACCGCGATCGTACGAGGATCCGGCAGGGCGAGCGCCCGTGCCAGATGCGCCTGCACGGCGGGAATCACCTCGCCGAACACCTTGCCCCACTTGTCGCCGGCAAGGCCCGCGGCATCCTGCCAGGCTGCCGCCTGGGCGGCGAAGGTCACGTCCGGCCAGTCGTGATGGCTGTGGGCGGCGAGGTTGATCCGGTCGGGCGCGGCCGCCCGGAACCGCGAGAAATGGCGGGTGAGATCGAGCGCGGTCATCGGCATCCCCGAGAGCATCCTCTGACGGAGGCCGGCGGCCATTCCTGCCGGCGGCCGCAGCCCGTTCAGTCGTGGATCTTGATGATGGCTTCGACCTCGACGGTGATGCCCATCGGCAGCGAGCCCATGCCGACCGCCGACCGGGCATGCCGGCCGCGGTCGCCGAGCACGGCGACGATCAGATCGGAGAAGCCGTTGATCACGCGCGGCTGGTCGCCGAAATCCGACACCGCATTGACCATGCCCAGCACCTTGACGAATTCGACCTTGGAGAGGTCGCCGCCGGCGGCGGCCTTGGCCGAGGCCAGGATCTGCAGGCCGACGAGCTTGGCATGCTCATAGGCCGTCTCGACGGTCACGTCGGCGCCGACCTTGCCGGTGGCGAAGGCGCCGTCCGCCTTGCGCGGGCCCTGGCCGGCGAGATAGGCGATGTCGCCGACCCGCTTCCAGGGCACGTAGTTGCCGGCGGGCGTCGGCACCTCGGGCAGCGTGAGGCCCATCTTGGCGAGCTTGTCTTCGGGGGTCATTGGCGGCTCCGGACTGACGGGACTGGGAGGGGATGGGAAGGGTTGATCAGCGCAGCTTGCCACGCGCGACGACCGGCAGGATGCCGACGATCTCCTCGCCGCGCACCATCACCACCTCGTCGACCATGTTGACGACCACGCAGACATGGTTCGGCACCACGCGCACGACATCGCCGACCTTCGGCCGCTCGTTGCAGCGGGCGAGGTCCAGCATGCCGTGCTCCTCGGCAAACCGTGCGATCCGGGCTTCCGGATGTTCGAGGATCAGGCCGAAACCGTCGAGGCCGCCGCCGGGATCCGAGGTCAGCGTCTTCGAGCCGGCGTCCAGAATGCCGCGGTCGGCGGCGGCGCGGCTGACGACGGTCGAATAGACGGTGAGGGCGCAGTCGTCGAGGCTGGCGACGCCGGCCGCGACCTGCATGCGGTCGTTGTAGATATAGGTGCCCGGCCGGTGCTCGGTGGCGCCCTTGAGCTTGCCGACATTTTTCATGTTGGGCGAGCCGCCGGTGGAGACGATGGCGGGCTCGAGGCCATGCGAGCGGACGCCGGCGAGGGCCTCGTCATGGAACCGCTGCGCTTCGGCCCAGCCGTCCTCGGTCGGGTAGAACATGAAGCCCTTGAAGGCGATGCCCGGCGTGTCGGCGACGAGCTTGGCGAGCGCGACCGCCTCGGCCGGGGTCTCGACGCCGGCGCGCTTGCGCCCGGTATCGCATTCGATCACCACGCCGAGGTCGCGGCCGGCCGCGGCGCCCGCCGCCGGCAGGCCGGCAATGACGGTCGGGTTGTCGGCGGCGACTGTCATTTCGGCCTTGCCCATGAGCGCCGCGAGGCGCGCCATCTTCTCCTCGCCGATCAGGTTGTAGCTGATCAGGATGTCGTCGATGCCGGCTTCCGCCATGATCTCGGCCTCGCCGATCTTCTGGCAGGTAATGCCCTTGGCGCCGGCGGCGACCTGCAGCTTGGCGAGCTCCGGGCTCTTGTGCGTCTTGATGTGCGGCCGGTTGGCGACGCCCGCCGCGTTGCAGGCGGACTGGATGCGCTGGATGTTGCGCTCGACCCGGTCCATGTCGATGACCACGGCCGGCGTTCCGTATTCGCGGGCGATCTTGGCGGCGAGCGATGTGGTCATGACGGTCCTCTGGGCATTCCGGGCGCTGGATCTAGACGTGCAGGTAGCGGTCCTTCAGGTCGGGGATGGCGACGAAGGCCGCGCTCGATCCTGACCAGACGATCCGTCCCTTTTCAAGGATCAGATGCCGGTCGGCCAGTTTGATCAGAGCATCGACGTTCTTGTCGATCACCAGGATCGACTGGCCGTCCTGCTTCAAACGCTGAAGGCAGGCCCAGATCTCGGCCCGGATGACCGGTGCGAGGCCTTCGGTCGCCTCGTCAAGCACGAGCAGCTTCGGATTGGTCATCAGGGCGCGGCCGATGGCCAGCATCTGCTGCTCGCCGCCGGAGAGCTGGTTGCCCATATTGCGCCGGCGCTCCTTGAGGCGCGGGAAGAAGGCGTAGACCCGCTCCAGCGTCCAGGCCGGCGCGCCGCGGCTCGCGGCGGTCGCGACCAGATTTTCCTCGACATCGAGATTGGGGAAGATCTGCCGGCCCTCCGGCACCAGGCCTAGGCCGGCCTGGGCGACGCGATAGGGCGGCCGGCCGGCGAGCGCGACCCCTTCCACCTCGATCGCACCGCCGCGCGGCCGGATCAGGCCGAAGATCGCGCGGATCGTGGTGGTCTTGCCCATGCCGTTGCGGCCGAGCAGGGTCACGACCTCGCCCTGGCCGACCTCCAGCGAGACGCCAAACAGCACCTGCACGTCGCCGTAGCCGGCTTCGAGGTTCTTCACCGTCAGCATCGCTCACTCCGCCGCTTCGACCGGCCGGGCGAGCGCACGCGCGACCGAGGCCTTGGTGCGCCCGAGCAGGCCCATCAGCGTCTCCCGCTCGGCCGGTTCGAGGTCGCCCAGGAGCTCGGTCATCCACTGGCCATGCTCGCGCGCCATGCGGGTGAAGGCGACATGGCCCTGGTCGGTCATCACGATGCGCTGGGCGCGCCGGTCGCTGGCATCGCGGCGGCGCTCGACATGGCCCTGCTCGACGATGCGGTCGACGAGCCCGGTGACATTGCCGTTGGTGACCATCATGCGGCGCGAGATCTCGCCGAGCGTCAGGCCGTCGGGCGCCTTGTCGAGCTGGGCGAGCAGATCGAAGCGCGGCAGCGTGATGGCGAAACGGTCCATCAGCCGGCGGCGGATCTCGCGCTCGATCAGGTTGGTGCAGGTGAGCAGCCTGAGCCACAGCCTGAGCTCCGGTCGGGCATCGCGCGGCTGGTGGGCAAGGCGGCTTTCGGCGTCGAGCGGCTCGGTCATGCGAATTCCTCCGCGCCGAGATAGGCTTCGCGCACCGCCGGATTGGCCCGGACGCTGTCGGGCGTGCCCGAGGCGATCAGCCGGCCGTAGACGAGCACGGAAATGCGGTCGGCGAGGCGGAACACGGCGTGCATGTCGTGTTCGACCAGCACGATCGGATAGCGCCCCTTGAGCTTGAGCAGCACCTCCACCATGCCCTCGGTCTCCTCCCGGCCCATGCCGGCCATGGGCTCGTCGAGCAGCAGGAGCTTCGGCTCGGACGCCAGCGCCATGGCGAGCTCCAACTGGCGCTTCTCGCCATGGGAGAGGCTCGCCGCATCGCTCGCCGCGCGCGCGTCGAGGCCGACCTGCTCCAGCGCGGCGAAGGCCTTGTCGTTCAGGGCGCGCTCGGCCGCGACCGGCCGGAAGAAGCGGAACGACGAGCCCGAATGGGCCTGCACCGCGGTTGCGACATTGTCGAGGACGGAGAAGCCGGGCAGCACCTGGGTGATCTGGAACGAGCGGGTGAGCCCGCGCAGCGCCCGGGCATGGACGGGGAGGTGGCCGATGTCCTCGCCGGCGAAAGTGACGCTGCCGGCATCGATCGACAGCTCGCCCGTGATCTCGCCGATCAGCGTCGTCTTGCCGGCGCCGTTCGGGCCGATGACGGCGTGGAATTCCGACGGTCCGATGTCGAGCGTCACGTCGTCGGTGACGACGAGCGCGCCGAACGCCTTGCGCAGCCCCTTCAGCTCGAGGATCGGCCGGGTCATGGACGGTTCCTCCGCTCGATCAGCCTGATGATCCCGCCGCGCGCGAAGAGCGCGACCAGCACCACCAGCGGTCCGAAGATCACCTTCCAGTGCTGGGTCAGTTCGGCGAGCCACTCCTCGATCAGGATGACGCCGATGGCGCCGATGACCGCGCCGCTGAGCGAGCCGGTGCCGCCCAGGACGACCATGGCGATCAGTTCGCCGGAACGGGGCCAGCTCATATAGGCGGGCGCGACGAACAGGCCGAGATTGGCGAAGAGCGCGCCCGACAGCGCGCAGATCGCGCCGGATATGACATAGGCGGCGAGGCGGTAGCGGAACGGATCGAAACCGAGCGCCCGCATGCGCCGCTCATTCTCCTTCGCGCCGCGCAGCACGCGTCCGAAACGCGAGCCGACGATCATGCGCAGCAGGCCATAGCAGGCGACAAGCAGGCCGAGCACGATGAAGTAGAAGCTCGTGTCGCTGCGCATCAGCCGCGTGCCGGCCACCAGGCTGCGCTGGACCATGCGCAGGCCGTCGTCGCCGCCATAGGCCGAGAGCGAGGTGGCGGTGAAGAAGGCCATCTGGCCGAAGGCAAGCGTGATCATGATGAAGTAGACGCCGCGGGTCTTCAGCGAGATCGCCCCCGTCACCAGGGCGAACAGCGCGCCGGCGCCGATCGCCACGGGAAAGGCGATCAGCGCCTCGTCGGTGTCGTGGAACATCAGGATAGCGACCGCATAGCCGCCGATGCCCATGAAGGCGGCATGGCCGAACGAGATCATCGCGCCGTAGCCGAGGATCAGGTCGAGCGACAGCGCCGCGATGGCGAAGATCATGGCGCGGGTGACGAGGGTCAGGACATAGCGGTCGACCGGCAGCACCAGCGGCACCAGCGCGAGCGCCGCGAACACGGCGAGCGGCACAAGGAGCCGCCGGCGGTCGAACCGCGGCGCTGCGGCCATGGGGGCGGCGAGGGGCGAGGCGTCGGTCATCGCTCAGCCCTTTGCCGGGAACAGGCCGGTCGGCCGGAAGAACAGCACCGCCGCCATCAGGATGTAGATCGACATGGACGCGATGGCCGGGCCGACGGTGCGCGCGTCCGAGGGCGAGAGGCCGGCAAGGCGCAGGAGATCGACCGAGAACGAGCGCAGCAGCGTGTCCGTGAGGCCGACGATCAGTGCGCCGATGAAGGCGCCGCGGATCGAGCCGATGCCGCCGATGACGATGACGACGAAGGCGAGGATCAGCAGATTGTCGCCCATGCCGGGCTCGACGGACAGGACCGGCGCGGCCATGCAGCCGGCAAAGCCGGCCAGCATGGCGCCGAAGCCGAAGACGATCATGAACAGGCGCTTGATATCGACGCCGAGAGCCGAGACCATCGGCGCGTTGGTCGCGCCGGCGCGGATCAGCATGCCGACGCGTGTCTTCGCGACGATCAGGTAGAGGCCCAGCGCGACACCGAGCCCGGCGAGGATGATGGCCAGACGCCAGACCGGGTAGAGCACGCCATCGGCGATCGCGATCGAGCCCGAGAGCACGTCCGGCACCGGCACCTGCAGGGGCGCGGCGCCCCAGATGATCTTCACGCTCTCGTTGAGGAACAGAATGACGCCGAAGGTCGCCAGGACCTGTTCGAGATGGTCGCGCTCATAGAGATGGCGCATGACGGCCACCTCCAGCAGCAGGCCGAAGGCGAGCGCCGCGATGAGGGCCAGCACCAGGCCGAAAAAGAAGTTGCCCGTCCAGGCGACGAACATGGCCGCGAGATAGGCGCCGAGCATGTATTGCACGCCGTGGGCGAGGTTGATGAAGTCCATCACGCCGAACACCAGCGTCAGGCCGGCGGCGATCAGGAACAGCAGCACGCCGAGCTGCAGCCCGTTCAATGTCTGGATGATCAGAAGAGTCGAGGACATGAGTTCCGGTCGGGGCTCGGGTGGCTACGAGATCGGCGCGGCTGCTGACATGTGAGACAACGACGGCCGGCATGAACCGGCCCTGCCGATCCCGCACCGGGCGGGATCGGGAACAGGCAAGGCCGGCCGGGCCTCGCATTCAGGCGGTACGGCCGTCCCAGCGACCGGCGACCGGCTGGCGCCGGGGCCGGGTTGGACCGTCACCAGCGCATCGGGCAGTCGCGGGCATAGACGTCGGCGTAGTTGGTGAACACCCGCTCGACGATCTCGGTCTGGAACTTGCCGTCGGGACGCCGCGCGGCGCGCACGGTGTAGAAGTCCTGGATCGGATAATGGTTGTTGCCGAAGCGGAAGTTGCCGCGCAGCGAGACGAAGTCGGCCTTGCGCAGGGCGGCGCGTACGGCGTCGCGATTGCTCAGATTGCCGTTGACGGCGCGCACGGCGCTGTCGATCAGCATGGCCGAGTCATAGGCCTGCATGGCGTAGGAGCCGGGCACGTAGCCGAAAGCCGCTTCGAAATCGGCGACGAACTTCTTGTTCTGCGGATTGTCCATGTTCGGCGCCCAGGTCATGCCGCCGATCATGCCGATCGCCGCGTCCTGCTGGGCGGGCAGGGTGGATTCGTCGACGGTGAAGGCCGAGAGGAACGGCACGCGATCGACGAGGCCGGCCTGGCGATACTGGCGCACCAGGTTCACGCCCATGCCGCCGGGCATGAAGGTGAACATGCCGTCGGACCGGGAGGCGCCGATGCGGGCGAGCTCGGCGGAGAAGTCGAGATGGCCGAGCGGGGTGAACACCTCGTCGACGACCTCGCCGCGGAAATGCCGCTTGAAGCCGGCCATGGCGTCGCGGCCGGCCTGGTAGTTCGGCGTCAGAAGGAAGACACGGCGCATGTTGCGGCTCTGCGCATAGGCGCCCAGCACCTCGTGCACCTGGTCGTTCTGGTAGGAGGTGACGAACATGTTTTCGTGGCAGGCCTTGCCGGCATAGCTCGACGGGCCGGCATTGGCGCTGATCAGGAAGGCGCGCGAATTGACCACGGGCGCCTGGATCGCCTGCAGCACGTTCGAGAAGATCGGGCCGACCACGAAGTCCACCTTGTCGCGGTCGATGAGGCCCTGGACGCGCTGGATCGCGATGTCGGGCTTCAATTCGTCGTCGACCACGATCACCTGCACCTCGCGGCCGCCCATCCGGCCGCCGAGCTGGCGGATGGCCAGCTGGAAGCCGTCGCGGGCGTGCTGGCCGAGCACCGCCGAGGGGCCCGAAAGCGTCTCGATGACGCCGATCCGGATCGGCTCCTGGGCGCTGGCCACCGGCGCAGCCGTGCTGAGGCCCAGGCCGGCGGCAAAACCGGCAGCCACCATCGACAGAAGGCGTTTCATCAAAATCTCCCCACCCGTGCGCCGGCCCGGGCTTGTCCGTGGTCGCGGCTGATGCCAAGGCATTATTACGCCGGATTTGTCGTGAACAACCCCGGCCGCGAAAAATATTTTAAGCCTAAAGTAATTTTCCGCAAGGCTGGCAGGGGCGATTCGCCGCAGGAACCCGCAGGTAGGCCCGATGCTGATCACCGACCATGCCGATGGCAAGCCGCGCTGTGCCTGGCCCGGCTACGACCCGCTCTATGTCGCCTATCACGACACCGACTGGGGCGTGCCCGAGCGCGACGATCGCGCCCTGTTCGAGAAGCTGATCCTCGACGGCTTCCAGGCGGGCCTGTCCTGGATCACCATTCTCCGGAAGCGCGATCATTTCCGCAAGGTTTTCGACGGCTTCGAACCGGAGATCATCGCCAATTACACGCCGGCCAAGATCGAGGCGCTGATGGCCGATCCCGGCATCATCCGCAACCGTGCCAAGATCGTCGGCACCATCCGGTCGGCCGGCATCTATCTCGACATGCAGGCCAGGGGCATCGGCTTTTCCGAGTATCTCTGGGGTTTCGTCGACGGCCGGCCGGTGCAGCCCCGTTTCACCGACCGGTCGCAGGTGCCGACCGAAACCGAAATCGCGCGCAAGATCTCCAAGGACCTGAAGGCGCGCGGCTTCGCCTTCGTCGGGCCGACCATCGTCTATGCCTTCATGCAGGCGGTGGGCATGACCAACGACCACATGGTCGGCTGCTTCCGCCACGAGGAGGTGGCGGCGATGGGCTGACCAGCCACCCGGCACCAGCGGGTTTCAGCCCGCCCGCAGCCTTTCGGCCATCTTCTCGGCGATCATGACCGTCGTCAGATGCGTGTTGGCGCGTACCACCTCGGGCATGATCGAGGCGTCGATGACGTGCAAACCGGTGCAACCGATCACCCGGCAGTCCGGATCGACCACCGAACGGGGGTCGTCGGCCGCACCCATCCGGCAGGTGCCGCTGGCATGCTGGGCATCCGAGCATTCGCTGAACAGCCAGTCGTCGAGTTCGGCCGGGCTCAAGTCCTCCTCGATCGAGCGGCCGGTCGAGCCATAGTCGACGCGGGTCGTAATGGCGCGGATGGCTTCGTGCCGGGCGAGGGCCCTGAGGCGCAGGACGCCGTCGCGCATCCGGACGAGGTCGCGCTCGTCGGACAGCATGCGCTCCTCCACCGCGGGATCGACGCTCGGGTCGGGGGTGGTGATCCGCACGTGGCCCTGGCTGAACGCCTGGTAGACCGAGACGACCAGCCGGCCGCGGCCGGTGTCGCCATTCGCGCCGAGCGAGACGAGATTGCCGGCGATGACGATCATGTCGTTCTCGCCGGCACCGCCGAGCCCGGAGGAATAGCGCAGGCAGCAATTGGTATGGCGGTGCATCAGCGTGCCGACGCGCGCATGGTCCTTGAGCGTCAGGAACAGCGGCATCATCGGATGGTCGAGCAGGTTCTCGCCGACCGGCAGGTCGGCGACGACGGGAATGCCGAGGCCCTTCAGCACGCCGGCCGGACCGATGCCCGAGCGCTGCAGCACCGCCGGGGAGTGGATGGCGCCGGCCGACAGGATCACGCTCCGGTTCGCGCGTGGCGCATAGGTCCGGCCCTCGACCGTGACGTGCACGCCGCTCGCATGCGGGCGGTTGCCTTCGACCTGCAGCCGATCGACGAGCGCGTGGCCGACAATGGTCAGGTTCGCCCGGCCGCGGGCCGGCTCCAGATAGCCGTCATTGGTCGAGACGCGCGCACCGGCGCGGCTGTTGATGGCATAGGGCGAGGCGCCGGTGCCCTCGGGGGCATTGTGGTCCTCGCACCAGCCATAGCCGAGGCCGATGGAGGCGTCCTTCAGCGCCACGTCGACGCTGCCCCAGTCGGCCACCGGCGCGCGATAGACCGGGATCGGCCCGGTGCTGCCGTGATAGGGTGCCGTGCCGAAATTGACGTCGGTTTCGAGCCGGTTGAAGAAGGGCAGGACATCCTGCCAGCCCCATCCGGCGCAACCGTCGGCCTGCCACCGGTCGAAATCGTCGGGCACGCCGCGAATGGCGATCTGCCCGTTGATGGTCGAGCTGCCGCCGACCGCCCGGCCGCGCCAGAGCAGCCTGGGTTCCTGCCGCTCGGTGCGCCGCGCCATCAGCTTCGGCCAGCGATAGTCGTCATCGCCGATCGCGCGCATGGGATTGGGGATGCGGATATGATCCGGCGTTTCCGCCGAGCGGAAATCACGCCCGGCTTCGAGCAGCAGCACCTTGACGGCCGGGTCTTCGCTCAGCCGCGCGGCCAGCACCGCACCGGCCGATCCCGCGCCGATGATGATGTAGTCGTAGTCCTCGCCGATCATTCCCATGGCCCTCATGTCCGGCGCAGCCTTGCCGGCGGCTGCCGATCGGTCGAGCCTAAAGGGCGCGATCCGCGTCGAGCTATGCAATTCCGGCGGAACGTCCGCCCGCTTGCCGGCCATGGCTCTTGCGCCCCGCCCTGACTAGCGTTCGCCGGAAGATGGGTTCTGGGAAAGGGTGATCGATGGACCGTCGGGGATTTCTGAAGGGCGCCGGGGCGGGATTTGCCGCTGCGCTCGCGGCGCCGGGCATTGCGCTGGCCCAGAACCAGCGCGTTCTGAAATTCGTCCCGCATGCCGACCTCGCCGTGCTCGATCCGGTCTTTTCGCCGGCCTATGTCACGCGTCACCATGCCTATCTCGTGTTCGACACGCTGTTCGGCATGGACGGCAACCTGCGGCCGGTGCTGCAGATGGCCGAGAGCGCCGGCACCGAGAACGACGGCCGGCAATGGACCATCAGGCTGCGGGACGGCCTGAAGTTCCATGACGGCACGCCGGTGCTGGCGCGCGACTGTGTCGCCAGCATCCGCCGCTGGGCCGGCCGCGACGGTTTCGGTCAGGTCCTGATGGCGGCGACCGACGAACTTGCCGCGGTCGACGACAGAACCTTGCGGTTCCGCCTGAAGCGGCCATTCCCGCTGCTGCCCAATGCGCTCGGCAAGGTGCCCTCCTACATGCCGGCGATCATGCCGGAGCGCCTTGCCGCCGCGGAACCGACGACGCAGGTGACCGAAATGGTCGGCAGCGGCCCCTATCGCATCAAGCTCGACGAGCGCGTGCCGGGCGCCCGCGTCGTCTACGAGCGGTTCGCCGACTATGTGCCGCGCAGCGACGGCGAACCGGGCTGGACCGGCGGGCCGAAGGTCGCCCATTTCGACCGGGTCGAATGGGCGATCATCCCCGATCCGGCGACCGCCGCCGGCGCGCTCCAGGGCGGCGAGGTCGACTGGTGGGAATATCCGCTGCACGACCTCCTGCCGATGCTGAAGCGCAACCGCGGCGTCCGTGTCGAGGTGCCCGAGCCCACGGGCATGATCCCGACCCTGCGCTTCAACACGCTCACCAAGCCCTTCGACAATCCCGCGATCCGCCGGGCGCTGCTCGGCGCGGTCGACCAGGAGGAGTTCATGCGGGCGCAGGTCGGCAGCGACGCCAGCATGTTCCGCACCGGCGTCGGCGTGTTCTGCCCGGGCACGCCCATGGCGAGCAGTGCCGGCATGGAAGTGCTCACCGGCCCGCGCGACGACGCCAAGGTGAGGCAGGCACTGGAACAGGCCGGCTACAAGGGTGAGAAGGTGGTGCTGCTCGCCGGCGTGAACGTGCCCGACGTGAAGAATTCCTGCGATGTCGCAGCCGAAATGATGCGGCGCGTCGGCATGAATGTCGACTATCAGGCGCTCGACTGGGGCACCGTCATCCAGCGCCGGTCGAACCGCGAGCCGGTCGAGAACGGCGGCTGGAGCTGCTACTGCTCGAGCTGGGGCGGGCTCGACCAGCTCGATCCGTCGGCTCATCTCCTGCTGCGCGGCGACGGCGGCTTTTTCGGCTGGCCGAAGAGCGATGAACTGGAGCGGCTGCGCCACGCCTGGTTCGAGGCGCCGGATCTTGCCGGCCAGCAGGCGATCGCCGCCCAGATCCAGAAGCAGGCCTTCGTCGACGCGCCCTACCTGCCGCTCGGCCAGTACATCCAGCCGACCGCCTTCCGCTCGAGCCTGACCGGGGTGAAGAGCGGCTTTGCCACCTTCTGGAACGTCCGCAGGGCCTGAGGCGACGGCCGGCTCGATCCATGCCGCGCGGCGGCCATGTGCCGCCACCTGCCGGGCCGTGGCGCTTGCGGCCTCAACCGCTGACCATGGCCCGCCGCATGACGGCTGAGGCCGTGGCGGAGCCGACGGCCTCGCCGAGCGTTCCGTAGTGCACGCCCCAGGCGCCGGGCAGTCCCGGATTGCGTGTCGCGAGAAACAGGTCGGCAACCTCCTGCGTGCTGTGGCGCAGCAGCTCCGCGCCCTGCAGGATGCGGGCGACGGCCTCGGTCATCGGACGGGCGAGACATTCGTCGGCGGCCGCCCCGCGCACCAGCCGCTCGGCCAGCGCGACCATCGCGTCGTAGCGCGCATCCTGGCGCGCGAGCGGCCTGACCTCGTCGAACAGCGCCTCGATCGTGCGCGGGTCCTTCGTCATGGCGCGCCGCACGTCCATGCACATCATGTTGGCGGTGCCTTCCCAGACGCTGTTGAGCGGGGCTTCCCGATAGAGGCGCGCCATCGGGTTCTCCTCGATGAAGCCGTTGCCGCCATGGCATTGCAGCGCCTCGAAGGCGATCGAGGGAGCGCGCGAGCAGTTGAAGAACTTCGCCGCAGGGGTTGCGACACGCGCCAGAAGCTTTTCGTGCTCGACCGCGGCAAGCTGATCGGTGGCCTTCGCCACACGCAGGGCCATCAGCGTCGCCGCCTCCACCTCCACGGCCATGTCCGCCAGGACATGGGTCATCATCGGCCGGTCCGCGATGGTCGTGCCGAACGCGTTGCGGGTCGTCGTATGCTGCAGGGCGAGCGTCAGCGACTGCCGCATCAGGCCGGCCGAGCCGATGGCGAAGTCGAGCCGGGTCAGGTGCGCGTGCGACAGGATTTCGCGGATGCCCTTGCCTTCCTCGCCGACACGGATCGCCAGCGTTCCCGCATATTCGACCTCGCTCGAGGCATTGGACTTGTTGCCAGCCTTGTCCTTGAGGCGCTGCACGAAGAACCGGTTGTAGCTGCCGTCCGGCAGGGTGCGCGGCAGGAAGAAGCAGGTCACCTCGCCATCGACCTTGGCGAGCGTGAAGAAGCCGTCGGATTGCGGCACCGAGCAGAACCATTTGTGGCCTGTCAGCTCGTACCAGTTGGCGGTCTTGCCGTGATAGTCGCCGGCATGCGAGAAGCGCGCCGTCGTCTGCGTCT
Source organism: Phreatobacter sp. AB_2022a (assembly GCF_026847585.1). NCBI lineage: Bacteria > Pseudomonadati > Pseudomonadota > Alphaproteobacteria > Hyphomicrobiales > Phreatobacteraceae > Phreatobacter > Phreatobacter sp. AB_2022a. Next base: position 104,579 of record NZ_JAPSET010000005.1, read on the forward strand.
CGCGCAGGTCCGAACCGCCCTGCTTCTCGGTCATCGCATAGCCGATCACCACCGACGGCTTGTCGCCGACCTCCCTGCGGCTGAATTCGTATTCCGTCCCCTTGACCTTTTCCGCCCAGATGGCGAGGGCGGGCTCCGCGGCGAAACCGGCATAGGAAGCATAGGCCATGCCGGTCGGACAGGCCGTGCCATGCTCGACCTGGTTCCAGAGATAGGACAGGACGGCGCGTGCGAAGTGGCCGTTCTTCTGATTCGTGCGCCAGGCGAGATTGGGCACCTCGTGCCGCCAGGCGAGCGTCATCAGCTCGTGCCAGCTCGGGTGGAACTCGACCCAGTCGATGCGATGGCCGAAACGGTCGTGCGTGCGAAGCTCGGGCAGGTTGCGGTTGGCGAGGCGTGCCAGGTCCTGCACATGTTCGTCGCCCGCGACCGCGCCGAGCGCGTCGCAGCGCTCCGCCGCCCAGGGCGCCTCGCGCGCGATGGCGGCGCGCAGGACGGCATCGCCGGCGAAGGCGTTGAAGCCGGTCGCCGGCCGTGCCTGGTTGCGCACGTCATGGGTGCTGTAGCGGCTGGCGGAGGTGTCGGCCGTGCCGGCCAGGGGAGCCTTGGTCATGGGAAGCCCGGGAAGGGGTGATCGTGTTTCAGCTGCGCGGCTGCGGGTGGCAGTGCTCATTCGGCATGAATATGAATTCGTATTCATTGAATGCGAAGTCAGGGGTAGCGACACACATTGACGCCGCGAGCTGCATCAATCAAGATGAAAATGAATTCGAATTCATATCAAGGCGGCATATCGATATCCGTCTTTCGGGGGGCGTGACGATGAACGGCAGGCAGGTTCGCTCGCTCGACAAGAAGACGCAGATCCTGCGCGCGGCGCGCTCCGTCGTCATGGATGGCGGCTTCGGCGATCTGCAGATGAATGCCGTGGCCGCGGCCGCCGGTGTCGCGGTGGGTACGATCTATCGCTATTTCCCGTCCCGGGCCGAGCTCTGCGCGGCCATCGTGAGCACGACCTCCCAGCGCGAAGTGGATGTCCTCGCCGGCATCGCGGTGTCGGAGGGATCGCCCTCGCAGAAGGTGCGCGACGCGGTTCGCACCTTCGCCACGCGCGCCATGCGCGGCCGGCGGCTCGCCTATGGCCTGATCTTCGAGCCGATCGATCCCGAGGTGGAAAGCACCCGGCTGCAATATCGCCGCGCGATCGCGCGAGTGTTCGAGACCATCATCAGGGAGGGCATCGCCGCGGGCGAGTTCAGGGCGGTCGACGTCGAGGTCGCCGGCGCCTGCCTCGTCGGCGCGTTCATGGAAGGGCTCGTCGGCTCGCTCGCCCCCGACACGGGCGGCGTCCGCGAAAGGGCCGCGGAAGTGGCCGAGGCGATCGCGGATCTCTGCCTGGCGGCCGTCGCGCGGCCCGACAATCCCGTCCTGAACGGCCGTGCGGCCGGGGCCGGGACTCCCGTGCACCTGCGGCAAAGGGCACGCGCGGGCCGGGCCGGCTGAAAGCCGTCGACACAGGTCGCTGCGGCGGTTTTTTCGGAAGGCCGGCCGTGAAAATCCGGTATGCCGTCGCCGCAATTCTGTTTCATGGTTCCGGAGCGTGGCCGATTGGAACAGGCGCGAACCGGACTGATGGCGGCGGCGCATCGGCGCCCTTGCCGTCGGGCCGGCACCGCCGGGTACATGTCGACGGCAGGCAAGAGGCCTCTGCATGCGGAGTGGGATTGGCGATCGATGGGGGCGCGGCGGACGAGGCCGCCGGGCGCGGCGAGCGGGCGCCGCCGCAACCACATGGATCGGATCGGCGGAGGACCGGCTATGAGCGCGGCGAACCGCTCCGGCCCGACGGGCCTCCGTCGTTTCCTCGACCTCCGGCAGCAGCGCGATTGGCTGGAGGGCAGGGCGGTTCTGCACGATGCCGACGAGCGCGAGCAGTCCCTGGAACTGCGCTTCAGATATGCCCCCCGGTTCGAGAAGCTGCTGCGCCGGCCGCAGGCCGGGGCGGTCCTGGATATTCTCGGGCGATACGGCCGCGACTGCATCCCGATCCCGCGCCGGACCGAACGGCACTACTGGTCGGTGTCCTGTCTGCCTTCGACGCCGGGCAAGGCCCTGGTTCGCGTCAATGCGAGCTGGATGGAGCTGTTCTCGCTCTATCCGGACGGAGAGGGCATCCGCGCGCTGTTCCTGGTGCATCTGTCCGATTTCACCAGGGACCGTTCACGCGACGCGGCCCAGATCGACCAAGCTTTCCTCGAGCACTGCGTGGCGGCGCCGGAAGACGTCAGCTATGTCGTGCCCCGCGGCGAGGACATGTTCGGCGTCAGGGTCCGGGGCTGCGCCTCGATCGGCAAATTCCTGACGGAGCGCCGCGCGCTGCAGGCCGTCAGGGCCTTCAACCTGACGCATATGAACCGGGGCCGGAACGCCTATCAGGCAAGCCACTGCTACAGCCTGGCCGATCACATGGTGGCTGACCACGGACAGTGAACCCATCGCGCATCCGGTGCGTAGGACGCGGACGTGAGATCGCCGACAGTGAGGGTCATGACCGAGGCCGATGAGCGCCCGGCGGTCGAAACCATCGTGCTGGCATTCGGCGCGGACCCGATGGCCCGATGGACCTGGCCTCATGCCCACGAATACCTCGCAGCCATGCCGCGGCTGGTCCGCGCATTCGGGCGCAAGGCCTTCTCCGGCGGAAGCGCCTTCTGCACCGACGGCTTTGCCGGTGCCGCGCTGTGGCTGGCGCCCGGCCTGCATCGCGACGAGGAGGAGCTCGGTGCGCTGATGGACAGCACGGTCGCACCCGCTCGTTCGGCGAAGGCCGCGTTCATATTCGAGCAGATGGCTGCGTTCCACCCCGCCGAGCCGCATTGGTACCTGCCGGTGATCGGCGTCGATCCGTGCTGCCAGGGCCAGGGTCACGGCGCCCTGATGGCGGATGCACTCGCGCATTGCGACCGCGATCCGGCGCCGGCCTGTCTGGAATCCTCCAACCCGCGCAACATCCCGCTCTACCGGCGCCATGGCTTCGAACCGCTCGGCGCGATCCAGGCCGGTTCGTCGCCGACGCTCGTCCCGATGCTGCGGCGACCGCGCTGAGCTCCGGGCGAGGACCTGACCGAACCAGCTCCGGAAAGGCCCTCAGCGTGGCGCGTCGTAGCAGCCTTCCGCAATCTCGCTCATGCGCGTCCGCTCGTCGGCGCTGAGCCGGTCGGTCAGCACCCTGTCCCAGAGCTGTGCGCGCTTCAGCCGGTCGACGGTGCAGAGACAGGCTGGCCGGCAGGTGGCCGCGGCCTGGCCCACGGCCGTGCAGCTGCGTTCGCAGGCGGCGATGAAGGGGCGGGCATCGGCCGCCGGCATGGCGGCGACCCGGGCGACGAGGAACAGCACGGCGAAGAAGACCGGCTGGTGAGCGAGATAGACGGCAAGGCTGTGCCGGCCGCCCCAGGCGAGGAGCCGGGTGGGTGCGGACGCGGCGCGCCAGCCCATGACGCGCGCCCCGAGGGTGCTGCCAAGCATGAGGCGCGCGAGCAGGATGCCGGCCAGCACGCAGCCGAACCAGGGCAGGACCGGCACATAGTCCGCCGTCGAGAGCTGCTGGCGGCCGAGGCCGAGCCAGGCGAGCCAGGAGCTGTCGAGGATCGGACTGGTGACGAGCGGAGGCAGCGCGAAGGCGGTGACCGCCGCGCCCGCGACGGCGAGGAACGGCAGCTGCAGGAAGGCGAGGCCCAGCACGCTGGCGACGGCGATATGGTGCAGAATGCCGAAGAAGATATAGGCGTCGGGCAGGGCGAACCAGGTGGCGAGCGTCACCAGCGCGGCAGCGCCCGCCACCATGGCGAGCCGCTTGAAATAGGGGCGGGCCTTGAAGCCGTTGCGGGTCGCCAGCACCAGGCTGAAGCCGACGATGACGAGGAACGAGCCGGCAATGCAGCGCGCGAACCAGCGCCAGCCTGGTTCGGCGGCGATGTCGGTCGCGATCAGCCGGAACAGCGACAGGTCCCAGGTGAAGTGGAAGACGAACATGGCGACGAGCGCCAGCCCGCGTGCGAGGTCGACGAGGTCGGCCCGTCGCGACGGCGTGGAGGCGGCCGATGGGGCAATGGCGGTCATGGCGCCTCAGCCGACGGCCACGAGACGCGCGAAACCCTGCCGCGTGATGCGCTCCAGGCGTTCGCGGCAGGCGGCGTAGGTGGGATCAGCGGCATGCAGGCGCCCGGGCGCGGCGGCCGGTGCATGGCGCATCGGGATCAGCGCCAGCGGCAGGGAGGCCGGCGTCAGATGGCCGCCGAGCCCGACCTGCAGCGTGGTGATGAGGCCGTAGAGCTCGCCGGTGATCGTCGGCCGGTTGAGGATCGCCAGCCGATATTGCCCGGCTTCGCTGGTGACCAGATAGACCTGCCCGGACTGGTTGGGCAGCGAGACCGAGCCCTTCTGGGTGAAGGCGGCATCGAGCCGCGCCTTTTCGCGGAAGACGAGATGTGAGGCCGCCTCGTCCCAGACGATCTCGGTGTGATAGGCGAAGATTGCTTCGGCCTCCTCGAGCGAGGGCCGGATCGTCAGATATTCGCCGGTCAGCCAATCGGCGGCCGCCCGCGAATAGGCGCCGAGCGAGGTCGGCGCGAGGCCCGATGGTTGCGCCTGCGGCTGCGGTGCTGCGCCGCCGGGCTGCAGCGATCGGCCGAGAGCTTCCTCGAGGCGCAGCGTCGTGGCGAGCGTGAAGGGCCGGCTGCCGGCGAGCGCCTTTTCCAGCGTCGATATGCTGATGCGCGCCTTGTCCGCCAGCGCCTGCCGCGACATGCGCCGGCGCGCCAGCTCGCTGCGCACGAGGCCCGCGACCACCCGGCTGTGTTCGCCCGTCAGCTCGCTCTCGGTGGCCGGCATCTGAACGCTTCCGCACATTTCCGCACAAGGCCGCACAGTGTCACACGGCCCGGCCGCGAACAAGACGGCCGGTGCGGCCGATGGCCGGAAGACGCCGAACTCGACGCTCACTGTGCGGACGCGCCTGCGCACAAAAGGGAGGTCGCCTGTCCCCATCGATCGCAGGAGACCTTGAGATCATGACGAGCTCCATCCGCCGGCCACCCATTGCCGGAGCCATCGTCCCCACCGTCCTCGCCGCCCGGCTCGAGCGTTTCGCAAGGCACGCCATGGCCGCCCTGCTGGCGCTTTTCGGCTGCCTTCTCATTCTCGGCCATGCCCGGGCCGGCGATGGCCGTGGCGAGGCCGTGACGCCCGGCGCCATGCAGTCGGGCGGCCTCCTCGTCCGCAATGCCGACGGTCCGGGCTTCACCGAAGCGGTCCGGCTCGGCACGGACGTCTATCTCTCGGTGAGCGGGCCGACCGTGCGCGGCCGGATCACCCAGGTGTTCCGCAATACCAGCGACCGCTGGGTCGAGGCGGTCTACGTCTTCCCGCTGCCTGACGACGGCGCGGTCGACTATCTCAAGATGGTGGTCGGCAATCGCATCATCATTGGCGAGATCAAGCCGCGGGCCGAGGCCCGGGCGGTCTATGAGGCGGCGCGCGCCGAAGGCCGGCGCGCCGGTCTCGTCGAGCAGCAGCGGCCGAACCTCTTCACCAATTCGGTCGCCAATATCGGCCCGGGCGAGACGGTGCTGGTGCAGATCGAATATCAGGCGCAGGTCCGCCAGAGCGCGGGTGTCTCGTCCGTGCGCGTGCCGCTGGTGATGGGGCCGCGCTACAATCCCAGGCCGGGCGCCGATGGCGCCGATCCGGTGTCGAACCGCGCCGCCATGGCTGCGCCCGTCCTGGATCCGCGCCGCTACGACAAGACCAATCCGGTGTCGATCCGCGTCCAGCTGCGGCCCGGCTTCCAGCTCGGCGAAGTCAAGAGCGCCTATCACGCGGTGGTCGACAGGCCCGAGGGCGCCGGCCGCTTCATCATGCTGACCGATGGCGAAGTGCCGGCCGACCGCGACTTCGAACTGACCTGGACGGCGGCCCCCTCCGCCGCGCCGCAGGCCCGGCTGTTCCGCGAACGGATCGGCGGCGAAGACTATCTGATGGCCTTCGTGACGCCCCCCTCGGCCGCGACCGCGGCCGAAGCGCCGCGCGAGATCGTCTTCGTCATCGATAATTCCGGCTCCATGAGCGGCCTCTCCATGCGCCAGGCCAAAGCGAGCCTCCTCTACGCACTGTCACGGCTGAAGCCCGGCGACCGGTTCAACGTCGTCCGCTTCGACGATACCTTGACCAAGCTGTTCCCGGATACGGTTCCGGCCGATGCCGGCCATCTCGACACGGCCCGGCAGTTCGTCTCCGGCCTCGAGGCGCGCGGCGGCACCGAAATGGTTCCGGCCCTGCGTGCCGCGCTGGAGGACCCGCGTCCCGAGGATGCCGCCCGCGTCCGCCAGGTCGTGTTCCTCACCGACGGTGCGATCGGCAACGACCAGCAGCTGATCGACACGATCGCCCGCGAACGCGGCCGCTCGCGCCTGTTCATGGTCGGCATCGGCTCGGCGCCCAACACCTTCCTGATGACGCGCGGCGCGGAGATGGGCCGCGGCACCTACACCCATATCGGCTCGGTCGCCGAGGTGGAGACCCGCATGCGTGAGCTGTTCGGCAAGCTGGAGCGTCCGGTCGTGACCGACCTCGCGGCCCGCATCGAGGGCACGAGCGCCGACATGACGCCGGCGGCCATGCCCGATCTCTATGCCGGCGAGCCGGTGGTCGTCGCGATCAAGGTCGCGGCACTGACCGGCACCCTGCGGATCGAAGGCCGCATTGCCGGCGAGACGTGGCGGGCCGAACTGCCGGTCGCCGCCGCCATCGAAGGCCGCGGCCTCTCCAAGCTCTGGGCGCGGCGCAAGATCGCCGACGTCGAGGCCGAGCGCTCGCTGCGCCGGATCACCGGAGACGTCGCCGATGCGCGCATCCGCGACCTCGCGCTCGCCCACGGCCTCGTCTCGAGCCAGACGAGCCTTGTTGCGGTCGACCATACGCCGGTCCGTCCGGTCGGCACGCCGCTGACCCGCCAGGACCTGCCGCTGAACCTGCCGGCCGGCTGGGACTTCCAGGCCCTGTTCGGCCAGGTCGCCCAGACGCGTGGCGTCGGTTCCACCAGCCCGGCGGTCGGGGAGGGCGACGAGGGCAGGGCCGTGACGCTGCCGCGCACCGGCACCGATGCCGGGCTGCGCCTGGCCGCCGGCACCGGCTGCCTCCTGCTCAGCCTCGCCGCGCTCGCCCTGACGCGCCGGCGCCGCGGGATGGTCGCATGACCGCGACCGGCCGGATCCGCGGAGGAGGCGCCGTCCGGCGCCTCCTCGTCACCGTCGCGGCGGGCATCGGCCTTGCCGTGGGGCTGCTCCTCTGCGGCCAGGCCGCCTGGATCCATGCCAAGGCGGCCGTCGCGCAGCTGCTGCTCGATCAGGCCTTCGCGCGCTCGGTCGCCGAGGGCCGGCCGGTCAAGCCTTGGGCCTGGCTCGACACCTGGCCGGTCGCGCGCATCACCGTGCCCCGGCTCGGCGCGGCGGCCGTGGTTCTCGCCGGCGACAGCGGCCAGGCCCTCGCCTTCGGCCCAGGCCATGTCCCCGGCACGCCGCAGGCCGGCGATCCCGGCACGGCGGTCTACGCCGCGCATCGCGACACCCATTTCGCCTTTCTCGGCGCCATCAGGGCGGGCGACGAGGTGCTGGTCGAACGGCATGACGGCCGGCGCCAGCGCTTTGTCGTCGACGGCATGCGTGTCGTGCCGTGGAACGCCTCCGGCATCGATGCGCAGGCCGCCGGCCGCTGGCTGGTGCTCTCCACCTGCTGGCCGCTCGACGGCCGCACCGAGGGGCCTCTGCGTTATGTGGTGACAGCAAGGGCGGTCGATGACCGGACGGCCGATTGAGTTGCCGGCCCGGTCATGTGACAAGCGGCCGGGAGCGCCTGTTCGATCGGACATCTGGAGCCGCTCATGGCCGAGACCTTCGAGGCTGCCGTCTGCACCGCGCTGACCGGGCCCGATACCCTGCGCCTCGAACGGCTGCCGCGCCGGCCGCTCGAGGCCGGCAGCCTGCGCATCGCCGTGCGCGCGGCCGGTGTCAATTTCCCCGACTATCTGATGACCAAAGGCGAATATCAGCTGCGCCCCGAGCCGCCCTTCGTGCCCGGCATGGAGGTGGCGGGCGTCGTCGTCGAGCGCGGCGCGGCCGCGGGCCGTTTCGCCGTCGGCGACCGGGTCATGGCCATGACCCGCACGGGCGGCTTTGCCGGCGAGGTGGCGGTGGCCGAAGGCAACGTCTTCGCGCTGCCCGCCAGCTTCTCGTTCGAGGACGGCGCGTCCTTTCTGGTGCCGATGCGTACGGGCTATCACGCGCTGATCGACCGCGGCCTTGCCGCCGGCGAGACCGTGCTGGTGCTCGGCGCGACCGGCGGCGTCGGCATGGCCGCGGTGCAGCTTGCGCGCCACCGCGGCGCGCGGGTGATCGCGGTCGGTTCCGACGACGGCAAGCTCGCCGTCGTGCGTGCGGCAGGCGCAAGCCATGTCATCAACTATCGGCAGGTCCCGCTTGTCGATGCCGTGCGTGCGCTGGTGCCCGCGGTCGATATCGTGTTCGATCCGGTCGGCGGTGCGCTGGCGCCGGAGGCGGCGCGCCTGCTCGGCTGGGGCGGGCGCTTTCTGGTGATCGGCTTCGCCAGCGGCACGATCCCTCATTTCGCCGCCAATCTCGCGCTGATCAAAGGCTATTCGATCATTGGCGTGCGGGCCGGAGAGGCGGCGCGGCGCGATCCGCCGAGCCTTGGCACCAGCATCGCCACGCTGGCCGCCTGGGCGGAAGAGGGCGATCTGAAGCCGCGCATCTCGCACCGGTTCGGCCTGCAGGACGCGCGCGAGGCCCTTGCCACGCTGGCCGGGCGGCGCGTCGTGGGTCGCGTCGTCCTCGACCTGGCGACCGCAGCCACGGGCCGGGCCGATGCCGCCGTCTGAGGGACAGCCTTTCCCGGTGCCGTCTTCCACAGCCGGATGTTCTCCCGCATGGTGCGCCGGCGGCCGCGCGGGCGGCATCCGGGAACAGCATGATGGATAGCGGTTTTATCGAAACGGATCTGGCGCGGATCGCCTTCCTCCAGTCGCGTGGCGACGGACCGGCCATCCTGCTCATCCACGGCAATTCGAGCTGCAAGGAGGTGTTCGGGCGGCAGTTCGCGGCCGCTGAGCTCGGCGGCTATCGGCTCGTCGCTTTCGACCTGCCGGGCCATGGCGCCTCCGACGATGCGCGCGCGCCGGAGCGCACCTATACCTTCGCCGGCTATGCCGAGGCCGCGGAGGCCGTCGTCACCCGGCTCGGCCTGGACCGGCCGGTCGTCTTCGGCTGGTCTCTCGGCGGCCATATCGGCCTCGAAATGCTCGGGCGCGGCTTCGCCGCACGCGGACTGATGATCAGTGGCACGCCGCCGGTGAAGGCCGATATCGAAAGCCTGATGGCCGGCTTCAACATCGACCCCAGCGCCGAAAACCTGACCGGCAAGCGCGATTTCTCCGAGGCCGATGCGCTCGCCTATGCGACGCATACCTCGGCCGTCGACGGACGGGTCGATCCGCATCTGCTCGCCATGTGCCGGCGCACCGATGGTCGCGCCCGCGAGGTCATGTTCGGCTCGGTCGCCGCCGGACAGGCGCTGGACGAGCGCGAGATCGTCGCGACCACCAAGGTGCCGCTGGCGATCGTCAACGGCCATGACGACGCCTTCATCCAGCCCGGCTATTTCGGCGGCCTGACCTATTCCTCGCTCTGGCCGCGCGGCGTTGTGCGCCTCAAGGGCGCCGAGCACGCGCCGTTTCTGCAGCGGCCACAGGAGTTCAACGCCTTGCTGGCGGAGTTCGTCGCGGCAGCCTGAGCCGGCAGCCGGAACTGGTCGTCGGCAGCACGGCAAGGCCAGAATGACCTCGCCGCTCGCAGTTTGGGAGGTTGCGATCGCGGTGGCGCGCGTGCTCGATTTCCCTGTGGGCGAGACGGCGGTGGCGCTGGAGAACTATTTGGTGCTCATGAAAATTGAGCTTGCGGCCGTGCCGCCGCAGGCGGCGAGTTTGGCTATCGAAGCGTTCGATCGTCATGGCAAGGGCCGGCATCCGGCGCAGTTGAATTTCGGCGACTGCTTTTCCTATGCATGCGCGCGGCGCTACGGCCAGCCGCGCATGCTCAAAGGACCCGACTTCTCGCTGACCGACATTGAGGCGGCGTGATCGCTTTTGGCCGGACCGCCCGACGCGTCGCAGGCTGCGGCTTGCCGCGATCATCAATGCCGTCCGACAGCTGCCGCCGTCGTCTCGAGCGACATGCTTCCCTTTTCGGCCCGAACCAGCCAAAACCAGCCGCATGGCATCCCGCTCCGCCGTTTCGAAATCCACCAAGCCGAGGGCCTGGCAGCGCATGCTGTCCGGGCGCCGGCTCGACCTGCTCGATCCCTCGCCCTTCGATGTCGAGATCGAGGACATTGCCCATGGCCTTGCCCGCATCGCGCGCTGGAACGGCCAGACCACCGGTCGGCACATCTTTTCAGTGGCGCAGCATTCGGTGCTGGTCGCCGACATCGCCGCGCGGCTCGAGCCAGGCCTTGCGCCGCGCTGGCATCTGGCCGTCCTGCTGCACGACGCGCCCGAATATGTCATCGGCGACATGATCTCGCCGTTCAAGAGCATGATCGGCGGCGATTATCGCGCCGTGGAGGCGCGCCTGATGGCAGCCATCCACATCCGCTTCGGTCTGCCGGCCGAGCCGCCCGCCGAGATTACCGCGCTGACGAAACGCGCCGACAAGATCTCGGCTTTTCTGGAAGCCACCCAGTTGGCCGGATTCAGCCTGGAGGAGGCCTCCGGTATTTTCGGCACGCCGATCGGCGTCTTCGGCGGCGAGCGCGGCCTGCCGCCGGTGCTGGTGCCGCAGGATGCCGGGCGGGCCAAGGCTGCCTTCCTCGCGACGTTCCGCGCTTTGGAAGCGCAGACCTGAAACACGGTGTCGTCAAAACCATATCATTGTCGCAGAATCGCTGCGAAAATATGCTTCCTGAATGTCGTCGCTGCCGAAGGTCGCCGTCCCGTGAACGTCCATGTCTGCTCGCTCGCCCGCATTGCCGATACGGTTTCGGCGACGGGCGCGCAGCATCTGGTGACCCTGATCAATGCCGGTACGGCCGTGACCCGGCCGCACCTGATCCAGCCGGAGAACCATCTTTTCCTCGGCATGAACGACATCGTTGCGCCGATGGACGGTTATGTCGAACCGGGCGAACGCCATGTGCTGAGCCTGCTCGACTTCGTGCAGCGCTGGTGGGGGGAGGCGGGCCCCGCCCATCCCATCGTCATCCATTGCTGGGCCGGGATCAGCCGCTCGACGGCCGCGGCCTTCATCACCAGCTGTGCGCTCAATCCGCGCCGCGACGAGGCGGCGATCGCGAGCGAGCTGCGCGCCCGCAGCCCCAGCGCCACGCCCAATGCCCGGCTGGTGGCCATTGCCGATGGCCTGCTCGGCCGCAACGGGCGAATGACCGAGGCCATCGCGCGCATCGGTCGGGGCCGCGATGCATTCGAAGGCGAGCCGTTCTTCCTGCCGCTCGGCGCGTAATCGCAGGTTTCCGCCCGGAAACATCGGCGCACGGCGCGCCATCGGCCTGAAATCCACGCCTGTTTTCTGCGGAACGCACGCGTCCGGAGCCCAGGTGCTATGGTCGCGAATCGACCGATCGGGGGATCCCGCCGCGATGGAAATCGTCTTCGCAGTGCTCATTGGCCTCGGGCTCGTCCTTGGCGTGCCCATTCTGGCGATCATCGCCTTCGTCCGCTCGGGCGACCTGAAGCTGCGGCTTCAGGTCGTGGAGCGGCGGCTCGCCCAGTCCGAGACCGAGCTCCGCCTCGTGCGCGAGGCGATGGCCGCTGGCGCGCCGCCGGCGGCTGCTGCTCCGGCTCCCCCTCTGCGGACCGGGCCCGAGGCAGTGCCGGAAGCGCCGGACCTTGCCGAGGCCCAGCCCGCGCCGGAACCGGAGGCGGCGGCCGACCCCGTCCCCACTCCGGCGGCCGAGACCCGCCCGGCGCGCGGGCGGGTGCCGGTCATCGCAAGCGCGGGGCCGGTCGAGGTCATGGACCCGATCGCCGCGCCCTCGGAGCCGCAGCCGGCTGCGCCACTGCCTGCGCCACCGAAAAATCTCGGCGATCTCGAAGAGGCGATCGGTTCGCGCTGGGCGGTCTGGGTCGGCGCCATCGCGCTCGGCCTCGGCGGCATCTTCCTGGTGCGCTATTCGATCGAGCAGGGCCTGTTCGGCCCTGGCATGCGCATTACGCTCGGTTTCCTGTTCTCGCTCGCTCTGCTCGTCGGCGGCGAATGGCTGCGCCGCAGCGACAAGGGCCTGCCGACCTTGCCGGCGGCCGACATTCCCTCCGCGCTGACCGGCGCCGGTGCGGTGGCGGCTTTCGCCACCATCTATGCCGCCCATGCGCTCTACGGCTTCATCGGGCCGACCGCCACCTTCCTGGCGCTCGGCGCGGTCGGCGTCGGCACGCTGGTGCTCGCCGGACTGCATGGCCCCTTGCTCGGCGGCATCGGCCTCGTCGCGGCTTTCGCAGCGCCCTTCCTGGTCGAGACCGACGCGCCCAACCCATACGTCTTTCCGATCTATGCGGCCGTCATCACCACCGCCTGCTTCGCGCTGTCGTGGATCCGCGGCTGGGCCTGGCTGGCGCTCGGCGCGACCGCGGCCTCCTGCGGGCTCGGGACTATCGCCCTGTTCGGCACCGGCGGCGGCTCGAACGCCACCCTCGTCCAGGCGGCGGCCGGCCTTGCCGCGGCGGCGGTGTTTTTCGTGCCCGGCATCCATTTCGCGCGGCCGCGCGAACGGGGCATGGCGCCACGCGCCAGCCTGATCCTCTTCGCCTTTACCCTGCTCGGCGCGCTCGCGGCTCTCGAGGCGCGGCAGGGGGCCGTCGCCATGGTGCTCTTCGCGCTCATCGGCATCGCCGTCATGGCCCTGGTCTGGCGCGCACCGGCGGTCGTTCCGGCGCTGCCGGGCGCGGGGTTCGCGACGCTGCTGGTCATGCTCGGCTGGGTGGCCGGCTTCAAGCCCAGCCTCAATCCCGACGATCTCTTCGCCATCGCCGAGCCGCTGCCCGGCGTGCTGAGCCGCATCGTCTGGGCCGGGCTCGCCTTCGCCCTGCTCTACGGCATCGGCCCGGCGCTTCTGGCCGTCTACCGGCGCCAGGCCGAAGCCCGCACCGTTCTGATCCTGGCGGCGACCTCGGTGATCATGCCGCTCGGGCTGCTGGCCATCGTCTACGGCAAGGTCGAAGGCTTCATCATCTCGCCGCGCTTTGCCGCGCTCGCCATGGTCCTCGCCGCAAGCTTCGGCGTCATGACCGAGGCGACGCACCGCCTGCGCTCCGGCCGCCGGCCGGGCCTTGCCGGCGCCTCCGCCGTCTATGCGATCGGCGCGCTGGCGGGCGTCGCCTTCGCGTTGACCCTGCTTCTGCAGAAGGCCTGGCTGACCCTGGCGCTCGGCGCGCTGATCGCCGGCATCGCCTGGGTCTATACGCTGCGGCCGCTGCCGGCGCTGCGCTGGGTGGCCGCGCTCACCGGCATCGGCGTTCTGGCGCGCCTCGTCTGGGATCCGGCGATCCACGGCGGCGCCGTCGGCGAAACCATCATCGTCAACTGGCTGCTGCCCGGCTACGGCGTGCCGGCCCTGAGCGCCGCCGTGGCGGCCGTGCTGCTGCAGCGCCGGCGCGGCGAGGATGCGCCGGTCCAGATCCTGGAGGCGCTGGCCATGGTGTTCACCGCGCTCCTCGTCATCGTCGAGATCCGCCATGCCTTTGGCGCCTATGGCCGGCGGCTCATCACCCATGAGCTGAGCTTCGCCGAGGCGGCGACCCACACCGCCACCATCCTCGCCTTCGGTCTCGGCCTGTCGCGGCTTGCGGGGCTGCGCAAGGCCGCTGTCTGGCAGGGCGCGGCGCTGATCCTGCGCTACGGCTCCTGGGCCTGGATCGTGCTGGTGATGGGCCTGGTGGCCAATCCCTGGATCACCGGCGATCCGATCGGCCGCCACCCGGTCGTCAACTGGGCGCTGCTCGGTTATGGCCTGGCCGGTGTCCTGGCGCTCTTCGCCGCGCTCTACGAGCGCCGCGCCGGTCGGGACATCGAGGCGAAGGTCATGGCGCTGATGGGCTCGGGCCTGCTCTTCGCCTGGCTCAACACGACCATCGCGGCGGTCTTCCGCGGCCCGGTCGTGACCAACGGTTTCGCCTCGGATGCGGAGATCTATGCCTATTCGGCCGCCTGGCTTGCGCTCGGCATCGCCCTGCTCGTGGCCGGTGCCATCGTCCAGAGCCGGGTCCTCAGGCTGACCTCGGCCGCCCTTGTCGGGCTGACCGTGTTCAAGGTGTTCCTCTACGACATGGCCGGGCTGACCGGGCTCTGGCGCGCCCTGTCGTTCATCGGCCTCGGTCTCGTGCTGCTGCTGGTCGGGCGCATCTACCAGCGCGCCCTCGGCATTGCCGGCGGGCGTCGGCATCCGCCGGTCGTCGAGGAGGCCGGCGGCTGACCGGGGCACGTCACAGACGCGCGAGGCCCGCCTTGCCGTTTTCCGTGCCGAAGACGATCGCCTGGCCCTTGCCGCTCCAGGCGATCGCGCTCACCGGATCGCCGTCCGGCTCGCGCACCAGGATCTCGGCGCCGTCCTCGATGCGCGCCAGCAGGATCAGGCCGTCGGCGAAGCCGACCGCCACCACGGGCGCCGCTGGGTGGCCGGCGACCACGGTCACCTTGCCGCCGGCCTTGGCGGAAGGCGCGACCATGGTGGGATTGGCGCCCATCGGGCCGTTCTTGCCGCTGAACGGCCAGAGGATGGCCTCGCTCGCTCCCGAGGTCGCCAGGAATTTCGCGCCGACGGTCCAGTCGATCGAGCGCACCTTGCCGGGATAGCCGGACATGCGCATGTGCTGGCCGTCCTCCAGCCGCCAGCCGTGCAATTGCGGCTCCTGCATGGTGGTGACCACGAAGCGCTGGTCGGGGCTGACGACGACGCCGAGATGCGAGCCTTTCCAGGTCAGGCCGATGGGCTTGGCCTCGCTGTTCGGAAACCACAGGCTGACGCCGCCATAATGGGCGATGGCGAGGCGGAATCCCTTCGGAAAGAACGCGAGGCCGCCGGCGGCGGAGACGAGGTCGAGCCGCTTCGGCTCGCCCTTGCCCTGGCTTGCGAAGGCCTTGCGGCCGGCACTCCAGGCGACTGCGCCATTCGGGCCAAGGGCGACCTTGTCGATCCAGGTCCCGCCGCTGTCGTGAACGGTCGCCGCTCCCGTCTTCGGCGAGAATGTCACGACCTTGCCGTCGTCGCCGCCGGTCAGCAGGATCGCGCCGTCGGACGCGCTGGCAAGGATGCCGCCGTCATGCAGCGTCTCGCGCCGGTCGGTGTCGTCGGCAATCAGGATCTCGCCCGAGGCGAGCACCAGAACGGCGCTGTCGCCCAGAAAATGCGCGGAAAGGACGGTTTCGCCGGCCTCGATCGGGCGGACGCGTTCGCGGATGGAGGGGCGGGCGGGGCCGGATGCTGTGCTCATGCCGCCTTGCTAACCCATGCCGGCGATCCTGGCGAGAGCCTGCGATGCGAGGCAGCCGTCGCAAGGGCCTTTGACTCTTGCCCGGGCCTCGGCCATTTCAGCGAAAGGCAATGCATGGCCGGGCCGCGGGGCGGCACGGGCCGGATAGGAGCGATATCCTTGGCTGCAGGCACGCCCACCCAGATCTCGCCGACCCTCGGTTTCGACGCGATCGTCGACCTCGCCCGCGCCGTGCCGTTCCGGCCGCGGCTCAGCCGTTTCATCTTCATGCGCCACGGCGAGACCGAGGGGAACCGCAAGGGCATCTACCAGGCCGCCGATACGCCGCTCAACAGCGCCGGCGAAGCCCAGGCGGCCGAGGCAGCCGATCGCCTGGCACTCGCCTCGATCGTCCACGTGGCGGCGAGCCCGATGATGCGGGCCTGGCGCACCGCGGCGATCGTCACCGATGGGCGGGGTCTGACGCCGGAGCCGGACGGCGGGCTCGCCGAGCGCTATTTCCTGGGGCTTGCCGGCACGACGGTTGGCAAGATGGACTGGCGCGACGATCCCCCGGCCTGCGAAACCCTCGCCGCCTTCGTCCATCGCGCCGGCAACTGCCTGTCGCGCTGGCTGTCGCGCGAGGACGATCCGGAAGGCGACCTGATGCTGGTTGCCCATGGCGGCCAGCTCCTCGTGCTCGCCGCCCTGACCGGCGTCGATCTCAATGTCGAGCTGCGGCGCAATGCGACGCCGATCCTGTTCACCCGCTCGACAGGCGGCTGGGAAGCCGCGCCGATCGGCTGACCGCCGCCCGGCCATCGCGCGAGTGCATTTGTATTGACCGGTCGATCGTCAGTTCCCGATCAGAACCTCTGGGCGGCTTGGCATCCGGCCGAGCTGGCGCGCCGGCTCGGCATCGTGTCGCGGCCCTGGTGTGTGGTCGGCGGCTGGGCGCTCGATCTCTGGCACGGCGCCGTCACGCGCCCGCATGAGGACCTGGAATTCACCGTGCTGCGCGAGGACCTCGGCGCCTTCCGGCAGGCCCTCGGTGATCTGGCATTCTATGCCGTGCACGAGGGACAGCTTGCGCCGCTGGCGGCCGATTGGGAGCCCGCGCCGGAGATCGAGCAGATCTGGTGCTTCGATCATGCGGCCGGTTGCTGGCGGGCCGACATGATGATCGAACCGGGAAAACCCGACCTCTGGGTCTGCAAGCGCGCGGCTGCGCTTGCGCGGCCGCGTTCCGACATGGTGGCGCGGACGGCGGACGGAATCCCCTATCTCAATCCCGCCGCCGTCCTTCTGTTCAAGGCCAAATACCGGCGGCCGAAGGACGAGGTGGATTTTGCAGGGGCGGCGCCGAAACTGCCGCCCGGTGCGCGCCACTGGCTGAAGCTGGCCCTGGCGCACGTGCATCCCGGCCACGACTGGATCGCGGCGCTGTAGCGATCGGCGCCCGCGGCGATCGATCGCGCTCCGACCGGCCGCAAGCGATGGCGATCGACATGGTCTTGCCGTCTGCCGTTGCCATGATCGCCGACGAAGGGAACCGAAGCATATGGTCCTCGACGGTCATCTCAGATCTCTTGTCGAGCGCTGGGCGCTCGCGCCGGATGGCGAGCCGATCGTGACGCGGTCGAGCCGGCTTCTGCCAGTCCTGCAGGGCGGCAGGCCGGCTATGCTGAAGGTCGCGACCGAGCCCGAGGAAAAATGGGGTGCCGGTCTGATGGTCTGGTGGGACGGGATCGGTGCTGCGCGCGTGCTCGCGCATGAAGGCGACGCCATCCTGATCGAGCGCGCGACCGGCAGCCGCTCGCTGGCCGACATGGCAAGGCACGGCGAGGACGACAGGGCGAGCCGGATCATCTGTGAGACGGTGGCCAGGCTCCATGCGCCGCGCCAAGCGCCGCCGCCGGACCTCGTCCCGCTGTCCGTGCGGTTCCGCGCACTCCTGTCGACGGGCGCGGGCGGCATGTTCGCCCGATGTGCGGATGCGGCGCGTCTGCTGCTGGCGGAGCCGCGCGACGTCGTTCCACTGCATGGCGACGTCCACCACGGCAATATTCTCGATTTCGGCGACCGGGGCTGGCTCGCCATCGATCCGAAACGGCTCGAGGGCGAACGCGGTTTCGACCATGCCAATCTCTTCTGCAATCCCGATCATGCGATCGCCCTGACGCCGGGCCGCCTGGCCCGGCAGGCGGATGTGGTTGCGCGGGCCGCGCATCTCGAACGCCGGCGCCTGCTGCACTGGATTCTCGCCTGGGCCGGGCTCTCGGCCGTCTGGCTGATCGAGGACGGCGCGACGGAGCATGTCGCGCCGACGCTCCGTATTGCGGAGATTGCGGCGGCCGAGATCGCCAGGAGTTGACGGCCGCGCGGGCCGCCGGCGGTCAGAAGCCGTAGAGCCGCGCCGGATTGTCCACCAGAATGGCCTTGCGGACCACGGCATCGGGCGCCCAGACCGCCAGCTGGTTGAGCACGGCGCCGTCGTCGATCCGCAGCAGCGGCGTGACGTCGGTCGCGGCCTTGCCCGGCGGCGTGACCGAATCCGGATGCGGCCAATCCGTGCCCCAGACGAGGCGTTCCCGGTTGGCCGCGATCAGCGCCTGCGCCAGCGGCACGACGTCGGCATAGTCGGGCGCGCGGCTGGAAGCCCGGTAGGCGCCGGAGATCTTGACATAGGCCTTGCCGGATCTGACGAGATCCAGAAGCTCGGGAAAGCCCGGCTGATCGACGCCGCGCGCGGCCTCGGCGCCGCCGAAATGATCGAACACCACGGGCACGGGCGCATCGGCGACGAGATCCTTGATCGCCGCGATGACCGGCGGTGTCGTATAGATCTGAACGTGCCAGCCACGTGCCTTCATCCGGTCGGCGGCGGCCTGGAAGCGCTGGCGCGCGACCTGCGGGTCGCTGACGCCGCTGGTGGCAAGGTTCAGGCGGATGCCGCGAAACCCCTGGCCGTGCAGCTTGTCGAGATCCTGGTCGGTCGTCTTCTCGTCGATGACGGCCACCCCGCGTGCGCTGGTGCCGCGCGCCGCGATGCCGAAGATGGTCGCGCCATTGTCGGCGCCGTAGACGCTCGGCGTGACGATGACGACGCGTTCGATGCCGAGCGCCTTGTGCAACGCAGCCATCTCCTCCGGGGAGGCCGGCTCGGGTGTGTAGACTCGGCCGGCGAAGAAGGGAAAGCGTGCCGGGTCGCCATGGATATGGGTGTGGCAGTCGCAGGCCCCGGCCGGGACGTCGAAAGCGACGGCATTTGCGGGCTGGGATGGCCCGGCCAGGACCGATCGGTTGTTCATGCCAGCACCAACCACGAGTGATGAGAGAAGAAGCCCGCGCCTGTTCATCATGGATATCACATCCCCGATCGCACGCGTCCACCGGCAAGCTTGCCCGTTCTGAACCGTGCCGGCAATCCTTTGAACGCACAGGGGCGGCTGTCGGATCCGCTGCCACTCGTCCGTCCGGGAAGGACGGCAGCCGCCACTGCGACGGGGGCTTGGCCGCAAAGGCATGGGGACGACGGCTGCGACGAAGGCGCCCTGGGCATGGCTCGCCACATGGATGTCATCGGGCCTTGGCGGGAACTCACGGAGCATGGGGCCGTTTTCCGGACATCGACGCCGCAATGGATGCTCCAGGAGCGGCTTGCGGCCCAATCCCCGATCCCGAGACACGAGGAGGCCGTCATGCAGGTGAGCGACGCCATGACGCGCGATGTGCGCGTCGCCAATGCCGAAGAGACGATCGAACAGGCGGCCCGGCTGATGGCCGGGCTCGATGTCGGCATGTTGCCGGTAGGCAAGGATAACCGCCTGATTGGAATGATCACCGACCGGGATATTGCCGTGCGTGCCGTGGCCCAAGGCAAGGGGCCGGGAACGAAAGTGCGCGATGTCATGACCGATGACGTCAAATATTGCTTCGCGGATCAGCAGATCGCCGAAGTGACGGTCAATATGGGCGACATCCAGGTGCGCCGCCTGCCGGTTCTCGATCGCGACAAGCAACTGGTCGGAATTCTTTCGCTCGGCGACGTCGCCGCGGCCGCCAGGGACGGCGCGGCCGGTGAAGCGCTGGCCGGCATCTCCCGTCCGGGCGGGGCGCACAGCCAGACCGGATAGGAGGAATGGCGCCGTGCCGGACGGCGCGGCAGGCGCGTCCCATGGCGGAAAGATCGGACACGTCCGGCAAGGGAGGCGGTGAGGGCTTGTCGCCCCGCGCCAGGAGACAGTGCGGCGCGACGACGGAGGCAATCATGACGGTGAGGATCGTCCAGTTTCTCGCGATCGTGGCGTCCGCGCTCGCCCTCGTCCCTGCGGGAGCGCATCTCGCCGCCTTGCCCAACAAGATCGGCTTGCCAGAAGCCGATTATTTCACCGTCCAGGGCATCTATCGGGGATGGGTCGTCCTGGGCTGGCTCTGGCCTGCAGCCCTCCTTCTGAACGCGGGGCTCGCGATCCTGGTGCGGTCGCAGGCGGTACCCTTCTGGCTGACGCTCGTCGCCGCGCTCTGTTTCGTACTCATGCTCCTGATCTTCGTTATCTGGACGCAGCCGGCGAACCAGGTGACCGAGAACTGGACGACGGTTCCCGCCAACTGGGAAACACGCAGGCGGCAGTGGGAATATTCGCACGCGGCGAATACGGCGATCGCATTCGTCGCGCTGTGCCTTGCGACCTTGTCGGCGCTCGCATGGCAGCCGGAAGGTTCGTAGCGCCGCCAAATGAGGCGGCATCGGACAGTGCGCTCGCTTTGACGGCCGGATCGCAACGGATCGGAGATCGTCACCAGGTCGGCGCGCGCCGCGCGGTTGCTGAACGCCCAGCATAGACGACCGGCGGGCCGAGACCAATGGGCGGGCGTGCCGGCGCCGCGGTTGAGACGGGCCGAAGCGGCGGCGAAGCTGGCGAGGATGCGCATTGCTGCCCGGCCTGCCGGTTGGGCCAGCCTCGCCGCCACGGCGCCTTCACGCGTCCGGCCCGGCGAACAGGATGAGATTGCCGTCCGGATCGAGGACGATAAAGGTCATGGCACCCCAGGACTCCCTGCGGAGCGGCTGGTGGAACGGCACGCCGGCGGCCCGGATGGTCAGGAACAGCTGCTCGATCTCATCCCTCGTGTCGACCGTGATCGCGGCGGAGAGGAGATGCTCGCGTGTCCTGACATCGCCGACGAAGACCGGCTCGCAGACCCGCCGCAGGGCGATGAGGGCGCGGTCGCGCCGGACCTGGCCGTAGAAGGGTGGATGGCCATGGACGAAATCGACGGTGAAGCCGAGCTTTTCGGTGAAGAAGGCGCATGAGGCCGCGATGTCGGCGACGAACAATGGGGCCGCGATCGACGTGAGGATGGGACGCCGGGCGGGCTGTTGGTCGCGATCGGTCATCGACCGTGCTCCTGCCTTGAGCGGCTGCCAGCTCTCGAACCCGGGCCGGCGGGCCCACCAGGACCTGCGCAACACAGCGCCGCAAGCGTCGCCGAGACGGCGGACGCTGTCAACGGCCGCCAGCGAGGCGACAGGTCGTGAGGCCTGTCGGGCGTGGTCGGCCCGGTGCCATGGTCATGAAAGGCTCGCTCGCCATCCCTGTCTGCGCGTAGAACATCGTCAGCTTGCGCTCGCCGAGCGCCTTGGGGCAGGGCACGTCATGGATCTCGACGATTTTCGCTTGCTGTGTGCCGCCGTCGACCGCGGCGGCATCGCGCCGGCGGCCAGGGAATGCGGGCTGTCGCCCTCCATGGCGAGCCGCCGCATCGCCGCGCTCGAACGGACGATGGGTGCCAAGCTCCTGCTGCGCACGACGCGCTCGCTGGCGCCGACCGAGGCGGGCGAGGCGCTGCTGTCCTGGGCGCGCTCGGCGCTCGTCGACTGGGGCCGCGTGCGCGACGAGATCGGCGCCATGCAGGGGCAGGCGGCAGGCCTCGTGCGGCTGGCGACCAACGACTACGCCGCCTCCGCCTATTTGCCGGCGATCCTTGCAAGCTTCGCAAGACGCCAGCCGGAGATCCGCGTCGCCATTTCCATCGCGCAGGAACCGGCCCGGCTGCTCGACGGCGCTTGCGACCTCGCGGTGCATGCGGGGCGGCGGCCCGACGCCGAGCTGATCGGCCGCCGGATCTACGAATACAGCCGGCGGCTGGTCGCCGCGCCGTCCTATCTCGCCTCCCGCCCCGCTCCCAGGACGCCGGCGGAGGTCGCGCGGCACCTCTGCCTGACCCATACGGTGAGCGAGCCGTCGGAATGGACCTTCGAGGCGGCGGACGGCACGCTCCACGCCCAGCGCATCCACTCGTACATGGCCTGCGACAGCTGGACCATGCTGCTGGAGCTGGCGGTCGCCGGCATCGGCATTGCGCGACTGTCGGACTCGCTGGTGCGCCAGCCGATCGCCGAGGGGCGGCTCGTCGAGCTCCTGCCGCATATGCGGTCCGTCTATGCCGACGGCGATCCGCCGGCCATGTGGGTGCTGGTCGCCCATCGCAGCGTGCCGCTGCGCACGCGGCTCCTGGCCGATCATATCGCGCAGGAGCTGCTGGCACTTCATCGTAGCAATCGCCGCTAAGTCTCGTTCTGACGCGTTGTCTCCGCGCGGCCCGGTCGCCGCTTCCCGCGAAAGCGCAATGGCGTCTCAGTCGTGCAGATTCTGCACGAACGTCGATCGTCCTCGCTCCCTATTCCGGTCCCGCTGCCTGCCGCAGTCTAGGGCCGGCAGAAGCAAGGGGGAGGGCCGGGGTGCCGCAGTTCATCACCGCCGATACCGGCGGGACGTTCACCGACGTGACCGTCTATGACACCGAGGCCGGGCATATCCGTTTCGGCAAGACGCTGACGACCTATGGCGATCTGGTCGATGGCGTCGTCGCCGGCATCGCCGAGGCGAAGGGGGCGGCGCGCGATGCGGCCTGGCTTCGCCACGGCACGACCCATGTCATCAACGCCTTCCTCCAGCGCCGGGGCGCGCGGGTCGCGCTGGTCGCGACGCGCGGCTTTCGGGACGTCCTGGAGATCGGCCGCGGCAACCGCCCGGTGCCCTTCGACACCCGGCGCCGGCGCCAGCCACCGCTGGTTCCGCGAGCCTTGCGCTTCGAGGTGACCGAGCGCATCGGTTCGGATGGAACGGTGATCGAGGCGCTGGCGGAGGAGGAGATCGAGGCGCTCGCCGCCGCGCTGAAGGCGGCGGACGTGCAGGCCGTCGCGGTCGCCCTGCTGAACGCCTATGCGAACCCGGCCCACGAACAGCGGGTCGCGGCGCTTCTGAAGGCGCGGCTGCCGGGCGTCTACGTCACCGCGGCGACCGCGCTCTCGCGCGAATGGTTCGAATACGAACGCTCCTCGACCGCTGCCGCCAATGCCTATGTCGGCCCGGCCATCGCCCGCTATGTCGACGGCTTCTCGAAGCGGCTGTCCCGTGAAGGGTTTGCCGGCAGCTTCGCCATGATGGGCTCAAATGGCGGCATCATGCCGTTCGACGCATCGGTCGAGCGACCGGTGTCGCTGGTCGAGTCCGGTCCGATCGGCGGCGTGATCGCTGCGGCGGAATATGCCCGCAGCCTCGGCCTCGAACGTGTCGTCGCCTTCGACATGGGCGGCACCACGGCGAAATGCGCGCTGGTCGAGAAGGGCGAATTCGACGTGCAGCAGACCTATTGGGTCGGCGGCTACGAACAGGGCTTCCCGATCCGCAGCCCGGTTCTCGATATCGTCGAGGTCGGCGCGGGCGGCGGCTCGATCGCCTGGGTCGATGCCCAGGGCCGGCTGCGCGTCGGTCCGGAGAGCGCGGGCTCGGAACCGGGGCCGGCCTGCTTCGGCCGCGGCGGCCTGGAGCCGACCGTCACCGACGCCAATCTCGCGCTCGGCCGCATCGGCCACGGGTCGTTCCTGGGCGGCCAGCTCAAGCTCGACCGTGACGCAGCCCTCCGCGCCATCGGCGAGCGTGTCGGCGATCCGCTCGGTTATGGCAGCGACGTCACGGCCACGACGCGTGTCGCGCGCGGCATCCTCGACCTCGCGACGACCCTGATGGCCGGCGCGATCAAGGAGATCACCGTCGCACGCGGCCACGACGTGCGCGATTTCGCCCTGCTGGTGTTCGGCGGCGGCGGCCCGATCTTCGGCGCGGAGCTCGCCCGGCAGCTCGGTATCCGCACCGTGGTCGTGCCACCGCAACCCGGCAATTTCTCGGCCGTCGGCATGCTGCTGGCCCAGGCACGCATCGACCTCGCCCGCACGCTCCTTGCCGATCTCTCGGCGGAGGGCATGGCCGCGCTGACGGAGGTGCACCGGGAGCTGGAAAGCGAGGCGCGGGCGGCCGCGACGCGCGAATTCGGCAGCGAGCCGGCGATGCTCGCCTGGCAGGCCGACATGCGCTACCGCGGCCAGCGTCACACCGTGACGGTCGGCTTCGACGGCGAGCCGTCGGGCGAGGCGCTGCTCGCCGCCTTCGAGGCGACCTATGCCAGGCGCTTCGGACGTGTCCTCGGCCAGGGTTTCTCGCCCGAAGTGGTCGGGCTGCGGGTGATCGCGCAGGGCGATGCCTCGCGGCCGGCGCTCTCGGCCCTCGCCGTCCTTCCCGCGCCGGCGGACCAGGCGCCGCGCCACGCGACACGGCGGCTCCACGTGCGCTCGCGCGGCTTTGTCGATGCGCCGGTCTGGCGCCGCGACGACCTGCCGGCCGGCTTTGCGATCGCCGGGCCGGCCGTCGTCGAGGAATACAGCTCGACGCTGCTGATCGGCGAAGGCGATACGGCCGTCGTCGGAGCGCTCGGCGAGATCACCATTTCCATCGGACAGGATTGAGGGGCCGATCATGAGCGATGCTCTCGCCGAAGCCGGCGCCGATCCGATCGAGATCGAGATCCTGCGCCACGAAATCCTGTCGATCCCGAACCAGATCGAGCGCAACATCGAGCGCAGCGCCTTCAGTCCGCTCGTCCAGGAATACAAGGACTATTCGGTCGGCCTGGTCGATGCGGAGGGGGCGCTGGTCGCCCAGTCGCGCGGCAGCCTGCCGATCTTCGTCGCCAATGCGCTTGGCACCGGCGTGCGCGAGGCGCTCACGGTCCACGGCGCCGATGCGCTCCTGCACGGCGATGCCGTGCTGACCAACTCGCCGGCGACGCTCGGCCAGCACCTCAACAATGTGGTCCTGCTCACGCCCGTCCGCGAGGGCGGCGAGGCCAACGGCCCGCTGCTCGGCTTCTTCTGCGTCCTCGTCCACTGGATCGACGTCGGCGGATCGACGCCCGGCTCCAGCACCGGCACGGAGACCACCGACGTCTGGCAGGAAGGGCTGCAGCTGCCCTGCATGCGCCTGCTCGACCGCGGACGGCGGATCGACGACGTCTTCCGGCTCTGCGCGGCCAACAGCCGCTTCCCGCGCCTCCTCCTTGGCGATCTCGAGGCGCAGCTCGCCGGCTGCCTGCTCGGCCGCGACCTGATGCTGGACATCCTGCGGCGGAGAGGAGTGCCGCTGGTGCGGGCGACGCTTGCGACCATGCGGACGCAGGCGCGGGCCGCCGCCGCCGGCGTGATCGCTGCGGCGAAGCCAGGCCTCCATGTCGCCGAGAGCTTCCTCGATGGCGAGAAGGGCGTGCGCGTGCCGATCCGCGTCGCGGTGCGGGCCGCCGAGGGGCGCCTGACCGTCGATCTCTCCGGCCTCGGGCCGCAGATGGCCGGGCCCTCGAATGCCGGCCGCAATGGCGGCGCGGTCGCCGCCGCCCGCATCGCGGCAAAATACGTGCTGACGCCGCAGGAGCCGGTGAACCAGGGCGACTTCGACCTCCTGGAGGTCGAGGCGCCGGACGGCACCTTCCTCACCGCCAGCGCGGATGCGCCGATCGGCGGCTCCGGCAACACCATCCCGACCGTCGTCGATACCATCCTGAAGGCGCTGGGCGAGGCCCTGCCGGACCATGTCGCGGCCGCCCATCACGGCACCTATGGCGTGCACACCTTCTTCGGCCGTCTGCCCCGCAGCGGCGAACTGTTCGCCAATCTCGATACGGCGACGGGCGGCTGGGGCGCCACGGCCGACGAGGATGGCGCCTTTCCGCTGCGCTCGAACGCCCATGGCGACGTGCCCGACATTCCCGCCGAAATGCAGGAGGCGCTCTATCCGTTCCTGCTGCTTTCGAAGGCTCTGCGGCCGGACAGCGGCGGCGCCGGCCGCCGCCGTGGCGGTCTGGGCATCGAGAAGCATTACCGCATTCTCGCGTCCTGCAAGGTGAGCCTCAAATTCGAACGCGGCCAGTGCCCGCCCTGGGGATTGGCCGGCGGCGGGGCCGGCGCGACCTGCTTCGTCGAGATCATCCGCGCCGGTGGCGAGACGACGCGCGCCTGGAAAGGCACGTTCAGCCTCGAGGCCGGGGACCGGCTGCTCATCGTCTCGGGCGGGGGAGGCGGCTACGGGCCGCCGCACGAACGCGAGATCGACCGTGTGCTGGCGGATGTCGAGGCCGGCTATGTGACGTCAGCCCATGCGGCGGAAGCCTATGGCGTCATCATCGACGCGGCCGGCGTGCCGGATATGGAAGCCACCCGCGAACGACGGGCGGCTCTGGCACGACAATGAAAACGATCAATATGGGAGGGAATGACATGGACAGGATGGGGATCAGCAGGCGGACCGTGCTGGGCGCCGGGGCGGCGCTCATGGCGAGCGGCGGCGGCGCCGGCGCGCAGGCCTGGCCGAGCCGTATCGTGCAGATCCTGGTCGGCTTCGGTGCGGGCGGCGTGAGCGACGTCGCCACGCGCCTGCTCGCCGAGGGGCTGCGTCCGATGATCGGACAGTCGATCGTGATCGAGAACCGCGCGGGTGCCAGCGGCATGATCGCGGCCGGCGTCGTCGCCCGGTCGGCGCCGGACGGCCACATGCTGCTCGGCATGCCGGGAACGGTGACGATCGTGCCATCGGTGATGAGAGACCTGCCGATCGACGTCCTCAAGGACCTGGACCCGATCACCATCTTCGCGACCTCGCCCAACGTGATGATCGTGAAGGCCGACGCGCCGGAGCGCGACCTGCGGGCCTTCGTTGCGGCCGCGAAGGCGAAACCCCCGGAGGACATCGCCTATGCCTCGTCTGGCCTCGGCACGACCGTCCATCTGATGGCGGGCATGGTGGAGCGGGCGGCGGGTATCCGCATGCGGCACGTGCCGTTCCGCAGCTCGGCCGATTCCATCCGCTCGGTCATGGCCGGCGAACTGCCGCTCGTCTTCTCCTCTGTGAATTCCGCGCTTCCCTTCATCCAGTCCGGCGCCGTCAGGGCGCTCGGCATTGCGACGCCGAAGCGGTCCACGTTCCTGCCCGACGTCCCGACCTTCGACGAGCAGGGCCTGGCCGGCGTGCAGTCCGACACCTGGTTCGGACTGGCGGGCCCGGCGGGAATGCCGCGGCCGCTGGTCGAGGAGATTGCCGGCCTGTGCGACAAGGCGATGGCCGATCCGGCGATGCGCGCCCGCCTGGCGGCGCTCGGCGCGGAGCCCGTCGGCCTCGGACCTCAGGCGGCGCGGCTGCAGATGGAGCGCGAGGTGAAGATGTTCGCGGAGCTCGCGGCCGCCATGGGCATTCGCCGCGAGCAATAGGAGGGCCGCCATGAAGTTCGGGACATTCAGGCATCGGGGCGTCGAGCGGCTGGGCGTCGCCCACGACGGCGACACCAGGCTGTTCGACCTTGCGCTCGCGGCCGGGCGCGCGGGGATCGACGGCACGGCGTTCGCGTCGATGCTGGACCTCATCGATGGCGGCGACCGGGCGCTCGATGCCGCGCGGCGGCTCTTCGCCGATCGCGTCGCGGAGGCCGACCTGTCGCATGAGGTCGGCCGTGTCGAGCTGATGGCGCCGCTGCCCGTGCCGCGGCAGATGCGCGACGCCATGTCGTTTCCCCTGCACATTCTCCAGGGCCCGCGCGGCAGCGCGCGGCTGGCGGCGCTGGCGAGAGGCGATGTGGCCGAGGCCGCGCGCATCGCGGCCGAGCCGCTCGGCGAATTGCCTGAAGTCTATCGGCAGGTGCCGATCTACTACATCACCAACCGCTTCACCGTCGGCGCGCCGGGCTCCGTCGTGACATGGCCGAAATACAGCGAGGTGATGGACTACGAACTGGAATTCGGCTGCATCACCAAGACGAAGGGCACCGATATCAGCGCCGCAAGGGCGAAGGACCATATTTTCGGCTTCACCATCTTCAACGATTTCTCGGCCCGCGACGCGCAGCGCATCGAGATGGCCGGACGGCTCGGTCCGGCCAAGGGCAAGAGCTTCAATGGCGGCAATGTGCTCGGCCCCTGGATCGTCACCTATGACGAGATCGGTGATCCCTATCGCCTGCGCATGCAGGCGCGCGTCAACGGCGAGACGCGCTGCGATTCCGATACGAGCGGCATGCTGTATTCGTTCGAGGAGATCATCGCCCACATGTCGAAGGACGAGACCCTCATGCCGGGCGAGTTCATCGGATCGGGCACGGTGGGCAATGGCTGCGGTCTCGAGACCGGGACGTTCCTCGAGGACGGCGACCGGATCGAGCTCGACGTCGAGAAGATCGGCATCCTCGCCAACGAGGTCAGGCGGCAGGCTGGCTGACCCGCCGATCCGGGCCTGGCCAGGGATGGGGCGGCCGCGAGCCCTGCCGGCAGGGCCGCTTCAGCCGAATTCGCGCTTCACCGCCTCGGTGTGGGCGCCGAGCGCGGGCACCGGGCCGAAGGCCGGCAATTCGCGGTCATGCAGGGCGCCGGGCGCCAGCATGCGTTTCGTCCCGGCCGGCGTATCGACGGCGATGTGGAGGTTCTGCGGGTGGTTCTTCAGGTCTTCGAGCGAGGAGACCCGGCCATAGGCGATCTTCGCCGCCTCCAGCCGTCCGGCGATGGTTTCGCGCGGCGCCGTGGCGAAGGCGGCGACAATGATCGCATCGAGCGCGGCACGGTTGGCGACGCGCGCGACATTGTCGGCAAAGCGCGGATCGATCGCGATGGCGGCATCGCCGAGCACCTTGGCGCAGAGCGCGGCCCATTCCCGCTCGTTCTGGATCGAGAACAGGATCGGCTTGCCGTCGGAGCAGGGATAGGCGCCATAGGGCGCGATGGTCGGATGGTTGAGGCCCGAGCGCTCGGGATAGATGCCGCCATAGGCATATTGCAGATAGGGCACGTTCATCCAGTCGGCGAGGGCATGAAACAGCGACACCGCGATGTGCCGGCCCTTGCCGGTGACGGATCGGCCGATCAGCGCCTGCAGGATCGCCTGGAAGGCGGTCATGCCGGCGGCGATGTCGCAGACCGAGACGCCGACCCGTGCGCGCGAAGCGCCGTCGCCGGTGATCTCGGCAAGGCCGGTCTCCGCCTGCACCAGCAGGTCATAGGCCTTGAGGTCCTTGCGCGGGCCGTCCTCGCCATAGCCGGAAATGGAGCAGGTGATCAGCCGGGGATTGTCGCGCCGCAGCGTTTCCGGGTCGAGACCGAGCCGGGCGAGCGCACCGGGCGCGAGGTTCTGGATGAACACGTCCGCCCTGGCGATCATCCGCCTGAGGGTCGCCTGGTCGGCCGGATCCTTGAGATCCATGACCACCGATTCCTTGCCGCGGTTGAGCCAGACGAAATAGGCGCTCTCGCCATCGACCGCCCGGTCGTAGCGGCGGGCGAAATCGCCTTCCTCGCGCTCGATCTTGATCACCCGCGCGCCGGCATCGGCGAGCCGGCTCGCCGCATAGGGCGCGGCCACGGCCTGCTCGACCGAGACGACGAGGAGGCCCGAAAGGTCAGCTTGGGCTGCGGCGGTCATGAACGATCACTCCGGCGGCGGACGTGCCCTCCTTAGAGCCGTCGGCCGCCGAGACCAAGCCCCGCCGTGCATGGCGCGTCAGCGCAGGCCGTCCCACTTGGCGATGCCGGACTGCTCGAGCCCGCCCATGCGGGCATGCGGCCGGCCGCCGGTGGTCATGGCGAGCGCGAACAGGATCTCGTCGGCGCGCGGCGCGTCGGCCACCGTCACGGTGATGCCGTCGAAATGGCTGCGCACATAGGCGGCGTCCTTGTGATGGATCGGCACGTCGAGGCTCGCGCCCATGGCGCCGACCTTGGTCATCGAGGGCACGATGGCAAGGGCCTGGCCGAGCAGCTCGCGCATCGCGTAGCCGCCGGGCACGTGCCAGAGCGCGCCGTGTTCCAGCTCGCCGTCGGCGCCGACCAGCGAGCCCTTGCCATAGGCCTCGATCGCCTTGGCCTCGCCCCCGAGCGCGCCGAGCAGCTTGGTCGAACATTCGAGGCCGAGCGGCTTCAACTCCTCCATCATGCCCGTCAGCTCGGCCTCGTAGCGGCCGGCAAAGGGGTTCTTCAGGATGCAGGCGACGAAACCCTTGAGGATCGGCCGATCGAGCTTCGGGCCACCGTCATGGCGCACCTCCTCGACCCCGACGACGATCTTGCGGACATTGATGGTCATGGCCTGAGCTCCCTCATGCGTGTGAACGGACCGAGCGTGACCACCTCGCCGCGCAAGGCGAGGGCGGCGTCACGGATCAGTCCGCGTTTGCGAAACTGGTCGGCGCGCTGGCGCCCGGCTTCGAGCGCGGCGGCGATCTCGTCGCCGGTAAGCTCGCCGACCGAGACCGTCACGGGCAGGTCGCCGAGGTCGCTGTCGGGATCGAGCGCCGAGGCGGGCCGGCGGCCGACGGCCGGATGATCGAGATCGACCGTATTGGCGATCAGCGTCGCCGCCGCATCGGCTGTCGCGGCATCGCGCGCCAGCACGGTGACGGAATCGGCGATGCCCAGCGAGAAGGAGCGGCCCTGCGCGCCCGATGTCGCAAGCCCGCCGATGCCGTCGCCGTGGCCGAGCGTCAGCCGGCCGTTGAGGGCGGGGATGGGACCGCGCGAGAAATCGGCGGCAAGCGCGATCTCCAATCTCTCGCCCTCGGTCAGGTGCACGGCAATGTCGCCGCCATTGTTGACGAAGGCCCGGTCGAGCGGCGCCGCCTCGGTCATGACCCACAGGATTTCGTCGGCGACCGCGCCGGCGACCGCCGCCATCGGCGTGAGAAACACGCCCGTATGCGGCCGGCAGGCCGTCACCATGCGCTGGGCAACGGGCGTCTCGACCTGGGGCCGTGCGCTCATCGGCTTGCGCAGCTCGGCGAGCTCGCCGGTCAGTTCGGGCAGGACGGTCTGGAAGCGGGCGACGGCCGCGTCATAGGCTTCGCGCAGGGCGCTCGCGGCCCCCCAGGCCCGCAGCACGAGGTCGATCGGCCCGTGCTGCAGGTGCAGCCGGTTGCCGTCCAGCCACTGTGCCGAGGCCCTCTCCCACATGGTTCAGCCGAGCCTGGCCAGGAGATGGGTCAATGTCTGCGCTTCCTCGGCGCTGAGCGGGGCCAGCGTCCGCTCGCTCACCTCGAAGCCGCGCGCCTTCATCGCCGTCACCGTCTCGCGGCCGAAATCGGTCAGCTCCAGCAGCACCAGCCGCGCGTCGTTCGGGTCGACCGACGGCGATACGAACCCGCGCTTGGCGAGCCGGCCGGCGACGCCGAACATGGTGGCCGGATCGATGCCGACCAGCCGGCCGAGTGCGTTCTGCGAGGTGGGCCCGAGATCGTGCAGCTTGGCGAGCGCGGCATATTGCACCGGCGTCACGTCGAAGCCCTCCATCACCTGGTCGAAAATGGCGCTGGCGCGCTGGTGCGCGCGCCGGATCAGGTGGCCGATCTGATCTTCCAGGACATAATCGCGTGGCGCCGCATCGGCGCTGGAAAGCGCTGTGGCCTGTCGCTTCAGGGTCATGCACGGCCTCCTGCAAAGGGCCAGGGATTGTCGCTGGCCCAGCCGTCGATGCGGGCCTCAGGCGCGACGTCCCGCAGGACGGCGTCGATCGAGACGACATCCTCCATATGTCCGCCGAGCCGCTCGTAGAGCGCCCGGGGCAGGGTGAACTCGATGGGGGCGACGATGGCCGGCGTCGGCACATAGCCGAAGGCGTTCTTCGGCAGCCGCGTGACATCGGCCATGACGGTGATGCCGCCGCCGGGCCAGAGATAGACGGGCGCGCCGCCCATGGTGACGCGCGTCTCGCCGCTCGCGACCGAACGGGTCAGCAGGACCGGGTTCTCGGTGACCCCGGCACGCAGCGAGCCGCCAGCGCCGGCCATGAACAGCACCGTGCAGCGCGAGGGCTCGCAGTTCTCGCCGATGCGGTCGACCACCTTCATCACCGGCTCGGGAATGGCCGCCGGCACGGGCCTGAGCTCGTCGTCGAGCACGCAATAGAGAAAGTGCTCGCCGGTGGTCGAGGTCATCAGCAGCCTGAGGCCCGGCCAGGCCGTTTCGGGATCGATCTTCTGGATGATCGACAGGGGCTCGTCGATATCCGTGCCACCCCAGCCGATGCCGGGATTGGCCACCTGGAAATAGCGGCCGGGGGTCGACTTGCGGCCGCGCACGCGAATGCCCGACGGGCGCATGTCGAGCACCCGGCCGGCCTGGTGCTCGGTCAGGACGCCGGTGATGTGGTCGTCGACGACGATCACCTCGTCGACATGGCCGAGCCACTGCTTGGCGAAGATGCCGACGGTCGCCGACCCGCAGCCGACGCGCATGCGCTGCTCGGGCTTGCCGTCGACGAGCGGCGCCGCATCGGCCGCCACCACCACCTCATGGCCGCCGTCGATGGTCATGGCGACGGCCTCGCCCGCGCACAGCTTCAGCATCGTGTCGCAGGTGACGTTGCCTTCCTTTTTCGAGCCTCCGGTCAGGTGCCGGACGCCGCCGATCGACAGCATCTGCGAGCCGTATTCGGCGGTCGTGACATGGCCGACCTGCTCGCCGCCGACCCGGACCGGCGCGGCTTCCGGGCCAAGATGGCGGTCGGTGTCGATCTTCACCTTGACGCCGCAATAGCTGAAGATGCCCTCGGTGACGACGGTCACCGTATCGACGCCGTCGTGCTCGGCCGAGACGATGAACGGGGCCGGCTTGTAGTCGGGATAGGTCGTGCCCGAGCCGATGCCGGTGACGAAGGTGCGGCCGGGGTCGAGCGGCTGGCCGTCCCAGTCGTTGCGGCCGAATTCGACGAGTTTGCCGCTGTCCTCGACCGCCTTGGCGAGCAGCACCACCGGGTCGGTGCGGACGAGCTGGCCGTCCTCGTTGGCATAGCGCGAGCAGGCGCCGGCGCGGCCCGGCCGAATGCGGCAGAGCACAGGGCAGGCGTCGCAGCGCAGAATGCCGTCGGCCTCGGCGGCGCCGAACTTCTTCGAGCGGGCTTCGCGGGAGAGCTGGTCTGTCGCGGTCATGCGTACCTCCCAGGGTGATCGGAGCATGGCATTTCGGGCAGCCGTCCTTCGAGGCTCGCCTTCGGCGCGCACCTCTGGATGAGGACTGTGGAGCCCTGCTGCTCGCCGTCCCGGATGCGGGACAAAGGCTGTTCGGGCATGTGATCGCGATGCAGAACACAACAATCCTCATGGTGAGGTGCGAGCGCCGCGAGCCTCGAACCACGGCCAACCTCGATGCAACATTCGCTCATGCGTTCCCTCGCGCCTCTTGCATGGCGGCCCAGAGCCGGTGCGGCAGCACCGGCACCTCGGTCATCCGGACGCCGGTGGCGTGGCGGATCGCCGAGAGGATCGCCGGGGCGGTCGCGACCAGGGCCGGCTCGCCGACGCCCTTGGCGCCGAACGGGCCTTCGGGTTCGGTATCCTCGATCAGCTTGATCGTGATCTCGGGCATGTCGCCGGCGGTCGGGATCAGATAGTCGTGCAGGTTCTCGGTCCGGCCGGGCAGGTATTCCTCCATCAGCGCGAGGCCGAGGCCCTGCGCGATGCCACCATGGATCTGGCCCTCGGTGAGGGTCGGGTTGATGGCCCGGCCGACATCGTGGGCAGCGACGATGCGGGTGACCTTGACCGTGCCGAGCTCGCGGTCGACCGTGACTTCGGCGACCTGCGCGGCGAAGCCATAGGTCGCATAGGGAATGCCCTGGCCCTTCGCGTCGAGCGCCGTGGTTGGCGGGTCGTAGAGCCCTTCGCCCGCCAGCACCACGCCGCCCGCATCGGCGTCCAATTGGTCGAGAGCGATGATCCGACCGGCATCGCCGTCGGCGACCGTCAGCCTCGCGCCGTCGAGGCGGAGCGTCGCGCCCGGTCCGGCATTGGCGAGCGCCAGGATGCGGGCGCGCAGGTCGAGGCCGGCGAGCCGCGCCGCATTGCCCGAGACGAAGGTCTGGCGCGAGGCGGAGGTCTTGCCGGCATCGTAGGTGCGGTCGGTATCGCCGATGACGAAGTCGAAAGCCGTGGTCGGCAGGCCGAGCGCATCGGCGGTGATCTGCAGGAGCACCGTGGTCGAGCCCTGGCCGATATCGACGGCGCCGTTGAGGAAGGTGAGCTTGCCCGCGCGATCGAGCGTGATGCGCATGCGCGACGGGTTGGACATCGAGGTATTGCCACAGCCGTACCACATGCAGGCAATGCCGACGCCCCTGGCGAACCGGCCGCCGCGTGCGTTCGCCGCTTCCGCCGCGGCGACCATGGCATCATAGTCGGCCTTCACGGCATCGAGGCATTGCGGCAGGCCGGCGGAGGCGTGCAGCACCTGGCCGGTCGGCGTCCGGTCGCCGTGGTCGATGGCATTGATGCGCCGGATCGCCCAGCGGTCGAGCTTGAGCGCCAGGGCGAGATCGTCGATCAGCGTCTCGCCGGCAATCGCCGCCTGCGGCACGCCGAAGCCGCGGAAGGCGCCGGCCGGCACTTCGTGGGTATGCACGGCACGGGTCGCGTTGCGCACATGCGGTACCTTGTAGGGGCCGGTCGCGTGGACGGGCACGCGGTTGGCGACCGTCGGCCCCCAGGAGGCATAGGCGCCGGTGTTGAAGTCGCCGGTCATCTCATAGGCGGTGAAACGTCCGCGGCTATCCGCCGAGGCCCTGGCCCAGATCTTCGACGGGTGGCGCTTGGTGGTCGACGCCATGCTCTCGGTGCGCGAATAGATCGCCCGCACCGGCCGGCGCGTCAGCCAGGCGGCCACCGCGATCAGCGGCTGGATCGAGACGTCGAGCTTGCCGCCGAAGCCGCCGCCGCAGGCCGTCGGCACGATGCGCACATCGGCCAGCGGCACGCCGACCACCCGGGCCACCTCTTCCTGGTCCATCACGGCGGCCTGCGTGCAGGCGGTCACTTCGATCCGGTCGCCGATGCGTTCGGCAAAGCCGGCCTCCGGCTCGATATAGGCATGTTCGACGAAACCCGTGCGGAACCGCCCCTCGACGGTCACCGCACCCTGGCGATGGCCCTCGTCGACGTCGCCCGTCTCCAGATAGCCGCGGGTCAGCACATTGTCGGGGATGGTGGCGTGCAGGGCCGGCGCGCCTTCGGCAAGACCGGCCTCGACGCCGATCAGGGCAGGCTGAATCTCCCAGGCGATCGGCAACGCGCTATCGGCCAGGCCCTCGACGGCTTCGCGCGTGCCGACCAGGGCGAGCACCGCTTCGCCGCGATAGCGCACGAAGCTGGGAGCGAGCACCGGCTGGTCTTTGATGGTGGGGAAGATGCCGAAGGAATTGGCGCCGGGAATGTCGGCGGCGGTCAGGATGGCGACGAGGCCTGGATGAGCCGCCCTGACGGCGTCGAGATCGCCGAGGCTGAACCTGGCATGGGCGTGGGGCGAGCGCACCGCGCGCAGCCAGAGCGCGTCGGCGGGCGCGTGATCTGCGCCGAACCGGTCGGTGCCGGCAACCTTCGGGGCGCCGTCGGCCCGGGCGATGCGGCAGCCGACCGCTGCGCCGGCGGCGGCTTCCGGCGCCGGCGCGACGCTGCCCCGCGCGACCGCCTCGATCGCTTCGATGATCTTCACATAGCCGGTGCAGCGGCAGAGCACGCCGCCGATGCCGTCTTCGATCGCACGGCGGTCGGCCTGCGGCGACCGGTTGAGGAGGTCGGTCGCGGCCATGATCATGCCGGGCGTGCAGATGCCGCACTGGGCGGCGCCATGGGCGAGGAAGGCCGCGCGCAGCCGCTCGACCAGGGGATCGCCGGTCTCGATCGTGGTGATCGCCCGGCCTTCCGCCTGGGCCGTCGTCACGAGGCAGGCGCAGGTCTGCTCGCCGTCGATCAGCACGGTGCAGGCGCCGCAGTCGCCGGCATCGCAGCCGATCTTGGTGCCGGTGAGGTGGAGCCGCTCGCGCAGAGTATCGGCGAGCGGCGCGAAGGGCGGCGCCGTCAGCTGGCAGGCCTTGCCGTTGACGGTGAGCGTCAGGGTCACATCGCCCGGTTTGTCCAGCATCAGGCGGCCCTCCTGGCATGATCGGCGGCAAGGCCGGAGAGGCAGTCGCGCACCAGCGTCAGCGCCGCCGCGCGGCGATAGGTGCCGCTCGCCCGGATGTCGTCGATCGGTTCGAGGATGTCGCCATGGCGCGGCGCGACCACCCGCGCGACGTCGCGGATCGGGGCACCGGCAAGATCGGCTTCGAGAGTTTCGAGGCGCCGCGCCACGGCCGAACAGGCACCGACGGCGATGCGCGCTTCGGTGACCTGGTCCATCGTGTCGAGATCGAGCACCACCGCGACCATGGCGATCGAGATGACCAGATATTTGCGCGCGCCGAGCTTGGCGAAGCGTGATACCGCATGCCGCCGTTTCGGCACGATCAGTGCGGTGACGATCTCGTCCGCCCCGAGCTGCGTATGGCGGTAGCCGTCGACGAAACTGGCCAAGGGCACCCGCCGGCTGCCCCGTTCCGCCTGCAGCTCGACCTCGGCGTCGAGTGTCAGCAGGTTCGGCAGGCCGTCGCCGGCCGGCGAGGCGGTGACGACATTGCCGACCAGCGTCCCGGAATTCTGCACCTGCACGCCGCCAACCGCGCGCGCGGCCTGGCGGTAGGCGTCGAACTGCGGGGGCAGGCCGGCGCGGATGAGGTCGGTCCAGGTGGTGAGGCAGCCGAAGCGCCAATAGCCGTCGTCCTCGCCGATGCCGCGCAGCTCCGCGATGCCGGAAATGTCGAGCACGTCCTTGTGGCTTGGATCGCCCCAGGCGCGCCGGGCGGTGCGGGCCGGGTAGATGTCGGTGCCGCCGGCAAGGATCGCCACATCGGCCTTGGCCCGGATGGCGAGTGCTTCGGCGAGGCTTCGTGGACGGTGATAGGCGACCATCAGCCCCTCCATCCCCAGAGCGCGGCCGCCTCGTCGGCCGTGTAGTAGCCGCGCGTGACGTCGCGGGCGATCAGGGCCGGGTCGCGTTTCGCCGGATCGCCATAACCGCCGCCGCCGGGGGTCATCACCTCGACCCGGTCGCCGACGCCGATGACGATGTCCTGGTCCTTGGACAGGTGTTCCGGCGTCGTCATTGTGCCGTTGCGATGGATCTTCACCACGTTGGGCGCGCCGTCGCCGCCGCCGAGCACGCCGGGCGGGCCGAACCGGCCATGGTCCATCACGAAGGAGGCGCGCGCCTCGCCCCTGAGCAGCTCCATCTCGTAGTGGACGCCGAAGCCGCCGCGCCGCTCGCCGGCGCCCCCCGAACCCTCGCGCAGCGCGAAGCGGCGGAACAGGACGGGGTAATATTGCTCCATGACCTCGATCGGCGCGGTCTTGGATATGCCGATGGTCGAGCAGCCATTGGTCAGGCCGTCCTCGCGGCTGTTGCCGCCGTAGCCGCCACCGGTGATCTTGTACATGACGTAGCCGGCCTGCTTGGCCGGGTCGAACCCGCCGAGCGCGAAATTGCCCGATGTGCCGGCCGGAGCGGCCGTCACCTTGTCGGGGATCGCCTGGACGAGGGCGAGGAACACGGCCTCGGCGATGCGCTGCGACACCTCGGCCGCGCAGCCGGAGACCGGGCGCGGATAGCGCGCATCGAGAAAGGTGCCGACCGGCCTGACGATGGTCAGCGGCTCGAAGGCGCCGGCATTGATCGGCACGTCGGGGAAGATGTGCTTCACGCCGAGATAGACGGCCGAACAGGTGGTTGCGATCACCGAGTTCATCGGCCCCTTGCAGGGCGGCGACGAGCCGGAGAAGTCGAAGGTCAGCTGCTCGCCCTGCTTGGTCACGGCGAGGGCGATCCTCAGCGGCTCGTTCACGACGCCGTCGGAATCGACGAAGGCCTCCGCACGGTAGACACCGTCGGGAATCTGGCGGATCTCGGCGCGCATGCGCGTCGCCGAGCGAGCGCGGATCGCGGCGATCGCCCGGTCGAGCGTCGCCGCGCCGTAGCGACGGACGAGTTCCATCAGCCGCGTTTCGCCGACGAGCAGCGCCGCAGCTTGGGCCTTGATGTCGCCGATGCGCTGCTCGGCGACGCGGATGTTGGAGGAAATGATCGCGAAGATCTCGGCGTCCATCTCGCCCTTCTTGAACAGCTTCACCGGCGGCAGACGCAGGCCTTCCTGCTCGACCTCGGTCGCCTTGGCCGAGAAGCCGCCGGGGACCATGCCGCCGATATCGGGCCAGTGCCCGGTATTCTGCAGCCAGCAGAACAGCGCGCCGTCGACGAAGACGGGCTTGGCGAAGCGCACGTCCATGAGATGCGTGCCGCCGAGATAGGGGTCGTTGACGATGTAGATGTCGCCGGGCTGCGGCGCGCCGGCCCTGCCTTCGCCGATCAGCCGGATGATCTCGGCCGTCGAATGCTGCATGGTGCCGACGAAGACCGGCAGGCCGTATTCGCCCTGGGCGATCAGCGCGCCGGTGTCGCGGTCATAGATGCCGTCGGCACGGTCGTCGGCTTCGGCGATCACCGGCGAGAAGGCCGAGCGCGAGAAGGCGATGTCCATCTCGTTGCAGACCTGCTGCAGGCCGGCCTGGATCACCGCGAGGGTCAGTGCGTCAAGCGGTGTGGCATCGGTCGGTCGTGCGGCTGTGGCGGTTCCCGTGGTCATACTTTCACCCTGAGATTGCCGATGGCGTCGACGGTCGCGACCGCGCCGGGCTCGACGACCGTGGTGGCGTCGACCTGCTGGATCACGGCCGGGCCTTGAATGGTTGCGCCGACGGGCAGCCGGTCGCGGGCATAGATGTCGGCCGCGATCCAGCGGCCATCCGCATAGAGATCGCGCCGGCCGATCATGGCTTCCGCAGCGCTCGCGGCGCGGCCGGCCGGATCGATCAGGGCGGCGAGCGGGAACGGCCGGCGCCGGCCGATGACGCTGGTGACGAGATTGACCAGCACGGCGCGGATCTCGGGCAGGCGCACCTGGAAGCGCTGGAAATAGGCGGCCTCGAAGGCGGCCTGGATCCCCGCACGGGTCGGCTCGGGGCCGGGCAGGGCGACGCGGATGAGATGGGTCTGGCCACGGAACTGCATGTCCGCGCCGTGCAGGATCACCGTTTCCTCGATCTCCTGCCGCTCGGCCTCGACCACGGCGCGGGCGCTCTCGCGCTGCGCGGCGATGAGGCGCAGGACCTCGGCCATGTCGACCGTGTCGAGCGGCGCATTGACCGTGTTGACCCGGTCCTGGCGCAGGTCGGCGACGAGGCAGCCGAGCGCGTTGGTGAGGCCGGGCCTCGCCGGAACCAACACCTCCGGTATGCCGAGCTCGCGGGCGAGCGCCACGGCGTGCAGCGGGCCGGCGCCGCCGAAGGCGAACAGCACGAAATCGCGCGGGTCATAGCCGCGCGACAGCGACACCATGCGGATGGCGCCGGACATGTGGACATTGCCGAGGCGGATGACCGCGGCCGCCGCCTCGTCGACGCCCATGCCGAGCGGCTCGGCGAGCTCACGCGTGAAGGCGGCGCGGATCGCGGCGAGCGGCACGCCGGCCTTGACCGCGGTGAGCCGCTCGGGATCGAGCCGGCCGAGCAGCAGATTGGCGTCGGTGATGGTCGGCCGGGTGCCGCCGCGGCCATAGCCGATGGGGCCCGGTTCGGAGCCGGCCGAATGCGGTCCGACCTGCAGCATGCCGGCCTTGTTGACGCTGGCGATCGAACCGCCGCCGGCGCCGACCGTGCGCACGTCCACCATCGGCAGGTGGATCGGCAGGCCGTAATCGATGGTCAGCTCGGCCGAGACCTCCGGCACGCCGCCATGGATCAGCGCGACATCGGTGGAGGTGCCGCCCATGTCGTAGGTGATGGCATTGGCAAGGCCGGTCTGGGCAAGCGTCGCGGCGGCCGCCATGACCCCGGAAGCCGGTCCTGACATGACCGTCTTGGCGGCTTCCTGCGCGACGACCCGGGCCGGCACGGTGCCGCCATTGCCGTTCATGACCAGCAGGTCGCGGGCAAAACCCCGGGCGCTCAGGTCGTCCTGCAGGCGCAGCACGTAGCGGTCGAGGATCGGCTGCACCGCCGCATTCACGCTCGCCGTCGTGCCCCGTTCATATTCGCGGAACTCCGAGAGCAGTCGATGGCCGAGCGTGACGTAGCCGTTCGGCCAGATGCGGGCGGCGATCTCGCCGGCTCGCAGCTCATGGGTGGGATTGGCATAGGCGTGCAGGAAGTGGATGACGAGCGCCTCGCAGCCCGCGGCCATCAGGGTTTCGGCCTCGCGCGCGACCGCCGCCTCGTCGAGCGGCGTCACGACCTCGCCTTGGGCGTTCAGCCGTTCCGGCACCTCGCGCCGCCATTCGCGCGGGATCAGCGGCTCGAAATGGCCGGTCATGCCATAGGCGGATGGCCGGGTGCGTCGGCCGAGCTCCAGCACGTCACGGAAGCCGGCCGTGGTGATCAGCCCGACCTTTGCGACCTTGCGTTCCAGCACCGCGTTGGTGGTGGCGGTGGTGCCGTGAATGATCAGATCGAGATCGGCGGGCGCGACGCCGGCGGCCTCGATCGCGGCGACCACGCCGGCGGCCTGGTTGGCGGCGCTGGTCGGCACCTTGGCGAGCCGAACGCGCACGCCTCTTTCGTCCGCCTCGGTGAGCAGGAGGTCGGTGAAGGTGCCCCCCACATCGATGCCGGCTACGCGCCTCACTGTCGTCTCCACGTTGGCCCGCCCGCGACCGTTGGGCGATCGGGGCAAGGGCGGCTATTTGTTCGTCTACGAACGGTCGAGACGCGGCCATGCCGCCGCCGCAGCCGGTCACATGCTCAGATAGGCTTCACGGATCTCGTCATTGGCTTCGAGGTCCTGGGGCGTCCCCTCGTAGCGGATCGTGCCTTTCTCGATGACATAGGCGCGGTCCGACACGGCGGAGGCGAAATAGAGGTTCTGCTCCGAGAGCAGCACGGCGATGCCTTCGGCCTTCATGGCGAGCACGGCATCGGCCATCTGCTCGACGATGACGGGGGCAAGGCCCTCCGAAGGTTCGTCGAGCAGCACGGCATGGGGATTGCCCATCAGCGTGCGGGCGATGGTCAGCATCTGCTGCTCGCCGCCCGACATGGCGGAGGCCCGGCGCCCCTTCATTTCCGCGAGATTCGGAAAGATCGAGAACAGCCGTTCCGGCGTCCAGGCCGCGGCACCCTCGCGCCGCTCGCCGGCGGCTGCCTTGCGGCCGACCTCGAGATTTTCGAAGACCGTCAGGTCGGTGAAGATGCGCCGCTCCTCGGGCACGTAGCCGAGGCCGAGCCGGGCGATGCGGAAGGGATTCAGGCCGGCGATCTCATGGCCTTCGAACGTCACCGTCCCGGCACGCGGCGGCACCAGCCCCATGATCGCCTTCAGGGTGGTCGACTTGCCGGCGCCGTTGCGGCCCATCAGCGCGACCACTTCGCCGGCGCGCAGTTGAAGGTCGACGCCGAACAGCACCTGGGCGTGACCGTAGGATGCCGACAGGCCTCTGGTTTCGAGAAGGGTGACGGCGGCGGGAGCGCGCATCAGGTCGCCTCCGCCGTGGGGTGCGTCGCGCCGGCCTGCGCGAGCCGCGCCTTGCGGGCGCGCAGCGCGGCCTCGACGCCATGTTCGCCGAGATAGACCTGCTTGACGCGGGCATCCGCCCGTACCTCGTCCGGCGTTCCGGCCGCGATGATCTCGCCGCGCACCAGGACCAGGATCCGGTCGGCATGGGCGAAGACCTGATCCATGTCGTGCTCGGTGAACAGCACGCCGATCCGGTGCTCCCTGGCGATCGTCGCGGTCAGCTCCATCAGGCCGGCGCGTTCCCGTGGCGCCATGCCGGCGGTCGGTTCGTCCATCAGCAGCAGCTTGGGCTCGGCGGCGAGCGCGATGGCGAGCTCGACCCGCTTGACGTCGCCATAGGCAAGCTCGTTCACCGGCTTGTCGGCGACGTCGGCCATGCCGACGCGGGCGAGGAAGCCGAGTGCCGCCTCGCGGTGCAGCCGGGCGGTGGCCGGCAGCACGGCGCGGGTCTCGCCGTGGAACGAGATCAGCGCCATCTGCACGTTCTCGACGACGCTCATCGACACGAAG
This sequence comes from Phreatobacter sp. AB_2022a, assembly GCF_026847585.1. Lineage (NCBI taxonomy): Bacteria > Pseudomonadati > Pseudomonadota > Alphaproteobacteria > Hyphomicrobiales > Phreatobacteraceae > Phreatobacter > Phreatobacter sp. AB_2022a. The sequence goes on from NZ_JAPSET010000005.1 coordinate 146,422, forward strand.
GTCTGGGCGATCTGGAACGTGCGGCCGACGCCCTTGCGCCAGATGAGCCGCGGCGGGAGGCCGGTTATGATCTCGCCGGCGAGGCGGACCACGCCGCCGTCGGGCCTCAACTGGCCGCCGACCATGTTGAAGGTGGTCGATTTGCCGGCTCCGTTCGGGCCGATGATGGCCAGCAGCTCGCCCGCCTCCAGCGTGAACGAGACGCCCTTGGCGGCGCGGACGCCGCCGAAGTTCTTTTCCAAGCTTTCGGCGACGAGAAGGCTCATGCTGCCCCCCGTGCTGCAAGACGTGCCTTCAGGCCGTCGGCGGCGCCGACCAGACCGCGCGGGAAGGCCAGCACCATGACGATGATCGAAAGGCCGAGGAAGAAGCGCCAGTAGTCGGTCAGCGGCATGAAGAAGTCCTTCACCGAATGGAAGAAGGCCGCGCCCACCAGCGGTCCCATCACGGTCTGGATCCCGCCGGCGAGGATCATGACCAGGAAGTCGATCGACATCGGGATCGAGATCATGGTCGGGTCGATGGTGCCCTTGGAGAAGGCATAGAGCCCGCCGGCAAGGCCCGCTGCCGCGCCCGCCAGGATGAAGCCGAGCCAGCGGTGGGTGCGCACGTCGATGCCGATCGCGTCGGCCCTGACGGCGGAATCGCGGGCCGCCCGCAGCGTATAGCCGAAGGGCGCGTAGACGACGTGGCGAAGCGCCGCGATGGCGGCGATGGCCAGCACCGCGACGACGTAGAAATAGACCTGGCGCGAGCCGGCCCAGGCCGACGGCCACACGCCGACGATGCCGTTGTCGCCGCCGGTCACCTCCACCCACTGGAAGCAGACCGCATAGGTGATCTGGGCGAAGGCCAGCGTCAGCATGGCCAGATAGATGCCGGAGAGGCGGACGATGAAGAAGCCGAAAAGGGCGGCGGCGAGGCCGCCGGCGAGCGGCGCGACGACGAGCGCCGCCTCCATCGGTGCCTTCAGCGGGCCGGTGACGATGAGGCCGGCGGCATAGGCGCCGACACCGAAATAGGCGGCATGGCCGAACGAGACGATGCCGCCATTGCCGATCAGGAAGTTGAGCGAGAATGCGGCGAGCGCGAAGACCAGGATCTCGATGCCGACCTTGACCTTGTAGGCGTCGCCGAACAGCGGGACGGCGAGCAGCGCGAGGACGGCAAGCGCGGTGATCCAGGTCTCGGTCCGCGAGAAGCGCCTCAGATTGAGGATGCCTTCGGGCAGGATGGCGCGATTGGCGACCGGGTCGGGCTTGCCAAACAGGCCCCAGGGCTTGATGACCAGCACGACGGCCATCAGCAGGAACACCAGGACCAGCGTGATCTTGGGGAAGATCAGGATGCCGAAGGCCTGCAGGAGGCCGATGATCAGCGCGGCGACGAAGGCGCCCGGCACCGAGCCCATGCCGCCGATGACGGTGACGACGAAGGCCTCGGTAATGATCAGGATGTCCATCTGCGAATTGGCTGGCAGGCGCGGGATCTGCAGTGCGCCGCCGAGACCGGCCAGGAAGGCGCCGAGGAACAGGGTGCTGGTGAACAGCCGCGCCTGGTTGACGCCGAGCGCGCCGAGCATGTCCCGGTCCTGCGTTGCGGCGCGGATCAGGATGCCGAAGCGGGTCTTCTGCATGATCAGCGTCAGGATGCCGAGCACGACCGGCCCGACGAAGATCAGGAACAGCTCATAGGCGGGGAAGCGCTGGCCCATGATCTCAACGCCATGGCGCAGCCCCGGGGCGCGTGGGCCGGGCAGGTCGACCGGCCCCCAGAGCTTCAGAACGATGTCCTGGACGATCAGCACGACGCCGAAGGTGGCGAGCAGTTGGAACAGCTCCGGCACCTTGTAGATGCGGCGCAGCAGCAGCACCTCCATGACCACGCCGATCAGCCCGACGGCCGCCGCCGAGACGATGACGCCGACGAAGAACAGCGTCGGCGAGCGATCGAATTCGAGCAGCCAGGGCACGATGGTCACGGCAAGATAGGCGCCGAGCATGTAGAGCGAGCCATGGGCGAAATTGATGATGCGCGTCACGCCGAAGACGATCGTCAGCCCCGACGCGATCACGAACAGCGCCGAGGCATTGGCAAGCCCTGACAGGGCCTGGATGACGATGAAGGAAGGATCCATGGCGGATGCGTTCAGGTTCGGGCTTGTCGATACGGTCGATGAATGGGGTCGCCTTGGCGGCGGCCCCGGATCCGCGACATGGTCGCGTGTTCGACAGGACGGGGCGCAGGCATGGCCTGCGCCTGGCCGAAGCGGATCAGGCCTTGCGGGCCGCGAGCACCTCGGCTTCCGGGAACATGAATTTGGCGCCGTCCTGGTAGGACCAGTTCTTCATGGTGCCGGTCTTGCCCTTCAGCGTGGTCTCGCCGACCCAGGCGCCGAGCGTCGACTGGTGGTCGACCTCGCGCATCACCACGGGGCCGGCGACCGTATCGCTCTTCAGCCCCTTCAGGGCGGCGAGCAGTGCTTCGGTCTCGGTCGACCGGGCCTTGTTGAAGAGGTCGCGGATCATGTAGCCGACGACATAGCCGAGCAGCGAGCCGAGGCGCGGCGTGTCGTTGAAGCGCGCCCGATAGGCTTCGACGAAGGCCTTGTGGCCGTTGGTCTCGATCTGCTCCCAGGGATAGCCGGTGACGATCCAGCCCTCGGGCGTCTCCTCGCCGAGCGGCATGATATATTCCGGCTCGCCGGTCAGCAGGCTGACCACCGTGCGCCCTTCGAACAGGCCGCGCGTATTGCCCTCGCGCACGAAGGCCGGCAGGTCGGCGCCGAACAGCACGTTGAAGATGCCGTCCGGCTTCATCTGCAGCAGCGCGCCGACGGTGGCGCCGGCATCGACACGGCCGAGCGCTGGAAACTGCTCGCCGACCACCTCGAAGCCGGGCACGGCGGCGGCCATCAGCTTCTTGAAATTGGCGGCGGCGGACTGGCCGTATTCATAGTTCGGCGCGACGATCGCCCAGCGCTTGACGCCTTTGCCCTTGGCCGCCTCGACCAGCATCTTGGTCTGCATGTAGGTATTGGCGCGGACGCGGTAGGTGAAGCGGTTGCCGCTGGCCATGGTCAGCGCGTCGGTGAGGGGTTCGGTCGCCAGATAGAGGATCTTGCGCTGGTTGGCGAAGTCGGCGAGCGCGAGGCCGACATTCGACAGGAAGGCGCCGGCGATGAAGGTGACGTTCTCGCGCGTCACCAGCTCCTCGGCGACGCGCACGGCATCGCCCGGGCTCGACCCGTCGTCGCGGAACACGATCTCCAGCGGCCGCCCGCCGAGACCGGTCAGGCCGCCGGCCCGGTTGATCTCGTCCTGGGCGAGCTGCAGCGCATTGCGGTAGGGCACAGCGAAGGCGGCCATGCGGCTGTAGGAGTTCAGTTCGCCGACGCGCACCGGCGCGCCCTGGGCGGCAGCCGGCTGGGTTCCGATCGCCAGGCCCGTCGCGGCCAGTCCACCGACCACGGCGCGGCGGGACGGATTCTGTGTGCTCATGGAAAATTCTCCCCCTCGAAGCCTGCTGGCGGAGAACCGCCGTTCCATCTCTGGTGACGTCCCCCGTTCGCTTTTCCTCGGGAGATCATTCGTAAGCGAACGATACTGGCTTCATGGCCGGTGACAAGAGGGCATTTGGAATTTCTTGAAACTGGTCCTCGGGGCTGGTGGGATCTTCAAGCGAAGCCCCGGTGCGATGGTCAAGACCTCATATCCTGCGCGCTGCACGACTCGGGCAGCGGGCTGGTTGTTGTCTTTGGTCGTTTCCTGGTGAAACTCGGCAGGGCGCGACGGAGCGTGAAAGTCGGCGCAACTTGCACCTGGGAGCATGAAGCACAGATGTTCGCGACGAACGAGACACGAGCACAGGTCTTGGCCGGGTCTGCATCGGCCGAGTTTCCCGAGGCTGTCTGCGCTGTCGAAACCTTGCAGAAAGTCGCCGATGCGGCCGATTTTTTCGATCCGCGCCTGGATCATGTCATCAGGCAGAAACTGCAGGCGACTCCGAGCCTTCATGCGCGGCTGTGGGAATTCGGCATGGCCTATCTTGCGCTTGCAGCGGCCGGCAAATTGAGCGGCGCGCAACGCGGCATTTCCTTCGGCAGCGGTAGTGAACCCCTTATCTTTCCGATCGCAATGGAAGCTGGCCATCTCGTCGCGACCGACCTCTACAACGGCGCATCAATGTGGGAGGTTGCGCGGACGGATGACTGCCGGGCTTTCGTCCTGTCATGCGCGCCGCCGGCTTTCGATGCCAGCAGGCTTGAGGTCTGCAGTCTCGATATGCGCCATATCGCCGAGCCGGCGGCAAGCTTCGACTTCGCTTATTCCATATCAGCTTTCGAGCATATTGGCGCAGAGCCTGATTTTCTGCAGCATTTGCGGGGCGTGCGACGCATTCTGAAGCCCGACGGCGTCTATGTGCTAACGACGGAACTGCGCTTCGGGGGCGCATCCCATGCCGTCGTGGGCAACTATGCCTTCGCCCTGCCGCACCTCCTGAGCTTGTTCGAGGAGGCCGGCCTCAATCCGGAACCGACGATCGACTACCGCTTGACCGAGCATGCCGGCAATTACCCACGGGATCTGCGCGAGACGAAGTTCCGCGACCGGTCCAATCATGGCCTGGAGCAGGTCATCGTTCGCGAGGGCGGCGGCATCATGTCGGCGCCCATGCTCTTCGTCCTGCGGCCGCAGGCTTACCGTGCTCCGCAGATCGTCGGCTATGAGCAAAGCGCCGCTTGGCTGAAACAGCAGCTCTCGCGGCGCACCGAGGCACGTCTGAGCGACTGGTTCACGCTCAACCCCTTCGGTGCGACGCTGACCTCGCAATCGCCCTATGTCGATCTCTGGACGAGCACGCCTCCGGACAAGGGACTGATCGTCTTCGCGACCTCCTATCACTATTTCGGTGACAATGAGGTTGACGTCCGGGTCAACTTGACAACATCTGCCGATGTTCCGTCGGATGGCGAGATGATCGTCGGGGTGATGTCGTGGTCGACGGACGATATCGCAGACATGGTCACGCTCGATGCGCGCCGTGTCACCGTTGCCGGCGTGTTTCCCGGCGTCCGCCACCTGCGCCTGCATTTCGAAGCCACAGCCAATCGCTGCTATAGCGTCTTCGGGACCAGGGTCGCCGGCGACATCGTTCTTGGCGACGTCACGGTCTATGCGCGCCGGACGCCGGCGCGCGCCGGCTGAGGCTCAACGGGCGAAGTATAGCATCCAGTCCTGGCCGTGGTTTTCGTGCATGAGCCGTTCGATCGTGACCGGCTTCAACTGGCCGTCGAAGTCGACACAATCCAACCGACCATAGACGTCGCGCAGGCGCTCGGCCAGTGCCCGCCCATCATAGGCGCGCGCCGCATTGAATTCGAGCAGAATGCTAGGCCGGAAGTGCGCGATGACATCGGTCATGCCTTCGATGATGTCGGCTTCCGCTCCTTCGGCGTCGATCTTGACGAAGTCGAGCCTCGTCAGGTCTCTGCACGCTGTGTCGAGATTGGTCTGGGGAACGGAGATGACGGTGCCCAGGCCCTCCGCGTCATGCGGCTCGCCGCCGAGGACCATGCCGTTTTTCGGCTCGTGATGGGGGATGAAGAACGACGTCTCTCCGCCGGGGTTTTTGCCGAGGGCAACGTCCAGGACCCGAGCACGCCCTGCGAAGCCATTGACCTCGATCGTCTTGCGCAGCTTGGCCGCGACGGCGGGATTGGGCTCGAACGCCAGGCATTTGCCGACCGGCCCCACCAGCTCCGAAATCAGCAATGTGTAATATCCAAAATTGGCGCCGACATCGAGGACGACCGATCCTCTCGCTATTTTCGACGCGACGAATTGAGTGATCCAATATTCCCAATATCCATCCGCCAGAATATGCGGCGCGAAACCGAGATCTCGGGCATCGAGAAAGATCTTGAAGCGGCCGAGGCAGCGGCCGAGGAGCTCGCCGCCGCCGAGATACTGGGCCTCGCAGCGGGTGCGAATTTCATTCTCGCCGTCCGCCCTAGGCAGGCCGGGAATGGATGAGATATCGAAGAGCGCGGCATTCATGTCCGTATCGCCAGGAAGAAGCAGCCCGCCGCTTCAGGAGATCTGCCGGCGGAGCAGGATGTCCCAATGCCGATCTATGCCACCCAGCATGTCGCGGCTCGCTTCGGTCAGCGACCCATCATGCTCGATGCGATAGATGGTGAAACCCATGGCCGTGATGCCTTCGTAGACCATGCCGGCCGAACCGTAGCCCTTCTCGAAGACGGACGGGGCGAACTCCATGATGACCTGGATGTCCCGGTTCTCCGTCAGGACCCGCCGCGCGCCCTGCAGGATCGAGGGCTCCGCGCCTTCCGCGTCGATCTTGATCAGGTCGACCTTCTGTCCCGGACGGAAATATGCATCGAGGCTGATGGCCGGCACGTCGATCATCTTGATCTTGTCACGGTGGCTCACGGCCATGTCTTCCGAAGCATAGATGCTCGAACCGCCGAGGTAGCGCTCATAGACTCCGAACCGCACGGTGCCCGAACTGGCCAGCACCGCCTGAGGCTCGATGGCCGAGCGGTCCAGGAAGCCGTTCACTGCCAGATTGGAATACAAGAACTCGGCAAGGCCCGGATTGGCTTCGAATGCAACCAGCCGTCCGGCTGGGCCGATGCCATCGGCGGCGAGGATCGAGTAATATCCAAGGTTGGCCCCGATATCGACGACAGCCATGCCCGGGCGCAGGAGGCTTCGGAATAAGTCCGTGACCCATTGCTCCCAGAAGCCGTCGAGGAGGATATGAGGCGCAATGCTGATATCGTGGGTGTCAACGAAGATCTTATGGCCGTATATCGTGCGCGTCAGCGCCTTGTGATCGCCGAGGTAGACGGCCATGCGCTGCGGTGGCGCCGCGATGAGCGTCGTCGTCGGAGTACGGGCCATGGCCTTGACCATGCCGAGCAAGGATTTGAAATGCGGCGCATCGGACGAGCGCGCCCGCTGCGGCTGCCGGGTCAGAACGACGAAGACCTCGTTTGCATATGCCGGATGCAGTGCGTCGATCTGATCCTCGATCCACTCGCGGCCGAGGTCGCCGAGCATGCCCTTGTGGATGACCAGCACTTCCGGCCGGGCGAGGTCGCGCCGCCTTTCATAGGGAACGGCACCCTCGAGCAGCGGAGCCATTTCTTTCGGCGCAATGATGAGGGAGACCGCCGCCCCAAGCGACGCGACGAAGCGCGCCGTCTCGGTCCACAGCCTGTCGCCAAGAATATCATGAGGCATCGTAAGCTCTCGTCTCCTGGGGTGAGATTTCCCGGGCTGCTTCCGGCAGGTGCACGCCGACCCTCGCATAGGCCGCGGCAAGTCGCTCGCGATAGGCCTTGTTGGTGAACTTTGCCGCCTGCGGGTGGCCGCGCTGAGCAAGTTCGCAGCGCAATGCGGCATCGCTTGCGAGCATTCTGATGCCATCCGCAAGGGCGGTGATATCGAGAGGGTCCACCTTCAGAGCGGCCTCGCCCACGACTTCTGGAAGAGAGCTCGTACTGGAGGTGAGCACGGGCACGCCGAGCTTCATCGCCTCGAGGACGGGCAAGCCGAAGCCCTCGCAAATGGACGGAAAGAGGAAGAAGCGAGCACATTGCAGCAGGGCCGCCACGTGACGCCGGGGTAGGTCGCCCAGCCGTTGGATCGGCAGGCACGACGATGCACGGCCAAGGCCGGCGCCGACGATGCCAGTCGTGATCGAGCCGGCCAGATCCGTTCGGCCCTGGGGAACGGCGATAGGCGCGTTGCGCGCGATCATGTCGATCATCGCCAGCTCATCATCATACATCCAGCCGAGCGGGCCTGCCAGCAGCAAGGGGATGTCGACGCCGGCCAGCAAATAGGCCTCCATCAGCCGCTTCAGGTTTTTCTTCGGCTCGACCGTGCCGACGAAAAGGGCATATTTCCCAGGCTCGGCACCATAGACGTCCCTCACGATGCGTTCCGCGTGATCCTGAGTCAGGATCGGCAGTGCCGGCGTAGCCTGATAGGTGACAGCAATACGCTCCTCCGCAATGCCGAGGATCTTGACGAGGCGCTCCTTCGACGCCTCGGAGACGGTGACGATCAGGTCGGCTTCTGCGGCGATGCGGGAAAAAAGACGCGCATTCCGGCCACCGCGGTCGAGGACGAGGTAGGGGAACTCGAGCGGGATCGCGTCATGGAGCGTGTAGATGTTCGGTATGCCGCGCGCCTTGATAGGGAGTGGCGATGTCCAATGGGCTGCCACGTAAGATCTAGGCGTGTCGACTTCAAGGAAGCGCTGCCGCGCGGAAAAGCGCTGGGCAGCGCGCTGAAACACGGCATCCGCATTGATCACGCCGGAAAAAGGCGGCAGTGGTCGTTCCATCGCATTCAGGTCGATATGGTCCGTTGGCACATCGATCGCCGAGACGCGCCCCATAACGGTCATGGCCGTCAGGAAGGACAGCCTGCGCAGCGCTTTCATCCAGAACCACTGGGGCGGCTCGGTCCCAAAGACCTGAGCAGCAAGAACGGCGCCTGTGTCGGACCTCTGCATCCGGCAGTATTCGCCGAAGAGAACGTCGACCGGTTGTCCGGTCGTCTGCAGGAGATGGACGAGAGTGCGCGTATAGGAGCCGATGCCCGAAATGTTTTTGAGATGGGAGCCGTCGATCAGGATAGGGAGGGGCGCCAAGCGAAGCTCCGGGCAGGGCAAGCACTATCGGTTCGTGTGGTGTGGCCGGCCGCCATCGGGTCGAGAGGGGATAGACACGCAATTGCCGCCTATCCCGACGACGACCAGCCGTTGAAATATCGCCAAAAATGCAACTCGTCCAGGTGATCTGGTGTGCGCGCTTCACTCGGCTCGGCCGAGCATCGCATTTCACTTCCAGGACACAGGCCCATGCGCCCGAGGCGGCTGCGATCAGCGCATGCGGCGAACGCTCTGCGGCTCAGGCAGCCAGCGCGCCCGCCGGCCTGATCCGGCCGACCTCGATGCCGTTCCAGTTGCTCAGCACCGGGTTCAGGAAGCGCGCAAAGGCCGTTTTTTCGTCGTCGCTCATCGGTATGAAACGCTGGATCAGCGCGGCCATCATGACTTCGGCCGCCCGGGACGCGCCGTCGGCGCATTTCAGCGCAATGCCGAGGCCCTGGTCAGGGAAGGTCGCGCAGAACACGCCTTCCGCCCCTGTCTTCACGAAGGCCCGGGCACCGAGCAGCGTCATGACGCCGGTGCAGAAGCGGCCGGTGCCGGCCGCCATGTAAGGCTCGGCGGCGCAGGCCGCGCGCAGCCGTGCGAAGGCCTTGGCCCGCTCCGGTCCGACGTCCCGGCCCGTGCCGAAGCGCGCGAAGCCGCGGGCGAGTCGGTCGAGCGGAATGGCATAGGTCGGGATCGAGCAGCCGTCCGTGCCGGCGGCGACCGTCTCGTCGAGCCTGGTATCGGTGACCTCGCCGACCGCTTCGGCAATGAAACGCTGCACCTTGTGCTGGCGGCCGACATAGCCCCTCGGATCGATGTCGGCGGCGCAGGCGAAACAGACGAAGCCGGCATGCTTGCCGGAACAGTTGTTGTGCAGGGCGGTCGGTGCGCCGCCGTCTCGGGCGAGCGCCTGGCTGGAGGCGGCGTGGGACGGCCAGTGGGCGCCGCATTCCAGGGCCTCGACCGTGCGGCCGGCCTTGGCCAGCATGGCCGCCGCCGTCGCGGCGTGGCGCGGCTCGCCGCCATGCGAGGAGCAGGCCAGGGCGAGCTCGGCATCGCCGAAGCCATAACGGGCCGCGGCGCCGCTCTCGACCAGCGGCAGCGCCTGCAGTGCCTTGATCGCCGAGCGCGGATAGACCGGCCGCTCGGTGTCGCCACAGGCAAACACGACCTTGCCGGCGGCATCGACGACCACGGCGCTGCCGCAGTGGACGCTTTCGACGGTCGCGCCACGCAGGACTTCGACGACGACGGCTGGATCGGTCATGGCGGGCGCCTTTTGCAGGAAACGGTGCATTCTAGCACCGGCAAGGGACGCGGGCGATGATTCAATGCAGGCGGAACGGCTCGACCATCGGCCCCTGAGGCGTCAAGGTCACCCAGTGGTCGGGTGGCACGGCGCGCCAGCGCTGGCCATCCATGTCGAGCGGTTCGGAGACGACCAGCCAGCCATTCTCGGTCCGGCCGCAATAGAGCGTCGGCGGCCGCTCGTCGGAGGCGAAGCGTACGGCGTGTATCGTTTCGCCGTCGGTGAAGCAGGCGGTGAAGCGCAGCGGCGCATTGGCGCCCGCTTTCGTCATCGCTGCGACGATGTCGGCGAGCGCCCGGCGTGTCGCGGCCATGGCATCCTCCGCCAGGCCATGGGCGCGCATCAGGAGAAAGATGAGCTCGGAATCGGTCGCGCCCTGCCGCTCGCCGTAGAGCGCATCGGGGATTAGGCTTTCGAGGCGGCGGCGGACCAGCGGAAAGTCGCCGATCTGGCCGTTATGGACGAACAGCCAGGGGCCGCCGGCGAAGGGGTGGCAGTTGACCCGGCTGGTCGGCGTGCCGGTGGAGGCGCGCACATGCGCGAGGAACAGGCGGCTGCGCACCTGATGCGCGATGGCGCGCAGGTTCTCATCCGACCAGGCCGGCATGATGTCGCGGAACAGCCCCGGCACGGCGCGTTCGCCGTACCAGCCAATGCCGAAGCCGTCGGCATTGATGCCGGTCTTGGCCTCGTGGCGCAACGGCTCTGGGCGATCAGGGAATGGCAGGGCTGGAACAGCAATTCGTCGACGAAGACCGGTTCGCCCGAATAGGCCATCCAGCGGCACATGGTCGTCCTGCCCTATTCGGCCGCCTGGGGGGTCGTCTCAACCTTGCCCTGCGGAGCGTGGCTGCGGGCATTCATGTCCGCCACCATCTTGCGCACCGTGGTGGAGGCGGTCTTTTCGAACAGGAAGGGCAGGAAAGCGTGCACGAAGGCGCAGAAGGCGCAGAACAGAAATGTGCCGCAATAGCGCATGGCGGCGCCGAAATGCTCGAAATAGCTCTCGCCGACCGCATGGGGATGGCGAGTGAAGGCGGATCTGGCGCGAGCGAGCATGAAGGCCTCGGCGAACGAATTCAGGATCCTTTGACGATACCGCCGGCCGGCCGGGACGGATTCCCAATCTGACGACAGAAAAACATTGCATTGTGGACAGAATCTCACAATTCGCTAATTTCGTGGGATGCCATCTCAATCGCCCGCACTCGACGCTTACGACAAATCCATCATGCGAGAGATTCAGCGCGATTCCAGCTTGTCGATCGAAGCCCTCGCCGAACGCGTCCATCTCTCCCGCAATGCCTGCTGGCGCCGGCTGAAGCGGCTGGAGGAGGAAGGCTTCATCGCCGCCCGCGTGGCGCTGGCCGATCCGGTCAAGCTCAACCTGGAGCTCACCGTGTTCATCGCCGTGCGCACGGCCCGTCACGATGCCGCCTGGGCGGAGCGCTTCCACACGGTCGTGCGCGACATTCCCGAACTGATCGGCGCCTACCGGACGGCCGGCGAGATCGACTACATTTTGCATGCGCGGGTGCCCGACGTCGCCGCCTATGACCGCCTCTACAAGAAACTGACCAGCCGGATCGACATGCAGGATGTCTCGGCGAGTTTCGTGATGGAGGAGATCAAGGAGGTCACCGCCCTGCCGCTCGATTTTGTCTGAGCGGTCGCAGGCTTCGGGCGGAGCATCGATCTGGCGGGCGCTGGTGTTCTACCGTCCGGTTGCCCAACGGCGCGCCTGGGACAGCAGCGCGAAGGCTGCGGCATCCGGCTCATCCAGCATGGCGCGGTCGAAACGTGCGCCGTGTTCCGGTCGCTTCAGCCAGTCCGCGACCAGAAGCTCGGCTTCGGGGGCATGGTCGGAGAACGGGGAAAAGACCTTCGGCGTCTTGTCGTGCGACCAGATATTGACGTCAAGCGAGCAGACGAAGGCGGCAAGCTGCTGGCTGGCAAGCCGCGAGCCGTCGGCCTCCCAGAGGGCGAGCAGAGGCGCGATATCGCCGCCGCCGACCGCGATCGTCTGAAGGGTCCAGCCGATGTCGGCCTCGTTCAAGTCCGGCGTGCCATCGCCGAACGGCATGCGGGCCGGCCGCGCCCTCAGCGCCTGGCGGAACAGCGCGCGATAGAAGGCATCGATCGCGGCGATTTCGGCCGTCGGCCAGTTCGCCCGGTAGCTGGCATAGGGAACGCGTTCGGTGCCCGCGCCGAGCCCCTTGAAGCCGAGGGTCTCGTCGAGGCTGCAGACATTGGCGCCCTCGGCCGTCAATTCGCACATGCGGGGCAGAAAATGCCTGAGGAGGTCATCGTCCCGCCCGTGGGCGGAATTGTTGAATTCCTTGATCAGGAACAACGGCAGCTTTCGCCGTGGCGTCGAGGCCATGGTCTTCTCGTGGTCGGGAGAGACGCAGCAATTGCAGGTGCAGACGCCGATCGGCGCCACGAGCGGCAGCGCAGGGAAAACCCGGTAGGCCTCTTCCACCGCGTCACGGAGCTCTGGCGTCATGCCGGCCATCGCGCGCCTTTAGGGCTTCGGCGGCTCAGGCCGGCCTGAACAGGCCGTCGAGCGCCGGCGGCCCGTCCGTCGTCACCAGGCCGCGGCCGACAAGGTCTTCGAGATGGGCAAAGACGCTGAGCCCGGCCGCGCCCGTCAGGCGCGGATCCAGCCCCTCGTAGATTGCCGCGACGATGGCGGGGATCGCCCTGTCGCCGGCGCCGATCCGTCTCATGATCGAAGCCTCGCGCTGCAGGCGGTGATGGGCGAGCGCGCGCATGAAGCGCTGCGGTTCGTGCACCGCGCCGCCGTGGCCGGGCCAGAAGATCGCCTCCGACCGGGCGCGCAGCTTTTCGAGCGATGCCATGTAGTCGCCCATCGAGCCGTCGGGTGGCGCGACGATCGAGGTCGACCAGGCCATGACGTGATCGCCGGAGAGCAGGCTGTTCTCCTCGCGCAGCGCGAAGGCCATGTGGTTGGCGCAGTGGCCCGGCGTGAACACGCCCTCCAGCGTCCAGCCCGGCCCGCTGACGACGGCGCCGTCGGCGAGCGCGACATCGGGGATGAAATCCTTGTCGCCGGAGGCGTCGAGCGCGTTGGTCTCGCCGAGATTGAGCGGCCGGGCCGCGCGGTGCGGGCCCTCGGCATAGACGGTCGCGCCCGTCGCCGCCTTGACCGCCGGCGTCGCCGGCGAGTGGTCGCGATGGGTGTGGGTGACGAGGATCGCCTCCACCGTCTCGCCCATCACCGCCTCCAGGACGGCGGCGACATGCGCGGCATTGTCGGGACCGGGATCGACGATCGCCACCCGGCCATGGCCGACGATGTAGGTAACGGTGCCCTTGAAGGTGAAGGGGCCGGGATTGGGGCAGAGCACGCGGCGGATCAGGGGCGACAGGGTCTCGACGCGGCCGGGAACCGCATCGTCGTCACGCTCGAAGGGGATATCGTCGGCCATTCTGCCTCGCCGGAAGGATCTGGACCGGCTGATCGTGCCAGCCGCGCCGTGGAGCCAAAGCGCAAACGATCATCACAAGGCCGGGGCGGTGGCAACCCGTCCATCCGATGGGCCGCCCCGCGTGGGGATCGCGAAGGCCAGGCGGGCGCGTTCGATCTCGGCGAGCTTGGCTTCGAACAGACTCCAATCGTCGCGTTCGGCGATCGGCGCCCAGAGCGCCTCGACCTGGTCGATCAGCAGCGTCGCCGGGCCGGCACCCTCGAAATAGGCTTGCGCCTCCGCCGTCCAGCCACGCGGCTCATGCGCCTCCAGGGCCTTGACGAGACGCATGAAGGCTTCCCCCGAATAGAGCCCGGCCTGCGGGCTCGCCGCCGCGAAATCGCGGCGCGGTGCGCCGCCATGCCAGTCGAACACGGTACGCTCGAAGCCCGCCTTGGAGCTGTGCAGGAACTGGAAGAACGCGCCCAGCAACTCGTCGTCGGCCGCTTCGTCCTTCGCCGCGACGCCAAGTCTCAGGCAGACCATGCGGCGCAGGGCGTCGTTGAAGGCCGGACCATAGGTCTTCAGCGCGTCTTCGAGCGGCGCGACCGGCGCCACCAAGGTCAGGCATTCGGCGAAGCGCTCGAGGTTCCAGGCGACCGTGCCCGGTTGGCGGCCGTACGCATAGAGCCCGGTTTCGTCGAAATAGGCGGCGGTGAAGCCAGGTTCGTAGGTCGGCAGGAAGCGCCAGGGGCCGTAGTCGAAGCTCTCGCCGGTGATCACCATGTTGTCGGTGTTGAGCACGCCGTGCACGAAGCCGGCGAGCATCCATTCCGCGACCATTGCGCCGCTCGCCCGCGCCACGGCTTCGAGCAGAGCGGGGGCTTCCTGCGCCGGGTCACCGCCGCGGGCCGCGCCAGGATGGTAGTGCTGGATGCAGTGGGCGACGAGCCTTGCGGTGCGGGCGGCGTCGTTCTCGGCCAGAAGGCGCTGGAACGTGCCGAAGCGGATATGGCTGTGGGAGAGCCGCACCAGAACGGACGAGCGCGTCGGCGATGGCTCGTCGCCGCGCACCAGTTCTTCGCCGGTCTCGATCAGCGACAGGCTTTTCGACGTATAGACGCCGAAGGCTTCGAGCAGGGCGGTGGCCAGCACCTCGCGCACGCCGCCTTTCAGGGTCAGCCGGCCATCGCCGGAGCGCGAATAGGGCGTGCGGCCGGAACCCTTGGTTCCAAGGTCGAGGAGGCGGCCCTGGTCGTCGCGAACCTGCGCGAACAGGAAGCCTCGCCCATCGCCGAGGTCGGGATTGTAGGTGCGGAACTGGTGGCCGTGATAGCGCAGCGCCAGCGGCTCCGCGATGTTGTCGGGCAGGGGCTCGAACCGGCCGAAATGGGCGATCCAGGCGGCCTCGTCGAGATCGCCGAGGCCGATATGGCCGGCCCAGCGCTGGTTGCGGTAGCGCAGGACGGTCTTCGGGAAGACCGCTGGCCGCACGGCATCGAAATAGCCGGGGCCGAGATCGGTATGGGCCGTCGACGGACGATAGGTCGCGCCAGGGGTCGGGTCGGCTGTCGGTCGATGCGAGGTCATGACGGAGCCATCCTGGGCCTGTTGTGCCGGATCAGGCCACCGCTTTGCCGGAGGCGAGCTGGCGGCCGATATCGGCGAGGATCTCATACGAGCGCAGCCGCGCGCCATGGTCGTAGATCGCCGCGACCACCATCAGCTCGTCGACGCCGGTATTGGCGAGGAAATGCGCGAGGCCGCGCCGGACCGTCTCGGCCGAGCCCACGAAGGAATAGGTCAGCGTCCGCTCGGCCTGGATCTTCTCGTGCGGCGTCCAATAGGTCTCGATATCGTCGATCGGCGGCTGCAACTGGCCGCGCGTGCCGCGGAACATGTTGGCGCGCTGCTGCTGCGAGGAGGTGAACAGCCGCCGCGCCTCGGCATCGGTGTCGGCGGCGATGACATTGATGCCGGCCATGGTGCGCGGCTTGTCGAGCTGCTCGGACGGCGTGAATTTCGCCCGGTAGACTTCCAGCGCCTGGATCAGCGCGTCCGGCGCGAAATGCGAGGCGAAAGCGTAGGGCAGGCCCAGCATGGCGGCGAGCTGGGCGCCGAACAGGCTCGAGCCGAGGATCCAGATCGGCACCTTGGTGCCGGCGCCGGGAACGGCCTGGATCACCTGGCCGGGCTGAACGGGAGCGAGAAAGGCCTGCACCTCCAGCACGTCCTGGGGGAAATTGTCGGCCTCCATCGGGTCGACGCGCAGGGCCCGCAGCGTCCGCTGATCCGTGCCCGGCGCCCGGCCGAGGCCGAGATCGATGCGGCCGGGATAGAGTTCCTCGAGCGTGCCGAACTGCTCGGCCACCACCATGGGTGCGTGGTTCGGCAGCATGATGCCGCCGGAACCGACCCGGATCGTCGACGTCCCGCCCGCGACATAGCCGATGGCGACCGCAGTCGCGGCGCTGGCAATGCCGACCATGTTGTGATGCTCGGCGAGCCAGAAGCGCTTGTAGCCGAGGCGCTCGGCGTGGCGGGCGAGATCGAGCGAATTGCGCAGGGCCTGGCCCGGGGTCGACCCCTCGACGACGGGGGCAAGGTCGAGAACCGACAGTTCGGCCATTCTGTATATCTCCGGGCTTCAGCCCGGTTCAGATAGGCAGGACGGCCGGCGACCACAATGTGCGGGTCGCGCAGACGAGCCCAGCGGGCAGAGCACGCTTGCCCGCGCGGGTGCGCGGCTCAGCCGTCGCCACCGCCACAGTCGCCGCCACCGCCACCGCAGCCCATCCAGCCGCCGCCATCACCGCAATGGGAGCTTGCCGGGGCGACGGAGCCGGTCTCCCCGGGGTTGAGGAAGGGCAGGAAACGCGAGCGTCCGGGCCGCCGTTCCCAGAGAATGGACAGGGTGAGCGTGCCCGCGACGAAGATGAGGCCGAGCAGAGCTCCGAAAGCCGTCTGGACCATCGTCCAGCTGTCGATCATGGCCGCTCTCCACAGATCGAGGACCGTGTCTGGCTTGCCGTGGAGGCCGGGGGCGCCGGGCTCCGCGCGGCTGGACCATACCATGTCGGCGGCTGTCTTGGCGACCAGGCCGCAGCCGAACGCATGACACGGGGCCGCGGCTTTCGGCCGGCCGTCGTTCAGGCTCGGCCGGGAACCTCGACCCTGACGGCCAGAATCTGGGCTTCCCGGGCCGCCTTGCGGGCCTCTTCGTGGAAGTCCGGCGCCGTGCAGATGAACAGGGTCCGCCCGTCCTCGCCACCCAGTGTGCAGGCGAAGACGCCTGTGCCGGGATGGATTTCGTCGAGGATGGCGCCGCCTTCCCGCACCCGCAGAACGCGGCCGCCGACGGCGTCGGCGATCCACCAGGCGTCTTCCGCGTCGATGCCGCCGCCGTCGGGAGCGACAACCAGCTGCCCGTCGAAAATCTTGGCCATGTCGCGATCGGCCGGCAGGTCGGCAAACCGCGCCCAGACGCGCCAGTTCGACAGGCTGCCGTCAGCGGCGACATCGAAGGCGCTGACCCGATTGCCGAGCGTTTCGTTGACGAGCAGCAGCCGGCCGTCGAGGAGGGCGCTGCCGTTCGGGAACCACAGGTCTTCGGCAGCGACCGTCACCGTGCCGTCCGGATCGACCCGCAGAAGCCGTGTCGGCTCGAGCGGGGCGCCGCCCATGAGGTCGAAGCCGAAATTGCCGACATAGGCCCGGCCGGCCGCGTCCACCACCATGTCGTTGGCAAAGCCGGCGACATGGGGGCTCAGCTCGGCGTGAACGGTGAGCTGGCCGTCGGCTTCGCGCCTCAGAATCCGCGCGTCGCGCATCGATACGACCAGCAGCCGGCCATCCGGCAGCCAGCCGAGGCCGGAGGGCTGGTTCGGCACATGCGCCTCGGCGCGCAGGTCGCTGCCGTCCGCCCGGACGGACAGGACGCGATGCGTATAGAAATCGGAAAACCACAGGCGGTTGTCACGCCAGCGCGGGGCTTCGGCGAAGGACAGGGCGGGAACGACGACTTTGATGTCACGGCTCATGGCGGTCTCCTCGGCCGATCCCGGCGCGCGCGGAAAGGCATCATGCCGGCTCGAGCGAGCAGTTGAGCAACAATCCCGGCATCAGCACAAGCCGCCGGCGCGGCGGGCTCGCAAGGCCGTCCTGCGCCCGTCAGTTCCGAGTCGAATCGAGCTGCGCCAGCGCCTCGCGCACCATGTCGGCCTTGTGCTGCAGGTGTTCGCGCATGATCCGCGACAGCGCGGCGGCATCACGCGCCCGCAGCGCGGCCATCATCCGCTCATGGTCGTCCACCGCCTCGGCCCAGCGTTCGGCCGATTTGCGTGCGACGAAGCGCACCGCGTGAATGCGCACCATCAGCGTCTGGTAGAGCGCGGAGAGCGTGGCGTTGCCGGCAATATCGAAGATCGCCTCGTGAATCGCCCGGTTCAGCCGGGAATAGGGCACCCACTCGTCGGCCTGCCAATGCCGCACCATGGTCGCGTGCATGGTTTCCAGCCGTTTCAAGGCCGGCGGGGTCAGGCGCTCGCAGGCGAGCTCGCCGGCGAGCGCTTCCAGCATGCCCATGATGGGAAACAGCTCCTCCACTGCCTCGGGCGCGATCCGGGCCACCGTCGCTCCGCGGTTCGGCGTGAGCTGCACCAGGCCTTCGGCAGCGAGCACCTTGAGCGCCTCGCGCAGCGGCGTGCGCGAGACGCCGAAGCGGTCGCACAGATCCGGCTCGGAGATCTTGTCGCCGGCCCGCAGCGAGCCGTCGACGATCATGTCGCGCAGGCGCTCCACCAGTTCGGTCGACAGTGAACGGCGCGCGATGAGCGGGTGTTCGTTCATGTCAGGCGCCCATGTCCCTCATGCGGCTTTCGCCGCTCCCTTCCGGGCCTCGGCAAGATAGGCCATGGCCGCCGCGACACCGCCGGCGCGATGCGGAACGCCGGCGAGGCCAAGGCCCATTTCAACCCCGGCCAGCGCGCCGACGATGGTGAGGTCATTGGTATCGCCGAGATGGCCGATGCGGAAGACCCGCTTGGCGACCTTGCTGAGGCCGGTGCCGAGCGACATGTCGAAGGCGTCGAGGATGACCGCGCGCAGCGTGTCGGCATCGTGGCCGTCCGGCATGACCACGGCGGTCAGCGACGAGGAGTAATATTTCGGTTCGCGGCAGAGGATGTCGAGGCCCCAGGCGCGCACGGCCCGGCGGGTCGCCTCAGCGTGCCGGTCGTGCCGGGCAAAGACATTGTCGAGGCCCTCCTCATGCAGCATGTCGATCGCCTCGGCGAGGCCGTAGAGCATGTTGGTGCCCGGCGTATAGGGAAAATAGCCGGTCTTGTTCGCGGCGATCATCTCGTCCCAGCCCCAGAAGCTCTTGGGCAGCCGAGCCGCGCGCGCGACGGCCAGAGCCTTGTCCGAGACGGCATTGAACGACAGGCCGGGCGGCAGCATCAGGCCCTTCTGCGAGCCGGCGACCGTGACGTCGACGCCCCATTCGTCGTGGCGATAGTCGATGGAGGCGAGCGAGGAGATGGTGTCGACCATCAGGAGGGCCGGATGGTCGGCCGCGTCGATGGCGCGCCGCACCTCGTCGATCCGCGACGTGCAGCCGGTCGAGGTCTCGTTGTGCACGACGCAGACCGCCTTGAAGGCATGCGTCCTGTCCTCGCGCAGCGCCGCCTCGATGGCGGCGGCGTCCGCGCCGCTGCGCCAGTCCGACGCGATGAAGGTCGCTTCGATGCCGAGCTTGTCGGCCATGGTCTTCCAGAGCGTGGCGAAATGGCCGGTCTCGACCATCAGCACCTTGTCGCCCGGCGACAGCGTGTTGCTGAGCGCTGCCTCCCACGCGCCGGTGCCCGAGGCCGGATAGATCACCACATGGCCCTTGGTCTTGAAGATCGTCTGCATGCCGTCGAGCACGCGGCGGCCGAGCTTGCCGAAATCAGGGCCGCGATGGTCGATCGTCGGCAGGGCGATGGCGCGCAGGATGCGATCGGGCACCGGGGTCGGGCCGGGGATCTGCAGGAAATGCCGGCCGGCGATGCGGGGCGCGTTCTGGGCCATGGAAATCTCCTCGGCGAGGGGTGTCGGAAAAGCCCTCTTGCCAGAATGAATAATGAATGCAAAATTCAAGTCAAGGCCGTCGTGAGGCCGCCCCTGCGGCGGTCGCAGCGGCTCCCGGCGGGCATCGCGACAGCGGCGCGCGGCGCGGAACATGGCGTGTGGGACGGGACGAATGGCAGGCTCGGCGGCTCAAGCATCAGGCACTCTCGAGCGGCGCCTCAGGGCCGAGCTGAAGGGCGATGTGCTCTTCGACGCCTTCTCGCGCGGGCGCTATGCGACGGACGCATCGATCTATCAGATCATGCCGACCGGCGTGGTCGTGCCCGAGACCATGGATGATGCGGTCCGCGCCATCGCGATTGCCCGCGAAGAGGGCGCGACGGTGCTGCCGCGGGGCGGCGGCACGTCGCAATGCGGCCAGACCGTCAATGCCTCGCTGGTCGTCGACTGCTCGAAGCGGCTGAACCGCATTCTCGATCTGGATGTCGCCGGCCGCACCGCGCGGGTCGAGCCGGGCATCGTGCTCGACGATCTCAACCGCCAGCTGAAGAGGCACGGGCTGTGGTTCCCGGTCGACGTCTCGACCGCCTCGCGCGCCACGATCGGCGGCATGACCGCCAACAATTCCTGCGGCGGCCGCTCGCTGCGCTACGGCACCATGCGCGACAACGTCCTGGCGGTGGAGGCGGCACTCGCCAATGGCGAGCGGCGCTGGTTCGGCGAGGTGACGCGGGCCGAGGCCATGCGCAATGACGGCGACCTTCTGACCCGCGATCTCCTGGCGCTCGGCGAGCGCGAGGCGGCGGAGGTGGCGGAGCGCTTTCCGAAGGTGCAGCGCCGTGTCGGCGGCTACAATCTGGACGCGCTCGCGCCGAACGGCCCGACCAACAACATGGCGCATATCCTGGTCGGCTCCGAGGGCACCCTCGGCTTCACCACGGCGGTCGACCTCAGGCTCTGGCCGCTCATCGGCCCGAAGGTCTTCGGCATCTGCCATTTCGGCGCCTTTCACGAGGCGATGGACGCGGCCCAGCATCTGGTCGCGCTCGCGCCGATCGCCATCGAGCTTGTCGATCGCACCATGATCGGCCTTGCTCGCGACATCGCCATGTTCCGCCCGACCATCGAACGGGTGGTGCGCGGCGACCCGGATGCCCTGCTGGTGGTCGAATTCGCCGAGGCGAGCGAAGCGGACAATCTCGGCAAGCTGAAGGAGCTCGAGGCGCTGATGGGCGATCTCGGCTTCGGCTGGGACCGGCCGGGCGCCCGCTTCGGCGGTGTCGTGCCGGTGGTCGAGCCGGCGTGGCAGGCGGCGGTCACCGAGATGCGCTCCTCGGGCCTCAACATCATGATGAGCATGAAGGAGGCCGGCAAGCCGGTCTCCTTCGTCGAGGATTGCGCCGTTCCGCTGAAGGACCTCGCAGCCTATACGGCCGGACTCACCGAGATCTTCGAGGCGCACGGCACCACCGGCACCTGGTATGCCCACGCCTCCGTCGGCTGCCTGCATGTGCGCCCTGTGCTCAACATGAAGCTCGACGTCGACGCGAAGCGCATGCGCTCCATGGCCGAGCAGGCTTTCGCGCTGGTGCGCCGATACAAGGGATCGCATTCCGGCGAGCATGGCGACGGCATCGTCCGTTCCGAGTTCCACGAGCAGATGTTCGGCAGCCGGCTGGTCCGCGCCTTCGAGGAGGTGAAGGATCGCTTCGATCCCGCCGGGCTGTACAATCCGGCCAAGATCGTGCGGGCGCCGCGGATGGACGACCGCAGCCTGTTCCGCTACCCGCCGGACTATCGCGGCGCGGAGATCACCCCCGCGCTCGACTGGTCGGCCTATCCCGGCGCCTCGCAAGGCTTCCTCGGCGCCATCGAGATGTGCAACAACAACGGCACGTGCCGGAAGCTAGACGGCGGCGCCATGTGTCCGAGCTATCGCGTGACGCGCGACGAGCAGCATGTCACGCGCGGCAGGGCCAATACCTTGCGCCTCGCCATGACGGGCCAACTCGGGCCCGACGCGCTGACCGGGCCCGACATGGCCGAAAGCCTGAAGCTCTGCGTCTCCTGCAAGGCCTGCAAGCGCGAATGCCCGACCGGCGTCGACATGGCGCGCATGAAGATCGAGGTGACCGCGGCGCGCCGGGCCGCCCATGGCGCGAGCCTGCACGACCGGCTGGTGGCGCACCTGCCGCGCTATGCCGGCCTCGCGTCGAGACTGCCCTGGCTTCTCAACCTGCGCAACCGGCTGCCCGGCCTCGCCGCGCTGTCGGAAAAGCTCGCCGGCTTCTCCGCGCGCCGCTCGCTGCCGGCCTGGCGCTCGGACGTCTTCTCGCCGACCGCGCCGAGCGAAGGGCCGGAAGGCGGGCGCGAGGTCGTGCTGCTGGCCGACACGTTCAACCGCGCCTTCGAACGGGAGAACCTCGATGCGGCGGTCGCGGTGCTGCTGGCCGGCGGCTATCGTGTCCATCATGCACAGGCCGCCGACGGCTCGAAACGGAACCTCTGCTGCGGCCGGACCTACCTCGCCACCGGCATGGTCGATCATGCCCGCGCGGAGGCCGAACGCCTCGTCGCAGCGCTCGAACCCTTTGCCGCACGCGGCGTGCCGGTGATCGGGCTCGAGCCCTCCTGTCTCTTCACCCTGCGCGACGAGATCCCGGCGCTGCTGCGCAGCCCGGCGAGCGAAACGGTGGCCGGGACGGCCGTCCTGTTCGAGGAATTCATTGCGGCCGAGGCCAAGGCCGGCCGGCTGTCGCTGCCGCTTCACCCGCTGGGCGAGACCAAGGTCCTGCTGCACGGCCATTGCCATCAGAAGGCCTTCGGCGCGATGGGAGCGGTGGAGGGTACCTTGCGCCTGGTGCCCGGCCTCGCGGTGGAGACCGTGGAGAGCTCCTGCTGCGGCATGGCCGGTGCCTTCGGCTATCACCGCGACACCATCGACGTGTCGCTCGCCATGGCCGAGCTGTCGCTGCTGCCGGCGGTCCGCAAGGCCGGACCCGACCATATCGTGGTCGCCGACGGCACGTCCTGCCGGCATCAGATCGCCGACGGCGCGGCGCGCGAGGCTGTGCATGCCGCGCGCGTGCTCGCGCAAAGCCTGGCCGCCGGCGAGGCCCGGTCATGACCGGGCCGCAGCGGCAGCGCAGCCTGTTCCGCCGGTGCGCAGGCGGTTGTGCTACGTATTTTCACGCGCTGCAGGCGTTTGAATTCCGGGTCGGCGGAACTACTGTCCGACAACAACGACAAAAAAGACCTTCCAGGCGAGGACAACCCCATGGCTCTGGCCGAGACCGCGGCTCCTGACGCGAGCGCCGGTGCCGCAGCCGCCCGCGGCAAGGGCGGCGAGGCGCTTTTGAGCGTGCGCGACCTGCATGTTCACTTCCACACCTCGCGCGGCATCGTCCGGGCGGTCGAAGGTGTCTCCTACGATGTTCATCCGGGCGAGATCCTCGCGATCGTCGGGGAGAGCGGCTGCGGCAAGTCGGTTTCCTCGCTGGCCGTGATGGGCCTGCTCGCCAGGCCAGCCGGCCGGGTCGAGAAGGGCGAGATCCTGTTCGAGGGCCGCGATCTGCTCAAACTCGCCGCCGAGGACATGCGCGCCATCCGTGGCCGCGACATCGCGATGATCTTCCAGGAGCCGATGACCTCGCTCAATCCGGTGCTCACCATCGGCTTGCAGGTGATGGAACCGCTGCTGATCCATCTCGCCATGAGCGAGGGCGAGGCGCGGGCACGGGCCGTGGAACTGCTGACGCTGGTCGGCATCACCGATCCCGAGCGTCGGCTCGACCAGTATCCGCACCAGATGTCCGGCGGCATGCGCCAGCGCATCATGATCGCCATCGGGCTGGCCTGTAATCCCAAGCTGATCATTGCCGACGAGCCGACCACCGCGCTCGACGTCACCATCCAGGCGCAAATCCTGGAACTGATGAAGGACCTGTCGCGGCGGCTCGGCATCGCGATGGTGATCATCACCCACAATCTCGGCATCGTCGCGCGCTACGCCGACCGGGTCGCCGTCATGTATGCCGCGCGGATCGTCGAGACCGGCTCGGCCGACGATATTTTCCTGGCGCCGCGCCATCCCTACACGGTCGGCCTGATGCGCTCCGTGCCGCGGCTCGACCGGCCGCGCGGCCAGCGCCTGGAAACGATCGAGGGCATGCCGCCCGACCTGCGCGCTCCGCCGGTAGGCTGCCGTTTCGCGCCGCGCTGTCCGGCGAAGATCGCCAGGTGCGAGACGGCGGCACCGGAGCTGGACCCGGTCGGGGAGGGGCACTGGGCCTGCTGCCATCGCTCAGCGGAGCTGGCCGCGGGGCTCGAGGTCTTTGCCGGCACGGGCGGCGTACCCCAGGGCACGATCGACTATGCGGGTGCCCCGCTCCTCTCGGTCGAAGGCCTGAAGACCCATTTCCTGGTGTCGCGCAAGACCTCCTGGATCACCGCCGAGCTCGCCACCGTCAAGGCCGTCGACGACGTCTCCTTTGCCATCCGCAAGGGCGAGACCCTCGGCCTCGTCGGCGAATCCGGCTGCGGCAAGACCACGGTCGGCCGCACCGTGCTGCGCCTGGAGACCCCGACCGAGGGCGCCATCCGCTTCGAGGGCCGCGACCTCGCCGGCCTCTCCCAGAAGGATCTGAGGCCGGTGCGGCGGCGCATGCAGGTGGTGTTCCAGGATCCGTTCTCGTCGCTCAACCCGCGCATGACCGTCGGCGACATCATCGCCGAGCCGATGCTGGTGCACGGCATCGTCGGCTCCAAGGCGGAGGCGCGCGCGAAGGTCGACGACTACCTCACCCGCGTCGGCCTGTTCCCCTATATGGCGGAGCGCTATCCGCACGAAATGTCGGGCGGCCAGCGCCAGCGCATCGGCATCGCCCGGGCCCTCGCCTTCCAGCCCGACCTGATCGTCTGCGACGAGCCGGTTTCCGCGCTCGACGTGTCGATCCAGGGCCAGGTCATCAACCTGCTCGAAGATCTCAAGCGGACCTTCGACCTGACCTTCCTGTTCATCGCGCACGACCTCGCCGTGGTCCGGCATATCTCGGACCGGATCGTCGTGATGTATCTCGGCCGGATCATGGAGGTCGCCGATCGCGACGCGCTCTATGCCGAACCGCTGCACCCCTATACCCGCGCGCTCCTGGACGCCGCGCCGGTGCCGGATCCGGTGAAGGAGCGGGCGCGCCGGCCGCGGGCGCTCGCCGGTGAAATTCCCTCGCCGCTCAATCCGCCGACGGGCTGCGTGTTCCACACCCGCTGCCCGCTCGCCGACGATCATTGCCGGGCGGCGGTTCCGGAGCCGCGCGAGCGGGCCGGCCATATCGTCGCGTGCCACAAGGCCTGAGGAGACGAAGCCGCATCAGCGCATGATCCATGGATGATCCAACAAGACGGCTCGAAGCCGCTGAATTTTGGAGGAAGGACGCCTTATGATGAAACATCTCGCCCTCGGGCTCGCCCTGGCCCTGACCACGACAGGCGCGGCGCTCGCCCAGACGCCGCAGCCCGCGCGCGGCGGCACCTTGAATTTCGCCGTGGTCTCCGATCCGCCGAACTACGACTGCCACGCGCACGAGACCTATGTGGTGGTGCAGTCGGTCGGGCCGTTCTATTCGACGCTCCTGAAGTTCGACATGGCGCGCTATCCGGAGGTCAAGGGCGATCTTGCCAAGTCCTGGACGGTCTCGCCCGACGGCCTCACCTACACATTCCAGCTCAATCCCGGCGTCACATTCCACGACGGCTCGCCGCTGACATCGGCCGATATCAAGGCGACCTACGAGCGCCTGCGCAATCCGCCTGCCGGCGTCGTCTCGCTGCGCCAGGCGACCTTCGCCGACATCGCGGCGATCGAGACGCCGTCGCCGACCGAGATCGTGTTCAGGCTCTCGGCGCCGAACCCGGCCATGCTGCAGAATTTCGCGAGCCCCTATAACTGCGTCTATTCGGCGGCCAGGCTCGCCCAGGACCCGCGCTTCCCGGCGCAGAACATTCTCGGCTCCGGCGCCTTCCGCTTCGTCGAGCACGTACGCGGCTCGCATCTCGTCGGCCAGCGCTACGACAAGTATTTCGTCGACGGGCGGCCCTATCTCGACGGTTTCCGCATCGCCTTCATTCCCCAGGCGACCGCCATGCTGAACGCCATGCAGGGCGGTCAGATCCAGGCCGAGTTCCGCACCATCGGCCCGGCCGACCGGCCGCGCCTCGAACAGGCGCTGGGCAACCGCGTGAAGTTCTACGAGACGACCTGGTCGACCGGCCTGATCGTCGCCTTCAACACCGAAAAGCCGCCGTTCAACGACGCCCGCGTCCGCCGCGCGCTGTCGATGGCGATCGACCGCAATGCCGGCAGCATGGGGCTGCGCCGCACCTCCATCCTGCGCGCCGTCGGCGGCCTGATCCGGCCGGGGGCGCCGTTCTCGGCGTCGGCCGAGGAGCTCGCGGCGCTGCCGGGCTTCGGCCGGGACATCGCGGCGGCCCGCGCCGAGGCGCGCAAGCTGCTCGCCGAGGCCGGCGTGACCAGTCTCAGCTTTGCCCTGACCAACCGCGCCGTGCCCCAGCCCTATACGCCGGCCGGCATCTTCCTCGTCTACCAGTGGCGGCAGATCGGCATCACCGTCGAACATCGCCAGCTCGAGACGAGCCCCTATGTGCAGGCGGTCCGCTCGGGCAATTTCGATGTCGCGCTCGACTTCCAGAACCAGGTGCTGGAAGACCCGACCTATACGCTGCTGCGCTACATCTCCGCCGACAAGTCGCCGGAGAACCCGTCGAAGGGCGTCGACCGCGAGCTCGACCAGACCTTCGAGCGGATCACCCGCGAGACCAATGTCGAGGCGCGCACCCGGCTGATCCGCGCCTTCGAGAAGCGGGTTCTGGAGCAGGCGCATCAGGTGCCGCTGCTCTGGTGGAACCGGCTGGTGGCGATGGACGCCCGGGTGATGGGCTGGACCATGTCGCCGAGCCATGTCCACGGCCAGGACCTCACCGACGTCTGGCTGGCCCCGGCCTCGAACTGATCGCGCGGCGTGGCGGGACCCCCGCCACGCCGCCACCGCAAAAGCTCCGATACGAGGGAACCGCCATGGGCGCCTATCTCGTCAAGCGCATCCTCACCATGATCCCGACGCTGATCGGCGTGGCTGTGCTGATCTTCCTCATGCTGCGCGTCGTGCCCGGCGACATCGTCGAGCTGAAGATGCGCGGCGATGGTGGCGCGCCGACCGTCGAGCAGGTGGAGGCCGAGCGCGTCCGCCTCGGCCTC
Organism: Phreatobacter sp. AB_2022a; assembly: GCF_026847585.1. NCBI lineage: Bacteria > Pseudomonadati > Pseudomonadota > Alphaproteobacteria > Hyphomicrobiales > Phreatobacteraceae > Phreatobacter > Phreatobacter sp. AB_2022a. Next base: position 173,201 of record NZ_JAPSET010000005.1, read on the forward strand.
GACAAGCCGCTCTACCAGCAGTTCACCGGCTGGATGATCGGTCTTGCGACCTTCGATCTCGGCAATTCCATGTGGACCGAGCAGCCGGTGACCCAGGAGATCGCGGGGCGGCTCGGGCTGACCCTGCAGGTGGCGATCATGGCGACCATCATCGCCATCCTGATCGCCGTGCCGCTCGGCACGCTCTCGGCGCTCTACAAGGACAGCTGGGTCGACCAGGCGATCCGCATCTTCACCATCGGTGGCCTTGCCATTCCCTCGTTCTGGCTCGGCATGATGATCATCGTCGGGCTGCTCTTCGCCTTCAACTGGATCCCGCCGATGCAATATGTGCCGATCTGGCAGGATCCCTTCGCCAATATCGCCCAGCTCATCTGGCCGGCGCTCGCCGTCGGCTATCGCTTCTCGGCGGTGCTCGCGCGCATGGTGCGCTCGTCCATCGTCGAGGTCATGCGCGAGGACTATATCCGCACGGCGCGCGCCAAGGGCGTCTACGAGCGGCTCGTCATCGGCCGCCATGCCCTGCGCAACGCCATGCTGCCGGCGGTGACGGTGATCGGCCTCGAATTCGCCTTCCTGATCGGCGGCCTCGTCGTCACCGAGCAGGTCTTCAACCTCAATGGCCTCGGCCGCCTGTTCGTCCAGGCGGTGACGCGGTCCGACTTCACCATGGTGCAGGGCATCGTCATGCTCATCGCCCTGGTCTTCATCGTCACCAATCTCATCGTCGACCTCGCCTATGCCTGGCTCGACCCGCGCATCCGCTTCGGAGGCAAGTGATGACCATCGCCGCGCCCCTCAACCTGCCGAAGCGGCGCAACGGGCTGGTGGCCTTCGCCGCCGCCCAGCCGGTCGGCGCCGCCTGCCTCGTCTTCATCGCCATGCTGATCGGCGCCAGCATCTTCGCCGAATGGATCGTGCCGAACGACCCGTTCAGCCTCGATTTCGGCGCCCTGCTGATGCCGCCGAGCTGGCAATATCCGTTCGGCACCGACAATATGGGACGCTGCGTGTTCTCGCGTGTCGTCTACGGCGCCCGCACCGCGCTCGTCATCGGCATTCTGTCGTCGCTGGTCGGCTCCGTCGTCGGCGGCCTGATCGGCGTCGTCCAGGGCTATTTCGGCGGCCGCTTCGACTTCTATGTCAGCCGCTTCATCGACATTCTTCTGTCGTTCCCGATCATCGTGCTGGCCGTGGTTGTCGTCGCCATGCTCGGCAAGCGCGCCGTCGGCGGCGTCGACATCAACCTGGTGGTCGCGATCGCCATTCCGATCGTGCCGAAGGTGGCGCGCGTCGTGCGCTCCTCGGCCCTGTCGATCCGCGAGCTGCCCTATATCGATGCGGCCCGCGCCGCGGGCTTCAGCCACGCGCGCATCGTGCTGAGGCACATGGTGCCCAATGTCTTCGCGCCGTTCATCATCATGTTCACGGCGTTCGTCGCGCAGGCGATCCTGCTCGAGGCCTCGCTGTCCTTCCTCGGCCTCGGCGTCACCGAGCCGACGCCAGCCTGGGGCCTGATGCTGGCCGGCAACGCCGCGGACTTCTATCGCGAGGCGCCGTGGATGATCATTTTCCCGGGCCTCGCCATTTCGCTGTCGGTCTTCGCCTTCAACCTGTTCGGTGACGCGCTGCGCGACTATCTCGACCCGCGCTTCAAGGTGTGAGGCGCGGGCGCGACCCGTTCTGGCCGGGCGAATGACGAGCCCTCTATTCGCGGCTCGGGCCGGGATGGGTTTGCATCACCGCGAAACGCGCAGCGAGCCGGCAAATGCGCTCACCTGCGACACGACCTGCGCGTCGAGCCCGGCAAAGCCATGGTGGCCGGCCGCCTGGCAGGGATCGCCCCGGTCCGTGCCGCCGGACAGCCAGACGGCGCGGGCCCGGCCTCCGGCCCAGGCGATGAACGGGTCGACCAGTGCAGGCAGCGAAACACGGCAGCCGTCCTTGCGATGGTGGATCACGAGGGTGCGCGGCAGCGCCCCCGGCGATCCGGCCGAAGCCTGGAACATGTCGAGCATGGCCGAGGTCAGCACGAGGCCGTCGGGACGAGCGGAAAGCGCCGCGGGTGCGCGGGTCGCCCCGCGGCTGGTCGCGACAAGGATGACCGGTCGCGCGATCGACCGCATGTACTGGACCGCCTGGGCGGGGCTTGCCGCCGCGTCCAGCGTCAATGTGGCAAATCCGCGAGCCACATAGGCGTGTCGGGTCCTGACGAGCTGGTTGCCGAGGAGCGCGGTGATCGTTCCGTCCGGCCGGATACCGAGACGGCCGTCGCCGCCCGGCAGCAGGATGACGCTGCCCCGGAGTGTCCCGCGCGGCCTGTCGAGCGATGCATAGGTCCCGAATTGCGGCACTGTTTCGGCCGCATGGGTGGCAGTCGCCGCCAGCAGCGCCCCAACGAGAGAGACCAGCAGTCGCACGGTCATGGACAGGGCTCCAGCTTGGCGCAGCTTCCGCCGGTCGATCACGTATTCGACCGACAGTGGCCTATCGCCGCACCGAAGCATAGATCCCAGGGCTCGGTTGCCTCCGGTTCCTCAGGTGCCGACGCGCAACGGCGCGCGCAGCTTGCGCAGCGCCGCGACCACCGAAAGCGCGGTGATCCGGCCGGTCTTCGGATTTTCGGACGGGATGTTCTCGATCCGCAGGAAGAGCTTGGCGGAATCGGAATCGACCTCGATCTCGTGGCAGTTGCGGGTGACGGCGGGATCCGCCCAGATGTCGATGGTGGTCCTGTCCGGTCCGATGCCGGCGAGCGACAGCGCCACGGCGACATTGACATTGGCCGGGAAGCCGCGTGCGGCCTCGCGCGCCGAGCCGGAAAAGATCAGCGTCGGCTCCGTGATCCCGTCCATGTCGAGCCCCTTCTCCATCAGATAGGGAGCGCCGACCAGACCGCGCGGCGGCTTGCGCGTGGTCATGCGCACCGAATGGATGGTGCCTTCGGCGGCGGCGGTCACCGCGTCGAGGCCGAGCAGCGCGCCGGTCGGCACGATGATCTGGCCGCCATGGGCCTTGGCGAGCTCAATCAGCTCCGGACGCGGCAGCAGGGCACCGCAGGACAGCACCATGACGGTCTTGCCGGCGGTCAGCATGGGCGTGCAGATCTCGCCGATGATCGCCGCGGGCGCGCATTCGACGGCGAGATCGGCATGGTCGGGGAAGGCTTCGAGGCCGACCACCGGCGCATCGATGCCTTCGCCGTCGAGCCAGGCTCTCGCCTTGGCGACATCGCCCGAGGCGATGCAGGCGAGCCGCGTTCCGGGAATGGTGCCGCCGGCAATGCGCTTGGCCAGGGTCTTGCCGATGGCGCCGAGGCCGGCAATGGCGATGCGGGTGGTGGTCATGGGTCAGCTCCTGGTCGTCGGCGGGCACCATAAGGCCTCTTGGCGCCGGGGCCAGCCCTCCTGTTCATGCCGGTCATGCCGCGGCCGCGGCCGGGATCGGTCGCGCCGCGGCGATGCCGCCGCGACGCCAAGGGGGGTTGATGCCGGCCGATCCTCAGCCATGATGCCCCATTCGTCAGGGAGACCGATCCATGCTTCTTCGCCTGTCCCGCCTTGCGGCACTTGCCTTTGCCGTGTTCGCCTTGCCTGCCGCCGCGCTGGCGCAGACATGGCCGACACGGCCGGTGACCATGGTCATTCCTTTCGCCGCGGGTGGCCCGACCGATGTGCTTGGCCGCGTCATGGCGGAGCAGATGTCGCAGATCCTCGGCCAGCAGGTGGTGGTCGAAAATGTCGGCGGCGCCGGCGGCATGACCGGCACGGCGCGCATTTCGCGCGGCTCGAACGACGGCTATCAGTTCGTGCTCGGCACGGTCGGCACGCACGCGGTCAACCAGACGCTCTACAAGAGCCCGCTCTACAATGCCGCGACCGATTTCGCCCCGGTGACGCTGATCGCCGACGTGCCGCTGATCCTGATCGTGCGCAAGGACCTGCCGGTCAGCAACCTGCAGGAATTCATCGCCTACACCAAGGCCAACCAGGCCAAGATGCAGTTCGCCTCGGCCGGCACGGGATCGGCCGTGCATCTCGGCTGCCTGCTGCTGAATGCGGCGATCGGCACCAATGTCACCCATGTGCCCTATCGCGGTTCGGCCCCCGCCATCCAGGACCTGATCGGCGGGCGCGTCGACTTCATGTGCGAGATCGCCTCGACCGGCCTGGCCCATATTCAGGGCGGCTCCGTGAAGGCTCTTGCGACGCTCACCGCGACCCGCGCGGCCGTTCTGCCGGACCTGCCGACCGCCCAGGAGCAGGGCCTTGCCGGTTTCGAGGCCTATACCTGGAACGCCTTCTTCATGCACAAGGACACGCCGCCCGAGATCGTCGAGCGGCTGCGCCAGGTGACCATCCAGGCCATGGACACGCCCGCCGTGCGCGACCGGCTGACGGGCCTCGGCGCCATCATGGCGGCGCCGGAACGCCGCGGCGGCCCGTATCTCGAACGCTTCGTGCGCAGCGAGATCGACAAATGGGCCGCGCCGATCCGGGCGAGCGGCGTCAGCGAGTAACGAGATCGCCGTAGGCCGGCCTCAGCCGCCGGCCTCGGCCAAGGCGCGCAGCACGTCCGCGCGTTTCGGCAGCGGCGCGACCGCACCATAGCCGGTCGTGGAGAGCGCCGCGGCCGCACAGGCGTAGCGTCCGGCGCGGTAGGGGTCGCGTGTCTCCAGCCACTCGGCAAGGAAGGCCCCGTCGAAACAGTCGCCTGCGCCGGTTGCGTCCTTGGCTGCCACCGGGATCGACCGGATAACCTTGCGGCCGTCGGCGGTCGCGATCAGCGCGCCCTCCTTGCCGAGGGTCAGGGCAACGATCTTCGAGCCGGCCTCCAGGTAGAAATCGGCAATGGCATCGGGCGTGTCGCGGCCGGTGAGCTGGCGGGCGTCGTCGAGGCCGGGCAGGGCGATGTCGGCCCAGCGCATGGCCGCATTGGTGATCGCCCTCGCCCGGTCGAGCGACCAGAGCCGCAGCCGCAGATTGGTGTCATAGGAAATGGTGGCGCCGGCCGACCGGGCGGCCTGGATGGCGGCGAAGACGGCGTCGCAGGCACTTTCCGAGATGGCCTGGGAAATGCCGGAGACGTGCAGGACCTTTGCCGTCCGGATGGCGGTCAGCGGCAGGTCGTCGGGGGTGACGCGCGCGGCGGCCGACCCGGCGCGGCGATAGCTGAACTCATGGCCGTCGGCACCGTGGGTGACGAAATAGAGGCCGGTCTGCTGGCCTTCGACGAGCCGCATGTAGCTCGTGTCGATGCCTTCGGCCTGCCAGAGCTCGAAGAAGGCCCTGCCGAAACTATCGTCGCCGACCGCGCCTATGACACCGACCCGCGCTCCGGAGCGCGCCGCGGCTATGGCGCAGTTGGAGACGTCTCCGCCGAAGCCGAAGAGATAGCCAGGCTCGCCGGGCCGGGTCTGGTTGAATTCGCCGAGCGGTTCGCCGAAGCAGAGGATGTCGGTGGGCATGGATGACGCGACGCAAAACGGAAAGCCAAGGGACGGTGGCGAGCCTAGCCCTTATTTGCGGCATGGGCTATCGCCGCGGGCGGGCGGCAGGCTGTCCGGGCCGGCTTTGGCGAAGCCAGCCATGACAGGCCGGGGCGCCGCATCGGCCAAAGTGGCCTTTGGTCTCCACGCCCATTGGCCCTTGTCATAAAGGTGCAATGCGGTATCATTCGTGTACGAATGACATCTGGCGCAGCACGATCAAGGTCCCAGGGAACGCCATGTCCAACCTGAATACCGAACGCGTCCTCGAAGTCCGGCACTATACGGACCGGCTGTTCTCGTTCAAGACCACCCGCGATCCGGCGTTCCGTTTTCTCAACGGCCAGTTCACGATGATCGGCCTCCAGGTGGAAGGCAAGCCGCTGATGCGCGCCTATTCCATGGCCTCGTCCAATTACGAGGACAATCTGGAGTTCTTTTCGATCAAGGTGCAGAACGGGCCGCTCACCTCGCGGCTGCAGAACATCCAGGTCGGCGACGAGATCCTGGTCGGCCGCAAGCCGGTCGGCACGCTCGTGCAGGACAGCCTCCTGCCGGGCAAGACGCTCTATCTCTGCGGCACCGGCACGGGCCTCGCGCCGTTCATGAGCGTGGTCAAGGACCCCGAAGCCTATGAGCGCTTCGACACGGTCGTACTGATCCACGGCACCCGCTTCATCAACGAGCAGGCCTATGGCGATTTCGTCGCCCATGCTCTGCCCAATGACGAATTCATCGGCGAGGCGGTCAAGGCCAAGCTGAAATATTATCCGACCGTGACCCGCGAGCCCTATATCCACAACGGCCGCATCACGCATCTCCTGGACAGCGGCAAGCTGCCCGGAGACCTTGGCCTGCCGCCGCTGGACAAGGACAATGACCGGGTGATGATCTGCGGCTCGCCGGCCTTCCTGAAGGACATGGTGACGATGCTGGAGGGGCGGGGCTTCGTCGAGGGCGCCAACAACCGGCCCGGCCATTTCGTCGTCGAAAAGGCTTTCGTCGAAAAGTAGGCGGCTTTCCGCGCTGCCGGCTGTGCGCCGCCGCCTATGTCGCGGCGGCCGTGATCTGCCTGCGCGCCAGACCCAGCCCTATAAGGCTCATCAGGGCGAAGGCCGCTCCGGCGAGGAACGTGGCCTGAGGGCCGGCGATGTCCCACAGCGCACCGGCGAGGGCGCTGGCCAGCAGCAATGCGCCGCCGGTGACGAGATTGAACATGCCGAAGGCTGTGCCCCTGAGCTCGGCGGGCGCGGTATCGGCGACGAGCGCTGCGAACAGGCCCTGGCTGAAGCCCATATGCAGGCCCCAGAGCGCGACGCCTGCGAGCAATCCGCCGACCCCCGGGGCGAGGGCCAGGACCAGGTCGGCGGCGATCAGCACGCCGAGGCCGACGGCAAGCATGGTCGTCCTGTCCGTGCGGTCGGACAGGATGCCGGCCGGATAGGCCGAGAGCGAATAGGCCAGGTTCATGACGACGAGGACGACCGGGACGATCATGAGTCCGAGGCCTGCGGCGTCTGCCTTGAGGATCAGGAAAGCCTCGCTGAAGCGGGCGAGCGTGAAGATGCCGGCGAGCGCCACCACCCACCAGTAGGCGCGGCCGAGACGGGCGAGGTCGGCGCGGCGCAGGGGCAGGCGCGCGGCCGGCTGGCCGGGCTGGCGCGGCGGTTCGCGCACGGCAAGCATGAGGACTGCGACCGACAGGAAGGCCGGGATGACGGCGATCCAGAAGACCGTCTGGAAATGGCCCGTCGTCAGCCACATCAACCCGATCGCCGCCAGCGGTCCGGCAAAGGCGCCGGCCGTGTCGAGCGACTGGCGCAGGCCGAACGCCGCGCCGCGTACGGACGGGGGCGTGATGTCGGCGACCAGCGCATCGCGCGGCGCGCCACGGACGCCCTTGCCGACGCGGTCGATGAATCGGGCGGCCACCAGCCAGGCGATCGACGGGAACAGCGGGAAGATCGGCTTGCTGGCCGCGCCCAGGCCATAGCCGATCGCAGCCAGCAGCTTGCGTTTGCCGAGGCGGTCGCTCAGCGCTCCCGAAAACACCTTGGTGACCGCGGCGGTCGCCTCGGCGATGCCTTCGATGATGCCGACCGTCAGGGCCGAAGTGCCGAGCACCGCGGTCATGTAGAGCGGCAGCAGCGCGTGGATCATCTCCGAGGAGATATCCATCAGCATCGAGACGAAGCCGAGCGCCCAGACACCGGCCGGAATGGCCCGCCGCGCCGACCCGTTTGCGGGAGGAATGGTCATGCGTTCCGCCCCGGTGCGTCAGCGGTTCTCGTCGTGGGCGTCGAAGACGCGCTTGGCATAGCCGTCGAGGAGGGCTTCGCAGGCGGCGAGGCGCTCGGCCGCCTCGCCCGCCAGCGCAGCGCCGTAGAAATCCAGCCGCCGGATCTTGTCGAGCCAGGCCTGAAGCTTGCGCAGGTCGGCATCCTCTTCTTCCAGCTCGGCATAGGTGAACTTGGCCTTGGCGATCTCCTTGGCGATCTCCGCCTCGAAACCCGCGCAGCGGCCGAGGAACTCGCGATACTGCTCGTCGCGATCGGCATTGAAGCGCGCGATCACCTTGTCTTCCTGGCTCCTGTCCAGGGCGTTCATCGCCAGGATCAGCGCCTCTCCGCCCATGGCCGAAATGTCGTTCTCGAGCATTTTCAGCCGGCGCCTGTGATCGGCGTTCTCGGGCAGCAGGCAGACGCCGTTCTGCAGATAGATGGCGCCCATGCCCTTCAGCTTGCGCCACAGCGCGATGCGCTTGGCTGCAGGCTCGGGCGGCACTTTATAGGTGAGCAGAAGCCATTGTGCTGAAACCATGGCTTCTGCATAATGTTACGGCCGTTTCATTTCAACTGAAATGATGTCGTGAAGGCGGTCGACCCCTGCCGCGGCGCGGCCGTGGTTGCGGCGCGATGCCGGTCGGACAATGGATCTTCGCTGCCTGGCGCTCCCGGCCGGTCAGGCCTTGCGCTGGAGGCCGAAGCGCCGGGCTGCCTCGGCAAGGTCGATCTCGGCCCAGACGCGGTGCTCGCCGCGCGCATAGGCCGCGGCATTCTCGGTGTAGAGCCAGGCGTTGAAGCGGTTGGCGGCGCCGTTGTCCCGCGTCGCCTTGACCGCTGCGGGCACGCCCGCGACGATCGAATTCGGCGGTATGATCGTGTTTTCCTTCAGGAACGAGCCGCCGGCGATGATCGAGTTCTCGCCGATCACGCAGCCGTCCATGATGGTCGCGCCGATGCCGACCAGCACGTTGTCGCCGAGCGTGCAGCCATGCAGCGTGACGTGATGGGTGATCGAGCAGTCGGCGCCGATGATCGTCCCGGTGCCATTGCCGACATGGATGAGCACGAAATCCTGGACGTTCGAGCGCGGCCCGATCACCACCTCATAGACCTCGGCGCGGATGACCGCATTGGGCCAGACCGAGGCGCCCGCCGAGACCGTCACCTTGCCGTAGATCTGCGCGCTCGGATGGATGAAAGCCTCGGGATCGAAGCTGACATGGGCGCTCGTGCGCGGCGCTTCCGAACCCTTGAGCATGGCCTGTTCCCCGGCATGGCCGCAGGTTTCGCGGCCGCTTTGTTGGAGACGGGACCATGCCTGCCGGCCCGGACGCCAGCAAGGCTGCCGAAAGGCGGTGTCAGTTGCGCGACAGAGCGGGGGTGGAGGCTTCCGTGCCGGGCTCGTCCAGCCATTCGATGTCGTAGGCGAGCGCGACGTCGACATCGAAACTGGCGTCGACGGCGAGGGGCGGCGCGATAAGGATCGGCAGGGAGGACGTGTCAGGGGTCATCGGGTCGATCCGGTGGTGCGGCTGCCGGCCTGGTCGGCAAGCTGGAAGAACAGGGCGCGCATGACCGCGGCGTTCTCCTGCTCAGGCAGGGCACGCAGATGCGGATAAAGCTTGTCGAAAGCGCCCTCGAGCAGGCTGATCAGGATCGCCGGGCTCTGCGGGATCTCGTCGGCGGCATAGCTCGCCAGCGTGCCACGGCCGGCGAGCGCGGCGATCTGGACAAGCACGCGTTCCTCGATCTCGCCGGACTGGCGCTGCTGCTCACGGGCGAGATTGGCGCAAGCCTCCAGCGCCGCTGCGGCCTGGGCGCGCATCTCCGCGTCGGCCACCATCGCTTCGGCGGTGTGGCTCTCGAGGATGGCCGGTGCGCACGCTTCCTGAGCGGCGAGCGGCGTTGCCGCGAAGATGAGGCCTGCCAGGGCAAGGCCGGCGGCACGGGCCGGGATCAGCGCGCGCATCGGCGCCTCCGTCAAGGCGGAAAACCTTGACCGGGGACGGTGGACTGATCCGATTAAGGCTTGGTTAACGCCGCCGGCAACGAAGTCGTTGGATAACCGGCGGGCCGCCTTGGCTCTTCGGATCGAATCGCCCGGGCGCCGCGCCCGTCCGGGCGCCTCCTGGCCGTCGCCTCGATCGTCGCGATGACATTCTGAATGGCTCGCGTCCGCAGGAACGGAAAGGCATCGGCCCGTGCATCGATCTGGATCACGATGCGGTCACCGTGGTCCTCGAAATGAATGCCGGGCGCATCAAGGGTGAATTCGGTCATGACGCACCTCCGTACCGCAGCAACGCCCGGGCGCGGCATGAGTTCGGCGGAAGTGCACGACGCGGCGCGTCAGCGCACGCGGTTGCCGGAAACCGTCAACTGCGCGTAGCGGCCGGTGCCCTCGCGGGCGAGGTCGCCGGTGACAGGCCGTTTCCACTCCATGCCGACGACGGCGCCGCGGCTTGCACCCTGCACCAGATTGTCGGTGATCAGGGCCTGGCCGGCGCCGGGGGCGACCGATACGGCGATGCCGACCGGCGCGCCCTTGACGACATTGCCGGTCACCGAGACATCGCGCAGATACTGGCCCCAGCCGAGCTGGATGCCGGCAGCGGGCGCGCCTTCCACGACATTGCCGGAAATCGCCGCGTCGGCCTCCACCGCAATGCCGATGCCGGCGGGATCGTTGGGGTCGGTGCCGGCGGGCCGGCGCGCGACGAGGTTGCGGATCAGGTTGCCCTGGATCGCAGCGAGGCGGCCGCCCTCGTTGAAATTGGTGACGACCACGCCGAGGGCCGCGCCGTCGACGATATTGTTGGCGATGACGGCACCTTCGGAGCCGAATTCGACATAGAGCGCGGTCTCGCCGAGGCTGGCGCACTGATTGCCCGATATCGCGATGTTGGCGCTGGCATTGGCGCGCACCGCCGAAAAGGCGCAGGTCCTGATGCGGTTGCCGCGCACGACCACGTTGCCGGCACGGAAGACATTGATCCCGTTGCCATTCTGGCCGGAGCCGCCGTCCCGGGCAGCGATCTCCTCGATCCGGTTCGCTTCCACCATGGTGCCGTCGTCGCCGGCAAGCGTGCGCCAGACGAGAATGCCGTTGTTGCCGGCGCCCCGTATCGTGTTCTGGGCGATGGTCAGGCCCTGGCTGTCGAGCGCCATGATGCCGGCCTTGGCGGCGCCGGCAATGCTGTTGCCACGGACGATGCCTTCGATGCCTTCGAGCATCAGGCCGTGCTGCCCGGCTCCTGCGATCTCGCAGTCCTCGACGCGCACGCCGCGCCCATGGGCGAGCGTGACGAGGCCGCGGCGATCGGGCAGGGCGCGCCCGCCGCCGTCGATGACGAGGCCGGAGAGTGTCACATTGTCGGCGCGCTGGGCGGCGAGGCAGGCGGTGCCGCCCGCGAAGACCAGTCTGGTCTGACCGCGGATGCCGATGATCTGGCTGTTGGCGGGCAGCCTGATCTCGCCGATCCGATAGCTGCCGGCGCCGAGCCTGAGCGGCTGCCGCGAGGTTGCCGCCGTCTCGACCGCGCGCTGGAAATGGCGCGTCTGGTCTTCAGCCGCATCCGGCTTCAGCCCGAAGGAGGCGCCGTCCAGCGCGGCCGCGCGCGCCGTCGCGGGCAGGGCGAGGCAGGCCGCGCCAAGAAGAAGGGAACGTCGATCGAGCGACATGCCGGGACTCCGAACCGATCCGAACATGCCGGACCGGTCGCAAGGGCCGTGCCGGCCGGAACTGTCCCGAAACGGGATATGGGCGAATGGCGAGTGGCGCGTGGCGATTGGGGAACAAGCAGGCGGCCACTGCGCTCGCCGCGTCCCCACACCCCATTCGCTACTCGCCATCCGCTATTCGCCACTCGCTCTTCCTGGACAAGTGACCCTGCGATCCGACATGGTCCGGGTGGAACATCATCAAGGGAAGCGAGGCCTGCCCATGTCCGATAATGTGCGCAACAATGCCGGTGAGCATCGCTACGAACTCGTCGTCGATGGCCATGTCGCCGCCGCGCATTATACGCTGCAGCCCGGCGTGATCACCTTCGTCCATACCGTGGTGCCGGAGGCTCTCGGCGGACGCGGCGTCGGTTCGGCGCTGGCGCGCGGCGCGCTCGACGATGCACGAGCCCAGGGGCTGAAGGTGGTGCCGCAATGCCCCTTCATTGCCGGCTATATCAAGAAGCACCCCGAATATGCCGATCTCGTCGCCTGACTGACTGTCCGCCGACGCCATCCCGAGCCCAATCCCTGCCGCCAGGACCATCTCATGCGCCTTGCCGTCATCGCCGATATCCACGGCAACGTTCTGGCGCTCGACGCCGTGCTGGCCGACGTGGCCGGGCGCGGGGCCGACCGCATCGTCAATCTCGGCGATTGCGTCTCAGGCCCGCTCTGGCCCCGCGAAACCTGCGAGCGCCTGATGTCGCTCGGTCTCGCCACGGTTCGCGGCAATCATGACCGCTGGGTCGGCGATGGCGATCCGGTGGCCATGGGCCCGTCGGATCGCTATGCCTTGGGCGCCCTCGACGAGGCGGCGCGGCGTTGGCTGCGTGAGCTGCCGCGGGGGCTGACCTTCGAAGCGGAGGGCGTGACCGTCCGCGCCTTTCACGCAAGGCCGGATGACGACAATGCCTATCTCGCGGAGGATGTCGTCGGCGGGAAGCTCGCCCTGGTCGACGGTACGGTCCTGGCCGGCCGCTTGGGCGCGGCTGCGTCGGCCGGCCTCGTTCTCTGCGGCCACAGCCACCAGCCGCGGCTTCTGCGCGTCGCCGCGACAGGCGCGGTGCTGGTCAATCCTGGCAGTGTCGGTGCGCCTGCCTATGACGACCCGACCCCGCCGCAGCCGCACGTGTCGGAGGCCGGCTCGCCGCATGCCCGCTACGCCATGGTGTCGCTCGAGGCCGGTGTCGTGACGGCGGTCGAGATGATCGCGGTGCCCTACGACTGGCAGGCCGCGTCCGAGCGGGCACGGGCGAATGGCCGGCCGGAATGGGCCCATGCCCTGGCTACCGGTTTCATGGCCTGAACGATCATTTCAACCAACCGGCGAGCCGCCGCATCGCCTCCTCCATGTCGGACGTCGAGCCGGCGAAGGAGAAGCGGATGGCGTGCTGACCGCCGAACGGGTCGAAATCCAGCCCCGGCGTCGCCGCCACGCCTGCCTCCGCGAGCATGCGACGGGCAAAGTCCATGCTGTCATTGGTCAGGTGGCCGATGTCGGCATAGACGTAGAAGGCGCCGTCGACCGGCAGCAGGCGGTCGAGCCCGGCTTTCGGCAGGCCGTCGAGCAGCACCGCGCGATTGGCCGCGTAACCCGCCTTGATCGCCTCCAGGGCATCGGTCGCCTCGAAGGCGGCGAGCGCCGCGATCTGGCTGAGCTTCGGAGCCGAGATGAACAGGTTCTGCGCGAGGCACTCGACCGCCCGCACCAGGCTTTCCGGCACCACCATCCAGCCGATGCGCCAGCCGGTCATGCAGTAGTATTTCGAGAACGAGTTGATCACCACCACGTCGTCGGCGCTTTCGAGCGCCGTCGCGCAGGGCATGTCGTAGGACAGGCCGTGATAGATCTCGTCGGAGATGAAGCGGATGCCGAGGTCGCGGGCGGCGGCGACGAGGGCCTTCAGCGCGTCGGGCGTCATCATCGTGCCGGTCGGATTGGCGGGACTTGCCACCAGCAGGCCGTTGAGCGGCTTCTTCGCATGTTCCGCCGCGAGCATGGCGGGCGTGATCGCGTACCGTGTCGCGGCGGTGGTCTCGATGAACACCACCTCGCAGCCCAGCGCTTCCAGAATGTTCTTGTAGGCCGGATAGCCGGGGCTCGCGATCGCCACCCGGTCACCGGCCTCGAACAGGGCGAGGAAGGAGAGGATGAAGGCGGACGACGAGCCCATGGTCACAGCGATGCGCTCGATCGGCACCGCGACGCCATGGATATCGGCATAATAGCGTGCGATGCGCCGGCGCAGCTCGGGCATGCCGAGCGCCAGCGTATAGCCGATCTGGCCATCCATCAGCGCCCTGGCGGCGGCCTCGCGAATGGTCGCAGGCGTCGCCGCGCCGGGCTCACCGACCTCCATATGGATGATGCTGCGGCCTTCGGCCTCGGCGCGCGCCGCAGCCGTCATCACGTCCATGACCAGGAACGGGGCGACGGAGCCGCGCCGGGCCGGCGTGAGCAGCGAACGGGCAATGCCCTCGCGGGACATGGGTGACCTCGTCATGGTTTTGCCCGGATGCGTCGGCATGAGCCGGACCCGGGACTGGGATCGGCGGGCACGCATCGCCGGGACCAGCGCCGCGGCGTGCCGCAGCGAGCCCTGTAACATGCCGCTTCCATGAGGTCACGGCTCTCGCCCGAACGTGATCTCGATGCGCGTTGACGCTCGGTCGCCCGCTCCGTAGGTTCCCGCAGGATGACGTCTCAGCCGTTTCGCACACGCCTTGCAGCCTCGGTGCTGGCAGTCCTGGCCACCGTTTCGACGGTGCCGCCGGCCTCTGCCCAGCAGCGCGGCCTGCCGATCGTCCGCGACACCGAGATCGAGAATCTCCTGCGCGACTATGCGCGGCCGCTGTTCCGCGTCGCTGGCGTCGGCGGCAGCCAGACCAATGTCGTCGTCATCAACGATCGCGCCTTCAACGCCTTCGTCGCCAACGGCCGGCGCATCTTCGTCAATGCCGGCGCCATCATCGATTCGCGCACGCCCAACGAACTGATCGGCGTCATGGCCCATGAGACTGGCCATATTGCCGGCGGCCATCTGGCGCGCCTGCGCGAGGCGGTCGAGCGCGCCCAGATCCTGGCGGTCATCGGCATGCTGGCCGGCGCCGGCGCTGTGGCGGCGGGGGCCGCGTCCGGCCGGGGCGCTGGCGGCATCGGCGAGGCGGCGCCGGGCGTTCTGACCGGCGGCCAGCACATCGCCATGCGATCGCTCCTGTCCTACCAGCGTGGCGAGGAGGCGGCCGCCGATCGTGCGGCGATCGGTTACCTCAACGCTTCCGGCCAGTCCGCCAAGGGCATGGTGGAAACGTTCCGGCGGCTCCAGGAGCAGACCATGTTCGCCGCCCGGCAGGCCGATCCCTACATGGTCAGCCACCCCATGCCCGCGGATCGTGTCGCCAATATCGAGCCGCTGGCGAAGGCAAGCCCTCATTACAACGCGGTCGATCCACCCGACCGGGTGATGCGCCACAACCTGGCGCGGGCCAAGCTGGTCGGCTTCATCGAGCGCAGCGACGCGATCACGCGCCGCTACCCGCCGAGCGACGCCTCGCTGCCCGCCCGCTATGCCCGCACCATCCAGATGTTCCGCTTCGGCGACCGCAACCGGGCCGCGGCGCTCGCCGACGAGCTGATCCGGTCGCAGCCGAACAATCCCTATTTCCACGAGATCAAGGGCCAGATCCTGCTCGAGACCGGCCTGCCGGCTCAGGCGCTGCCCTCGCTCCGGCGTGCCGTCTCGCTGGCGCCGAATTCCGGCCTGATCCGCATCATGCTCGGCCATGCCCTGGTCGCCACCGGCAACAACGCCATGCTGGACGAGGCGGTGCGTGAGCTGCGCCTCGCCCTCCAGCGCGAGCCGGAAGCCGCCGACGGCTACCGCCAGCTCGCCATCGCCTATGGCCGCAAGAACGATCGCGGCCAGGCCGATCTCGCCGCCGCCCAGGCTTCGCTGCACGAGGGCGATCTCGTCGCCGCGCGCTCGCTCGCCCGCCGGGCCCAGGGCTCGCTGCCCACCGGCTCGCCCGGCTGGCTGCGGGCCGAAGACATTATCGCCCAGCGGCGCAACCAGCAGAACTGAAGGCTCGCTTCCATGGACATCCGCCCCTTCACCCTCGCCCTGGCTGCGGCCATCGGCCTTGCCACCTCGGCGCCGGCCCAGCAGGCGCCGGCCCCCGCCGCGCCGCAGGTCTCGACCGCGCCCGCCGTGCAGGCGAGCCCGGAGGAGCGCGCGCGGATCGAAACGATCATCCGCGACTATCTGATCCGCAATCCGGAAGTGCTGCAGGAGGCGCTGGTCGAGCTGGAGCGGCGCCAGGCGGCGAACGAGGAGCGCAGCCGCACCGAGGCGCTCGCCTCCAACCGCCAGCAGCTCTACCGTGCCGCCAACCAGGTCGTGCTCGGCAATCCGCAGGGCGACGTCACCATCGTCGAGTTCTTCGACTACAATTGCGGCTTCTGCAAGCGCGCCATGGCCGAGACCATGGATCTCGTCCGCCAGGACCAGCGCATCCGGCTGGTGCTGCGTGATTTCCCCGTGCTCGGCCCAGGCTCGGTGGAAGCCGCGCAGGTGGCCCTCGCGCTGAAGAAGCAGATCCAGGGCGCCAAATATCAGGAGTTCCACACCCGGCTGCTCGGCGGCCGTGGCCAGGCCAACCGCGCCCGCGCGCTGGAGGTCGCCCGCGAAGTGGGGGCCGACATGGCCCGGCTCGAGCAGGACATGAATGCTCCGGACATCCGGACCGAGCTCGCCGAGACGGCGCGTCTCGCCGATCTCCTGCGCATCAACGGCACGCCGACCTACGTCATCGGCGACGAGGTGGTGGTCGGCGCCGTCGGCGCCGAGAAGCTGCGTGAGAACATCACCCGGGCGCGCGCCGGCTGCGCCCGCCAGGCGAATGTCTGCTGAAGCCTGTTTCCGGCCTTGCCGGCGGCCATCCGGCAAGGAACGGGCAGGCTTGCCGGGCTTCGGCCTGTTCGGGGTGCACGCCGCGGCGCAGCGCGTTGCGCCGGCGCCGTGGCTGTGAAATCCATAGGCGCGTGCCCTGCCTGCCGGGACCTTCCATGTCAGCCTTCGATGCCGAGCCTCTGGCGCCCGCGCTGATCAGAACCCTTTTGAACGGCCGGCCGCTGAAGGCGGCTGCGTTCATTGTCACGATCTATGGCGATGTGGTCGAGCCGCGTGGCGGCGTGCTGTGGATGGGCAATCTCATCACGCTGTGCGCGGAGGTCGGCATCAGCGAGTCCCTGGTGCGCACCGCCGTGTCGCGCCTGGTATCTGCCGGCCAGCTTGTCGGCGAAAAGGAAGGGCGCCGCAGCTACTATCGTCTGGCGCCAGCCGCCCGGGCGGAGTTCGCCGCTGCCTCGCGGGTTCTGTTCGACCAGCCCGAGGACGGCGGCTGGGAATTTGTCCACCTGTCCGGCGACAATGCCGACGGCACCATGCGGGCGCTCGAGCGCGTCGGCTATGCGCGCATTGCCGCGCGCCTGGCAGTCGGCCCGAAACGGCATGTCGAGGCGATCGATGGCGCGCTGGTGTTCGAGGCGCGGGCGGTTTCGGGCCATGCCGAGCTGCAGCGGTTCGCGGCCGGCTACTGGGACCTGCCGGCGGCGGCGCGTGCCTATGACAGTTTCGTCGGAAGTTTTTCGGCGCTGGCCGAGCGATGGGGCGCCGCGCCGCAACTGGCCGGGCCGAAGGCGCTGACGCTGCGCCTGCTGCTCGTCCATGCCTACCGCCTCGTCGTGCTGCGCGACCCGCGTCTGCCGCTGGCGGCCTTGCCCGACGCCTGGCCCGGCGAAGCGGCGCGCATCCTGTTCTCCCGCCTCTACGTCGCGCTCTCCAAAGCCGCCGACCGCCACATTGCCGGCGAGCTCGCATCCATGGAGGGACCCTTGCAGGAACGTTCGCCGGCGGTGCAACGGCGCCTCGCCGCGCTCCTCCGCCAGGCAGGATCTGCCCCGGACGAAACCGCCACGGCCAGTCTCTGACATTTGTCGCTCCCGCTGCTCCGCCGGCTGGAGGATGCACAAAAGCATCACATTAAATTCGTTCATGCTTGTTGATTTGTGATGCTTTCGGCGTTATGAAGATAACCGGCCGGTCGGTCAGCATAAGGAACAAGGCCGCAATCCGAGGGAGGGAGTGCATGCCTGAAGCCGTTGGACACGATGCTGTGTCGGCACTGGCAGCCGGCGGCCGCGCCGCCCTGATTGCCGCGAGCGAACCTGCTATTATCTCCAAGGGGGCTCGGCCACATTGCGCGGCGGGCAGCCTGCTTGCATCGCATGGGTCTCGGCGTCGGCCGGGCGACAACCCTCGATCCGGGACCGCGGTCCGGGACGGCATTTGATCGGGTGACGGTGGAGGACGCCATGTATGCGCAGATGATCAAGACCGACAGCGATCACATGAAGGGTGCGGCCGAAATGTCGGCGCAGGAGCGCGCCTTTCAGGAGCGCATCGACCGCGGCGAGAAGATCGAGCCGAAGGAGTGGATGCCGGAGGCCTATCGCAACACGCTGATCCGCCAGATCGGCCAGCATGCCCATTCCGAAATCGTCGGCCAGCTGCCCGAGGGCAACTGGATCACCCGGGCGCCGACGCTGGAACGCAAGGCGATCCTGCTCGCCAAGGTGCAGGACGAGGCCGGCCATGGCCTCTATCTCTACTGCGCGGCCGAGACGCTCGGCGTGAGCCGGGACGAGCTGCTCGAGAGGCTGCATTCCGGCAAGATGAAATATTCCTCGATCTTCAACTATCCGACCCTCAACTGGGCTGATATCGGCGCGATCGGCTGGCTCGTCGATGGTGCCGCGATCATGAACCAGGTGCCGCTGCAGCGCACCTCCTACGGCCCCTACAGCCGCGCGATGATCCGCA
Organism: Phreatobacter sp. AB_2022a; assembly: GCF_026847585.1. Taxonomy (NCBI): domain Bacteria; kingdom Pseudomonadati; phylum Pseudomonadota; class Alphaproteobacteria; order Hyphomicrobiales; family Phreatobacteraceae; genus Phreatobacter; species Phreatobacter sp. AB_2022a. The sequence goes on from NZ_JAPSET010000005.1 coordinate 191,581, forward strand.
TCTGCAAGGAGGAGAGCTTCCACCAGCGGCAGGGCTACGACATCATGACCAAGATGGCCCAGGGCACGCCGGCCCAGAAGGCCATGGCGCAGGATGCCCTGAACCGCTTCTGGTATCCCTCGCTGATGATGTTCGGGCCATCCGACAAGGACTCCGTCCACTCGGCTCAGTCGATGGCCTGGAAGATCAAGATCAACACCAATGACGAGCTGCGCCAGAAGTTCGTCGACCAGACCGTGCCGCAGGCCAAATATCTCGGCCTGACCATTCCCGACGACAAGCTCAGCTGGAACGAGGCCAAGGGCGGCCACGATTTCTCCGAGCCGGACTGGGCGGAGTTCTTCGAGGTTCTGGCCGGCAATGGGCCCTGCAACAAGGAAAGGCTCGGCGCGCGCGTCAAGGCCTGGGATGACGGCGCCTGGTTCCGCGACGGGCTGACCGCCCACGCCCAGAAGAAACAGGCCCGCAAGGCGGTCGCCTGAGGGCATCGAAGCGACGCGCCGCGCGCCGCGATACGGCAGCAGCGGCAAACTCTTGGGAGAAACAGGCAATGTCCCGCGAATGGCCGCTTTGGGAGGTCTTCATCCGTGGTCAGCACGGCCTCAACCACCGTCATGTCGGCAGCCTGCACGCGCCCGACGCGGAAATGGCGATGAACAATGCGCGCGACGTCTATACGCGCCGCAACGAGGGCGTGAGTATCTGGGTGGTCCGCTCCTCCGACATCACCGCCAGTTCGCCGTCCGACAAGGGCCCGCTGTTCGAGCCGGCCAATTCGAAGGTCTACCGTCACCCGACCTTCTTCAAGGTTCCCGACGAAGTGGGGCATATGTGATGGCCTCGCCCCTCGATCCCGGCATCGACCGCGCGGCTTTCGTCGAGTTCCTGCTGCGCATGGGCGACAGCACGCTGATCCTCGGGCACAGGCTGTCGGAATGGTGCGGCCATGCGCCGGCGCTCGAGGAGGACATCGCGCTCGCGAATACCGCGCTCGACCTCATCGGACAGACCCAGCTCTGGCTCGGCCTTGCCGCCGAGGTCGAGGGCAGGGGGCGCTCCGCCGACGATCTCGCCTATCTCCGCGACGCCCATGAATTCCGCAATGCGCTGCTCGCCGAGCGGCCGAACGGCGACTTCGGCCAGACGCTGATGCGGCAGTTCCTGTTCGATGCCTGGCACGTGCCGCAGCTCGGCGCCCTGGCCCGCTCGCGCGATCCGCGGGTCGCCGAGATCGCCGCCAAGGCGGTGAAGGAGGCGACCTATCATCTGGAGCGCTCCTCCGACCTCGTCATCCGGCTCGGCGACGGCAGCGACGAAAGCCATCGGCGCATGCAGAAGGCGCTCGACGATCTCTGGCCCTATGCGGGCGAGCTTTTCCTGTCGGACGGCGTCGATGCCGCCATGGACGCGGCAGGCGTCGCGCCCTTGCCCGAGAGCCTGCGCGAGCCCTGGCAGGCCGAGGTTGGCGGCGTCCTTGCCGAGGCGACCCTCCAGCCGCCGGCGGGCACCTTCGCCCACAAGGGGGGCAGAACGGGCCGCCACTCCGAACATCTCGGCTATCTGCTCGCCGAGATGCAGTTCCTGCAGCGCGCCTATCCCGGCGCGACCTGGTAGGGGAGGAGGCCGTGGCCAGCCTGTCCGAACCCCGCTCCGCGTCGCTGCCGGCGCTCGACGACGTCTGGAGCTGGCTTGCCGAGGTGCCCGATCCGGAAATCCCGGTCATCTCCATCGTCGATCTCGGCATCGTCCGCGAGGTGTCCTATGACGGCGACACGCTGGTGGTGGCGGTCACCCCGACCTATTCGGGCTGCCCGGCGACAGCCGCGATCAATCTCGACATCGAAGCCGCGCTCGGCGCGCGCGGCGTCGGCAAGCTGCGCCTCGAACGCCGCCTGTCCCCGCCCTGGACCACCGACTGGATCGGCCCGGAGGCGCGCGACAAGCTCAGCGCCTACGGCATCGCGCCGCCGCTCGACGGCACCGCCGCCGACGGACGGGGATCGTTGCGCGCGCAGCGCCTCGCCGGCGCGAACCTTGCGATCGCCTGCCCGCGCTGCGGCTCGCACGCCACCGAAAAGGTCAGCCAGTTCGGCTCCACCCCCTGCAAGGCGAGCTATCGCTGCACTGCCTGTCTGGAGCCGTTCGACTACTTCAAATGCATCTGAGGGTGCGCGCGAAGCCGCCAAGGGTCTGAAATGTCTCGTTTTCACTCACTCGAAGTGACGGCTGTCCAGCGCGAGACGCGCGATGCGGTGGTCGTTACGCTGAAGCCGCGCGATGCGGATCGCGATGCCTTCCGATTCATCCAGGGGCAATATCTGACCTTCCGGCGCAAATTCGACGACGAGGAGCTGAGGCGCTCCTATTCGATCTGCGCCGGGCTCGATGACGATGTGCTGCGCGTCGGCATCAAGCGTGTCGACGGCGGCGCCTTTTCCACCTGGGCCAATGAGAGCCTGAAGGCCGGTGACGTGCTCGAGGCGATGCCGCCCATGGGCAATTTCCACCTGCCCATCGATCCCGCCGCCGCCAGGGAATATATCGGCTTTGCCGGCGGCAGCGGCATCACGCCGGTCCTTTCAATCATCAAGACGACGCTCGCCCGCGAGCCCAAATCGCGCTTCACGCTCGTCTATGCCAACCGGCAGATCAGCTCGATCATGTTCCGCGAGGAGCTGGAAGACCTGAAGAACAGCCATCTCGGCCGGTTCTCGGTGATCCACGTCCTGGAGAGCGAGGGGCAGGAGATCGACCTGTTCACCGGCCGGCTGGATCGGGCGAAATGTGACATCCTGTTCAAGACCTGGATCGATATCGGCACGGTCGATGCCGCCTTCATCTGCGGGCCCGAGGCCATGATGCTGACGCTCGCCGAGGCCCTGCGCGGCCATGGGTTGCGCGACGACCAGATCAAGTTCGAACTGTTCGCCTCCTCGCAGCCCGGCCGGGCGGCGCAGAAGGCTCGGGGCGCCGGCGACGGCCATCAGCGGGCCAATTGCGAGGCCACGGTCACGCTGGATGGCGTTGCGCGCAGCTTCTCGTTCCCGAAGCAGGGCCAGAGCCTGCTCGACGCCGCGATCGAGCACAGCCTCGACCCGCCCTACGCCTGCAAGGCGGGCGTGTGTTCGACCTGCCGGGCCAAGGTGCTCGAAGGCGAGGTCGAGATGCTCGTCAATCATGCCCTGGAGGACTACGAGGTCGCCCAGGGCTATGTGCTGAGCTGTCAGTGCTATCCGGTCAGCGACCGGATCGTCGTCAGCTACGACCAATAGCGATCCGCCGGAATCCGCGTGGCCGGCGACGGTCCGTGGCAGCCCGGCGGGATTGAACAGGGGAACGCCGATGGCCGACGCAGATCCCGACAGCCTTCCCATCGAGGATTATCTCGCGCAGGGCGGCGTGCTGACGGCGCCGGGCAACGCGCCCGCGCGCTACCGCGCCGAGCTGATGCGCCTGATGGCGAGCTTCGTCGACAGCGAGCTTGCGGGCTCGGCCGGCTTCGCCGACACGATCAACGACGCGCCCGGCATCAAGGAGCGCATCGCCGCCTCGCGCATCGTGCTCGAAAAGACCGACCATGCCGGCCGGGTGCTGGAGGTCATGGCAAGCTTCGGCGCCGATGCCGGCCGCTATGCCGTGCACTATCCCTGGGCCGCCCGCCTGCCGCGCGATGCCGATATCGGTGCGACGCGCCATGGCGGCGACCGGCGGCTGTCGGTGCTGCACTATCCCCTGGAGGGCTGGATCGACGCGGTGGCGATGAACGCCCTGATGGGGCGTGCGGTCGCGCTGCAGCTGAAAGAGCTCGAAAAGGTGTCGTACCAGCCGCTCGCCGAGGTGTTCCGGACGATCACGCCGCGCGAGGTCAGGCATGCCGAACTCGGCATGGAAGGCCTGAGACGGATCGTCGAAACCGCCGACGGGCGGACGAAGGCGCGGGCCGCCATCGCCTATTGGCGTCCGCGGGTGGCGGCGAGCTTCGGCCTTTCCGGCTCCGGCCGCTACGAGATGCTGGCGCGTCTCGGCCTCAGGCATGCGCCGAATGAAACCCTGCTTGCCGCCTGGCAGAGCACGATCGGATCGGAACTGGCCACGCTTGGGCTGGCTGAGAAAGGGACCGCGCGATGACCAAGGCTGCAACGGAGGTCCGTCGGCTGGAAAGCTATCTCGGCGGCGCATGGCGCAAGGGTGCAGGCGACGGCGTGCCGCTTCTCGATGCCGCGACCGGCGTTCCGGTCGCCGGGATCGATTCGTCCGGGCTCGATTTCGCCGGCGCGCTCGCCTATGGCCGCGACAGGGGCGGCGCGGCCCTGCGCCGGCTGTCCTTCCATGACCGCGCCGCGATGCTGAAAGCCCTCGGCCAGGCCCTGACGGCGCAGAAGGAGGAGTTCTACGCGCTCTCCGCCGCCACCGGTGCGACCCGCGCCGACGGCTGGATCGACATCGAGGGCGGCATCGGCACCTTGATGTCCTACGCCGCCAAGGGCCGGCGCGAACTGCCGAACACCCGCGTCCTGGTCGACGGCGACGTGGAGCCGCTCGCCAAGGACGGCAGCTTTGCCGGCCAGCATATCCTGACGCCGCTCCAGGGCGCCGCCATCCATATCAATGCCTTCAATTTTCCCTGCTGGGGCATGCTGGAAAAGCTGGCGCCGACACTGCTCGCCGGCGTGCCCGCGATCGTCAAGCCGGCGAGCCAGACGGCCTATCTGACCGAGCTGATGGTCCGACGCATCATCGAAAGCGGCATCCTGCCCGAAGGGGCGCTGCAGCTCGTCTGCGGCAGCATCGGCGATCTTCTCGACCATGTCGACGGCCAGGACATCGTGACCTTCACCGGCTCGGCGGCGACCGGCCAGAAGCTCAAGGCCCATCCGGCGATCGTCCACAACGCCACCCGCTTCACGATGGAGGCCGACAGCCTGAACGCCGCCATTCTCGGCCTCGACGCCGGCCCCGGCACCGAGGAGTTCGACCTCTTCGTCAAGGAGGTCGCGCGCGAGATGACCGTCAAGGCCGGCCAGAAATGCACGGCCATCCGCCGGGTCATCGCGCCGCGTCGCCATGTCGATGCGCTCGTCTCGACCCTGCGCGACCGGCTCGCCAGGACGCCGGTCGGCAATCCCGCCGACGAGGCCGCGCGCATGGGGCCTCTCGCAAGCCTTGGCCAACGCGAGGAAGTCCGCGCCCGCATCGGCGAGCTCGCCGCCGAGGCAGAGATCGTTGCCGGCGATCCCGCCAACCCCACGATCGTGTCGGGCGATGCCGCAGCCGGTGCCTTCCTCAACCCGATCCTGCTCTATTGCGACAGGCCCGACGCCGCGCGCGCGGTCCATGCGGTGGAGGCCTTCGGCCCGGTCGCGACCGTCATGCCCTACGACGAGGTCGACGAGGCGGTGAGCCTCGCCCGGCGCGGCAGCGGCAGCCTCGTCGCCTCGGTCTTCACCGATGATCCGGCGTTTGCTGTCGACGTGGTGACGGGTCTTGCCCCGTTCCATGGCCGGATCATGATCGGCAACCGGACGAGCGCCAAGACGGCGACCGGCCATGGTTCGCCGCTGCCCGTTCTGGTGCATGGTGGCCCGGGTCGGGCCGGCGGCGGCGAGGAACTGGGGGGCCTGCGCAGCGTCGCCCACTATATGCAGCGCACCGCGGTCCAGGGGGCGCCGGCGCTGCTCTCGGCGGTCACCGGCCGCTGGATCCAGGGGGCGCCCGTCCGGGACGACGCCATCCACCCGTTCCGCAAGTCGCTCGCCGAGCTCAAGGTCGGCGATCGCCTGGTTACGGCGAAGCGCACGGTGACGCTGGAGGATGTCGAGCATTTCGCCCATTTCACCGGCGACATCTTCTACGCCCACATGGACGAAGAGGCGGCGAAGGCGAACCCGTTCTTCGACGGCCGCGTCGCCCACGGCTATCTGATCGTCTCTTTCGCCGCCGGATTGTTCGTCGATCCGGCGCCCGGCCCGGTGCTCGCCAACTATGGCGTCGACAATCTGCGGTTCATGACGCCGGTCTATCCGGGGGATACGTTGCAGGTCGAGCTCACCTGCAAGGAGATCAATCCGCGCAGCGGCGCCGACCATGGCGAGGTTCGCTGGGATTGCCGCGTGACCAATCAGAAGGGCGCGACCGCGGCCCATTACGACGTTCTCACCATGGTCGCCAAGACCTGGCCGTGACGACATGGCAGGCCGTGATGTCAGGTCTCGGCCGCATGCAAAAAGCCCCGGGCCGCCGAGGTCCGGGGCTGAGGCCAAACTCAGCGATCCCTTGCGGGCCTATTCGCGGGTTTCGTAGCGATAGGATTTCGACACCACGCGCCAGCCGTCGGACAGCTTCATCAGCACGAGGTAGTCGATGAAGAAGCGCGGCGGCAGGGCACATTTCACCTTCACGAAGGCCGTCTTCTCGTCGGACCGGTCGACGGTGACGAGGAAGTCGTGGCGCGGGTGGCCCTGGCTCTTCGGCGAGGTGCGCTGGCGCACCAGGCCGAGCCAGTCCTTGTAGCCGAGCACCTTCAGTTCGCCGTTCTCGTTCCAGCGCAGGTCGGCGGACGGATGGAACGCTTCGGCGAGCTTGTCGGCATCGCATTCGTAGAGGCCGTCGAAATAGAGCTGGACAACGGCTTCGATGGTCGAGCGGTCATAGGACATGGGCGGTCTCCGGAGATCGGTTCCGGCGCGGGCCGTATCCTCGCAAGACGTGAACCCTGCGGGAGGCGGAGCCGTCTGGACGAAACCTCGAGGGCGGGTGGCGGTGCCGGTTGCCGGCCGGCCACTCCGTATGAGAGCAGACCACAAAGCGCGGCTCATGGAAATATGCCCGCGCGGAATGGCGGCGCTTGCCGCGCGCAGCCCTCGCGGCCATATTGCCGCGACTTGCGCGGGGCCTGGGCCCTGCGCACGCCTGAACTCCGCATATCCCTCAGGAGACGAGACATGATCGAAGACCTCATCAACCGTGTCGCCGCGGCGGCCGGCATCGATTCAGCGCTTGCCTCCAAGGCCATCGGCATGATCCTGGGCTTCCTGCAGAAGGAGGGGCCGTCGGAGCCGGTGCAGCAGATGCTGGCGGCGCTTCCCGGGTCCACCGCGCTGATCGAGCAGGCCTCGGGCGGCGGTGGCGGCGGCCTGATGGGCATGGTCGGCGGCCTGATGGGCGGCGGCATCATGGGCCTCGGCGCCAATCTGATGGGCGCCGGCCTCGACATGGGCCAGATCTCCAGCGTCGGCAAGGAGCTGATCGCTTTCGGCCGCGAACATGCCGGCGAGGATGTGATGGGCCAGATCGTCGGCGGCACGCCGGGGCTTTCGCAATTCGTCTGATGCCGTTCAACCTGCGGGCCCTGATCCTTACCGCCTCGGTCGTTGCCGGGGCGGCGGCCGCAGCGGCGGAAACCGAGGCGACCGGCTGGCGCGTCAACGAGGCAGACGGCCAGATCCAGGCTTTCGTCTCGGCCGATACCGGCGAGGGGCCGTCGGCGGGCACGGTCTATCTCGGCTTCTTCTGCGGACCGCAGCCGGTGGTGCGCCTGCGCGTGCCCGCGCCCGGCGGCGGTCCGGCGGGCAAGACCGATCCGGTCCGGGTGACCTTCGAGGCCGGCGACGACCTTTTCGTCGCGACGCTGGATGCCGCCCTGTCGGCTCCGGCCGACGGCCGCAGCGAGCTGACGGCGGAACGCAGCGTGATCGAGCCGGCCGACGCCGATACGCTCCGGGATTTCGCACGTTTCCTGCGCGATGCCGGCGGCAGCGAGCTGCGCCTGACCGGCGCCGGCGCGGCCGCCTCCTTCACGCTGCCGCTGGAGGGAGCCAAGGCGGCATTGAGCCGGTATCTCGGGGCTTGCGCGCCGCTCGCGCCGCAGTGATCCGAACGCCCCGCCGGGCGTCGTCATGATGGGTTGACATGGCGCTGCCCGGCGCTCAAAGCACGCGCCATGAAAGCCGCTTCAGCTTCCGACGCTTCGACCCCGGACGGGCTGCTGGCTGCCCTGACCGGCCTCGGCCGGCCGGCGGTGATGGGCATTCTCAACGTCACGCCGGATTCCTTCTCCGATGCGGGGCAGTTTTTCGCTCCGGAACGGGCGCTCGCACAGGCGCGGCGCATGGCGGCCGAGGGCGCCGACATCCTCGATATCGGCGCGGAATCGACGCGTCCCTACGGCGGCGCGCGGCCGGTTTCGCTCGACGACGAGCTGGCGCGCCTGAAGCCGGTCCTGGCCGATGTCGTCGCGCTCGGCCTGCCGGTGTCGATCGACACGATCAAGGCGCCGGTCGCACGCTGGGCGCTGGAGCAGGGGGCGGCGATCGTCAACGACGTCTGGGGCCTGCAGCACGATCACGACATGGCTGCCGTCGTCGCCGCCCACGGCGCTCCCGTCGTGGTGATGCATAATCGCGACCGGGCCGACCCGGCGATCGACATCATGGCCGATATCGATGCCTTCTTTCACCGGTCGCTGGCCATCGCCGACAAGGCCGGAATTCGCCGCAATCGCATCGTCCTCGACCCCGGGATAGGCTTCGGCAAGACGCCGGAGCAGAGCATCGCCGTTCTCGCCAGGCTCGACCGGCTTGCCGCTTTCGGCCTGCCGCTGCTCGTCGGCGCCTCGCGCAAGCGGTTCATCGACCGTATCTCGCCGGCCCCGCCGGACGAGCGCATCGGCGGCTCGCTCGCCGCCCATCTCATCGCCATGCGGGCCGGCGCGGCGATCATTCGCGCCCATGACGTGGCCGAGACCGTCCAGGCGCTGAAAGTCGCCCAAGCCATAGCAGAGGCACGATGACCGATCAGATCTTCATCAAGGGCCTGGTGATCCACGCCCATCACGGCGTGATGGAGCACGAGAGTGAGGTCGGCCAGCGTTTCGTCATCGATCTCGATCTGACCTGCGATCTCGCGGCGGCGGCCGCGAGCGACCATCTCGCCGACACCGTCTCCTACGCGGCCATCGCGGCAGAGACCGAGCGGGCGTTCACGACGCGCAGCTTCAAGCTGCTCGAGGCAGCGGCCGGGGCGGTGGCTGAAGCCGTCCTTGCCGCCTTTCCGAAGATCCGCACCGTCAGGGTCACGGTGCACAAGCCGCATGCCCCGATCGCGGCGATCTTCGACGATGTCGGCGTCGTCCTGACCCGGGGTCGACATGACTGAGCCGTCGGGCAGCGACGCCGCGCCGGTGGACGCGCTCATCAGTCTCGGTGGCAATATCGGCGACGTGCGCGCAACCCTCGATCGCGCCGTCGACCTCTTCTGCGACGGCATTGCGGTGCGCCTCAAGGCGCGCTCGGCCGACTATGCGACGCCGCCCTGGGGCGTCACCGACCAGCCGCCCTTCGTCAACCTGGCGCTGTCGGTCGATACCACGCTCGGCCCGCGCGGCCTTCTGGAGCGTGCGCTGGCCGTGGAGGCAAGGCTCGGCCGGGAGCGGGCGCGATCCCGGCGCTGGGGGCCGCGGCCGGTTGATATCGACATCATCGCCTATGGCGATGTCAGCCTGGACGAACCCGACCTGCATTTGCCGCATCCGCGCCTCGGCGAACGGGCCTTCGTGCTGGTGCCGCTGGCCGAAATAGTACCCAACCGGCTCATCGGCGGACGCCGGGTGGGCGATCTGGCGCGGGAGATCGACGCCGCCGGCATCGAGCGGCTGCCGGCACGCCAGGCGGCCGAGCGGCCGGCGCGGCCCTGATCCGTCCAAAGGACGCCTTTCGAAAGACTTATCTTTCTGGCATCGAGAGGCCATGACATCGTCCTCTCCCCTGGCTTTCGCCGCCGAATTCCCCGCCGCCACGCAAGCCGACTGGCGCGCGGCGGTCGATGCCGTTCTGAAGGGCAAGCCCTTCGACAAGACGCTGGTCGGCCGCACGGCCGATGGTCTGGCCATCGAGCCGCTCTATCCGCGTGCCGCCGCAGCGGAGCCGCTGGCCGGCCGGCCGGCCGGCGCGCCCTGGACCATCGTCCAGCGGGCCGACCAGCCGGCGGCCGCCGATGCCAACGGCCAGGCGCTTGCCGATCTGGGCGAAGGCGCCTCGGGACTCGCCCTGGTGACGCGCGGCGCCATCGGCGACCGTCGCGGCGATGGGCTCGTGCTGGACGGCCTCGCCGATCTCGATCAGGTCCTGGATGGCGTCATGCTGGATCTCATCCAGCTCAGGGTCGACGCCGGCACGGCGGCCGGGCATGTCGCCGCCATGATCGCGGCGAAGACGGAACGCGATCGCCTCGATCCGTCCGGCCTCGCCGTCGCCTTCGGCATCGACCCGATCGGCGCCTTCGCGCGGCGTGGGACTCTGGAGAGCTGGGACGGCGCGGCGGCAAAGGCGGCGGACGCGGTGCTCGGCCTGCGCCGGCGCGGTTTTGCCGGCACGCAGGTGATGGCCGACGGCCGCGTCATCCACGATGCCGGCGGTTCGGAGGCGCAGGAACTCGCCTTCGCGCTTGGCGCCGCCGTGCAATATCTGCGTCTGCTGGAGGCCGCCGGGCTCGGCCTCGACGAGGCGCGGCGGGCGATCGCGGTGCTGCTGGCCGCCGATGCCGACCAGTTTCTCACCACCGCCAAGATGCGCGCGATGCGCCAGCTCTGGGCGCGCGTGGAGAGCGCCTGCGGCCTCGCGCCGGCGCGGCTCGACCTGCATGCCGAGACCGCCTGGCGCATGCTGTCGGTGACCGATCCTGCGGTCAACTGGCTGCGCACCACCACGGCCTGCTTCGCCGCCGGCATCGGTGGCGCCGACCATGTGACGGTCCAGCCGTGGACCGCCGCGATCGGCCTGCCCGACGCCTTCGCGCGGCGCATCGCCCGCAACACGCAACTGATCCTCATCGAGGAATCCAACCTGCACCGGGTCGCAGACCCCGCGGCCGGCTCCGGCGGCGTCGAGGCCTTGACCACCGAGCTCTGCGAAGCGGCCTGGGGCCTCTTCCAGGCGAGCGAGCGGGCAGGGGGCCTGGTCGCCGCCCTGACGAGCGGTGCGATCCAGGCCGACGTCGCCAAGGTGCGCCTTGCGCGCCGCGCGGCCATCGCCAGGCGCCGCGAGCCGCTGACCGGCACGTCCGAATTCCCCAATGTGCATGAGACGACGCCGGAGGTTCTCCGTCCCCCCGCGCGCCTGCCGCGACAAGCGGACACGCTGATCGAGCTGCCGGCGGCCGCCAAGGGCGAGCGTTTCGAGGCGACCGTCGCGGCTTTCGCCCGCGGCGCCGTCAGGGCGGCCCTGTCCCGGCCGAAGACAGACACGATCTTCGTCGATCCCCTGCAGCCGATCCGTCTCGCCGAGCCGTTCGAAGCCCTGCGGGCTGCGCTTGACGGCGTCACGGCCCGCACCGGCACGCGGCCGCGTGTGTTCCTGGCGGTTCTCGGCCCGGTGGCAGCCTTCACCGCGCGGGCGACCTTCGCCAAGAACCTGTTCGAGGCCGGCGGTTTCGAGGCGCCGATCCCCGAGCCTTTCGCCGATCGCGCGGCGCTTCTGGCCGCTTTCCAGGCGTCCAAGGCGCAGATCGCCTGCATCTGCTCGTCTGACGAGCTCTACGCGGCGGAGGCCGAAGGCGTGGCGGAAGCGCTCAAATCGGCGGGCGCGGCGCAGCTTTGGCTCGCCGGCCGCCCGGGCGAGGCGGAACAGAGCCTGAAGGCTGCCGGTATCGACGGGTTCGTCTATGCCGGCTGTGACGTGTTAGACTGTCTCGGCGCTGCCCAAGCAGCGCTCGGCATGTGAGATTGGCCTTGACCAAGACCCCGCAGATTCCGGTTGGTTTGTTGCAAGCACCTGCGCCACCGCTGACGGTCGATGGACGGCTTGATCTTGCCGCTCTCAGCGCGAAGGAATTGGCAGAACTTCTGGAGCGTGCACAGGCAAATCTGGAGAAGGCCGAGGCCTACAAGTCGCGCTTGGCCGCCGGTAGCAATGTCCATCTTACCTTCAATCCGGTTCTCGACAGCGTGTTCATCGCGCTCACATGGCTCATGAACCATCGAAAGACCGCGCAGGAAATGCGCGCCGATCCAGAAGCCTTCCGACAACGCTCCATCGCGCAGATCCGCCTGATTATGAACGAGATAGTGCGCCGCCGTGGCGAGAGCCAGAGGAGAGGCCAATGACCTCCATTCCCGATTTCTCGACCCTTGCCTTTGCCAAGGCAGCGCCCGCCGCGCGGGCCGAGGGCGATGCCTGGATGACCCCCGAGGACATCGCGGTGGCGCCGGTCTATGGCGCGGCCGACCTTGCGGGCCTCGACTTCCTCGACACCTATCCGGGCATCAAGCCGTTCCTGCGTGGTCCCTATCCGACCATGTATGTCAATCAGCCCTGGACGATCCGGCAATATGCCGGGTTCTCGACGGCCGAGGATTCCAACGCCTTCTACCGGCGCAACCTGGCGGCCGGCCAGAAGGGCCTGTCGGTCGCCTTCGACCTCGCCACCCACCGGGGCTATGATTCCGACCATCCGCGCGTTGCCGGCGACGTCGGCATGGCGGGCGTTGCGATCGATTCCATCTACGACATGCGCACGCTCTTCTCCGGCATTCCGCTCGGCGAGATGAGCGTGTCGATGACCATGAACGGCGCCGTCCTGCCGGTTCTGGCGCTTTATATCGCTGCGGCCGAGGAGCAGGGCGTGCCCCAGGCCAAGCTGTCGGGGACCATCCAGAACGACATCCTCAAGGAGTTCATGGTCCGCAACACCTATATCTATCCGCCTGCGCCCTCGATGCGCATCATCTCCGACATCTTCGCCCATACGGCGAAGCACATGCCGAAATACAATTCGATCTCGATCTCCGGCTATCACATGCAGGAGGCCGGGGCGACGCAGGACCTGGAGCTCGCCTATACGCTCGCCGACGGCGTGGAGTATATCCGCGCGGGGCTTGCCGCGGGCATGACGGTCGACCAGTTCGCGCCGCGCCTGTCGTTCTTCTGGGCCATCGGCATGAACTTCTTCATGGAGGTGGCCAAGCTGCGCGCCGCCCGCCTCCTGTGGGCAAAGCTCGTCAAGCACTTCGAGCCGAAATCCGACAAGAGCCTGCCGCTGCGCACCCACAGCCAGACCTCCGGCTGGTCGCTGACCGCGCAGGACGTGTTCAACAACGTCATCCGCACCCAGATCGAGGCCATGGCGGCGACCCAGGGCCATACCCAGTCGCTGCATACCAACGCGCTGGACGAGGCGCTGGCCCTGCCGACCGATTTCTCCGCGCGCATCGCCCGCAACACCCAGCTGTTCCTGCAGCAGGAATCCGGCACCTGCCGGATCATCGATCCCTGGGGCGGCTCGTTCTATGTAGAGCGGCTGACCGCGGATCTTGCCGCCAAGGCCTGGGAGCATATCCAGGAGGTCGAGGCGCTCGGCGGCATGGCCAAGGCGATCGACGCCGGCATTCCCAAGCTGCGCATCGAGGAAGCTGCCGCCAAGACGCAGGCCCGCATCGATTCCGGCATCCAGTCGGTGATCGGCGTCAACAAGTTCAAGCCGGACGGCGAGAAGCCGATCGACGTGCTCAAGGTCGACAATTCGGCCGTCCGCGCGAGCCAGATCGACAAGCTGAAGCGGCTGCGCGCCGAGCGCAATCCGGCCGAGGTCCAGGCCGCGCTCGACGCGCTGACCGCCGCGGCCGGCGGCAACGGCAATCTGCTCGAACTCGCCATCAACGCAGCGCGGGCGAAAGCGACGGTCGGCGAGATGTCGGACGCCATGGAGAAGGTGTTCGGCCGCCACAAGGCCGAGATCAAGGCGATCTCCGGCGTCTACAAGCGCGAGGTCGGCGCCATGAACGAGAATGTCTCCCGGGTCCAGCACATGGTCGAGGCCTTCGCCGAAAACGAAGGACGCCGCCCGCGCATCCTGGTCGCCAAGGTCGGCCAGGACGGCCATGACCGCGGCCAGAAGGTGATCGCTTCCGCCTTTGCCGATCTCGGCTTCGACGTCGATATCGGGCCGCTGTTTGCAACGCCGGCCGAGGCGGCCAAGCAGGCGATCGAGAACGACGTGCACTGCGTCGGCGTCTCGTCGCTCGCCGCCGGCCATCTCACCCTGGTCCCGGAACTGAAGGCCGAACTCGCCGCCCAGGGCCGCGAGGACATCATGATCGTGGTCGGCGGGGTCATCCCGCCGCAGGATTTCGATGCACTCTACAAGGCCGGAGCCGCCGCGATCTTCCCGCCCGGCACGCCGATCGCCGACGCCGCGATCGATCTGATGGACAAGCTCAACGCCAAGCTCGGCTATCCGCAGGCGGCCGAATAGCCGCCGTTTCAGCGCCGGACATGAACGACGGCGACGCCGTCGCCATGGATGCGGCGCCAGTCCGGCAGCCGGTCGAGCAGGGCGACCGCCGGCGTCTGCGGCGTCAGCAGCGTCCAGCCGATCCGGTGGCGGTCGAGCAGCGTCATGAGCCCGTCGATTTCGGAGAGGTCGAGCGCGCGCAGGGTGTGCACCACGAAGGGACCGCCATAGAGCTCGGTCCGGCCGTCGAAGAAGGTCGGCACGCCCTGGGTGATCAGCCAGCCGCCGAAGGCATAGTCGTTGAGCACCGGCCCGGTCGCGCCGGCCGCGCGCGCCGCCGCCAGCGCGGCTGACGGAATGTAGCGC